>NZ_JABWEF010000002.1:0-500882 GCF_013369445.1 Duganella sp. BJB1802 | reverse complement strand
CGGCCACGAGGTCACCCGGGCCGACGGCGGCCAGGCCGGCATCGACGCCTTCTGCGCGGCCGAGCAGGCGGGGCAGGGGTTCGCGGTGGTGATCACCGACCTGGGCATGCCGTACGTGGATGGGCGCAAGGTGGCCGAGACGGTCAAGCGGGTGGCGCCGGCCACGCCGGTGATCCTGCTGACCGGCTGGGGCCAGCGCCTGATCCCCGACAGCGGCGAGGCGCCGGTGCACGTGGACCAGGTGCTGAGCAAGCCGCCCAAGCTGCGCGAGCTGCGGCTGGCGCTGGCCAAGTGCGTGGAGTTGCTGGGTTAGCGGTTTGGCGCGGGACGGCGTCAGGCTACTGGCTGGCGTGCAGTCACCGGCGCGCCGTCCGGCGTGTAGGTGATCGTCAGGTGTTCGCCTTCCCCGAGCCGTTGGGCCCCGCGAATATCACCACCAGCGGATCGGCTTCGGCGTTGTCGTGGGGAGCGGCCATTGGAAAAAACGCGGCCGGGGCCGCGTTGACGTCAGGTGGGTTTATTTGGCTGCGGGCAGGCGCCGGCTGGCGTAACTGGCGACATCAAATGTCGTGGCGGTGGCCACGTCGCGCTTTGGCGCCGACGCGGCTTGCCGTTTAATTTGCGCCAGAGTCTGCTCCATATTGCCGACGATGGCCCGGTCCCATTGCCTGACGGTGGCGCCCAGGAATGGGGCATCACCTTGCAAGGCGGTCGGGGCCTGGAACCGATCGGGACGACGGGCTTTGAGTTTCATGACAGCATGCTCCAACTGTGATGAAACCATTATAGTCCAATCATGGGCGCACTCCCGCTCTCGCTGGAGCCGGCCGGCCCGGCCGGCTTCTCAGTCGGCCGGCTCGAACGCGGCCGGGTCGAGCTGGTCGAGCGTGACGAGCTGCTCGCGGCCGCTCGGCGCCGGCTGCGACGTCAGCCGCGCGCGCAGGCGGGCCAGGTAGTCGGCGCGGCTGCGGCGCAGCGCGTAGTCGCGGAAGTTGCTCTGTTCGAGGTCGCGCCAGGCCTGCTCGCGCCCGCTGACCGACTTGGCCGCGGCCTGCTCGCGCCGCGCCGGCGTCAGCTGCGCGTCGCCGGCCGCCAGCCGGGTGTAGCCGTAGCGGTCCATGTAGTCGCCGGTCAGCGTCTCGATCACGTTGATCTCGTCGAGCGTGAGCTGCTGCTTGAACTTGTCGATGTTGGCGGCGATCGGCGGGTAGCAGTTGGACGACCACAGCGCCGACATCTGCGACAGCTGGCGCGCCTCGCGCGAGCCGGCCACGTCCAGCATCTGCGGCAGGAACTCGAGGCCCAGGAACTGGCACAACGCCTCCAGCGTGTGCTGCTGCTGCGACAGGAAGTCCTCGTAGCGGATGGTCAGCACGCGCTCGGGCCACTGCTGCATCACGCGGTCGGCCGCCTGGTGCGCGGCCAGCCAGGTCTCGGCGTTGAGCAGGGTGTCGAAGTCGTGGATGATGGCGCGGTTCATCGACGCCACCTGCGCGCGCGGATCGCGCACCACGTTGACGAACACCATGTCCGGCAGCAGCGTCATCAGCTCCTGCGCGTAGTGCACGCTGTCGAGCGACTTGTCCATCACCACCCGCGCGCCTCGCTTCTCGCCCGCGCGCAGCAGCAGCTCCCACACCACGCGGTGGATGCTGCGCGGCTGGTTGCGCAGCGTCTCGAAGATTTCGACCGGATCGAACACCACCTCCGGCCACTTGACCATGCTCACCGCCTGCAGGCCGACCACGTCGACCACCAGGTTGAAGTAGGCGCGGTCGTCGCGCAGGTCGCCGTACAGCGGCAGCAGCGGCATCATGTCGACGATGTGCAGCGGGTAGGGCGAGTAGAACTGCGGCGACATGTTGAGCCGCAGCCGCAGCGCGTGGCTGCCGCAGCGGCGCAGCGGGATCATCATCGCCGGACGCGGGCGCTGGCTGCTTGAAGTGTTCTGCATGGTCATTCTTTCTGAAGGATAAGGTCTTGCGGGGTGGTGAAGTAGCGGCGGAAGCTGTCCATGAAGCGGCCCAGCTCGGACGCCGGCAGGCGGTTGATGCCGGCGGCGGCCTGCGTCCGCCGCCGCTGCCGAATTGCTGGCGCAGCCGCAGGCGCTGTGCGCCGGGCGGCGCGCCGGAGCGCACGCTGACCAGGTGGTTGCCGTCGTCGCGCTCGTTGAGCACGGCGAACGAGGCGCCGCTGCGCGCGGCCAGTTGGTTGCCAGCACGCCGCTGACGCGGCGCGCCCAGGCGCTGGCCGGCAGGACGGGACCGCGTGCCGGCGTCGAGCTCGGCGTGCGGGCGCAGGTTCTGCGCAGGCGCGCGCAGTCGTCGCGGTAGCCGTCGCACAGCATGCGGTAGAGCTCGCTGCCGGCGATGAAATCCTGCGGCTGCGCGTAGGCGCCCAGCGCGCGGTACAGCGCGGCCGGCGCGATGTGCAGGTCGTGCTCGCTCTCGCCGTAGGCGTTGTAGTTGACCACCCGGCCCAGCTGGGCCAGCGCGGCCACGGCGGCGGCGTCCAGCCCGAGCTGCCCGGCCAGCTGCTGCGCCGGCCCGTCCAGGTTGTCGCCGAAGGCCGCCGCCACCGCCCACGGCCGCCGCCGGCCCGCGAGGTGGCGGTCCACCAGGATGCTGGTGCAGACCTCGGGCGAACCGTCGCAGTGCAGCCGCAGGCGCGGATGGGCGAAGGCGCAGTCGGCCGAGTGGTGGTCGAAATACTCGACCGCCGCGCCGCCGTCGAGCACGCGGCGCAGCGCGGCGGCGTTGCAGTCGAGCGAGACGTCCAGCACCGTCACCTGGCCGCCGCAGCCGTGCGGCACCCGCTGCAGCAGCTCGATCTCGCGCTTGACGCCGGTGATCAGCTCGGCCTGCCGCGGCGTGTCCAGGCGCAGCTGGTGCAGCGCGAAGATGCCGTCGGCGTCGCCGTTGAAGACGTCGTAGTGCGTCATGGCCGGCTCAGACGAAGCGGCGCGCCAGCTGCTGGAACAGGCGGTCGCACGACTGCTCCAGCGACAGCATGCCGGTGTCGAGCGACAGCGCCGGCGCCAGCGGCGGCTCGTACGGCGCCGACACGCCGGTGAACTCCGGGATCAGGCCGGCCCGGGCCTTCTTGTACAGGCCCTTGGGGTCGCGCGCCTCGCACACGTCGGCCGAGGTGCTGATGTGGGTCTCGAGGAAGTTGTCGGCGCCGATGATCTGGCGCGCCATCTCGCGGTCCTGGCGGAGCGGCGAGATGAAGGCGCAGATCACCATCAGGCCGGCGTCGTTCATCATGCGCGCCACCTCGGCGCTGCGGCGGATGTTCTCCTGGCGGTCGGCCGGCGAGAAGCCCAGGTCGCGGTTCAGGTGGTGGCGCAGGTTGTCGCCGTCGAGCACGTAGGCCGGGTGGCCGGCCTGCACCAGCTTGTCCTCCAGCGCGCTGGCCAGCGTCGACTTGCCCGCGCCGCTCAGGCCGGTCAGCCAGATGGTGGCGGCGCGCTGCCCGGCCTGCCGCCAGCGCGCCTCGGGCGCGACCTGGCTGCCGTGCCAGAAGATGTGGGGCGTGGCGCGCACGGCCGTGTCGTCGATCTTGTCCAGCTTACCCATTGCGATTCCTCCGTTTTAGAATTGTTCCCATTCCTGCGTGTCGACCTTGGCCGGGCCGCGCGGACGCGCCGCCGCGGTCAGGGCCGGGGCCCGCATGGCCGACGGCACCGCCACCGCCACCCGCTGCAGCGCCGGCCGCGCGGCCGGGGCCTCGGTGCGGAACACGCTGACCAGCTCGTTCAGGCTGTTGACCTGGTCCTGCATGGCGTGCGCGGCGGCGGCCGCCTCCTCGACCAGCGCGGCGTTCTGCTGGGTCACGTCGTCCATCTGCGTGACCGCCGTGTTGATCTGCTCGATGCCCGACGATTGCTCCTGGCTGGCCAGCATGATCTCGGACATGATGTCGGTGACGCGCTTGACGCTGGAGACCACGTCGTGCATGGTGGTGCCGGCCTGTTCGACCAGCCGGTTGCCGGCCTGCACCTTGTCGACCGAGTCGCCGATCAGGTCCTTGATCTCCTTGGCGGCGGCGGCCGAGCGCTGGGCCAGGTTGCGCACCTCGGTGGCGACCACCGCGAAGCCGCGTCCCTGTTCGCCGGCGCGCGCCGCTTCCACGGCGGCGTTCAGCGCCAGGATGTTGGTCTGGAAGGCGATGCCGTCGATCACCGCGATGATGTCGACGATCTTGCGCGCCGAGACGTCGATGGCGGCCATGGTGTCGACCACCTGGGCCACCACGGCGCCGCCCTTGGCCGCCACGTCGGAGGCCGACTCGGCCAGCCCGTTGGCCTGGCGCGCGTGGTCGGTGTTCAGGCGCACGGTGCTGGTGAGCTCCTCCATCGACGAGGCGGTCTCCTCCAGCGTGCTGGCCTGCTGCTCGGTGCGCGAGGACAGGTCGAGGTTGCCGGAGGCGATCTGGCCGGCGGCGGCGGCGATGGTCTCGGTGCTGGCGTGCACCTGGTTGACGATGCGCGCCAGGCTGTCGCGCATGGAGCGCATCGCGTACAGCAGGCTGGACTCGTCGCCGTGCTTGGGCTCGACCCGCACGGTGAGGTTGCCGGCGGCGATCTGGCCGGCGATCTCGGCGGCCTCGGACGGCTCGCAGCCCAGCTGGCGGGTGACGCCGCGGGTGATCAGCCAGGCCGCCAGCACGCTGGTCACCAGCGCCAGGGAGCCCATCACCAGCATCACGGTGCGGGCCTGGCCGTAGGCCACCTCGGCCGCCTCGGACGCCTCGACGTTCTGCTTCTCCTCGACCGCGATCAGCTTGCGCAGCAATTCCCACCAGCGCTTCTGCACCGGCCGGAACTCATAGCGCAGCAGCTTGTAGGCCTCGTCCTGCTTCTGCTCCAGCGCCAGCGCGGCGGCGCGCTGGACGAAGGGCGTGGCCTGGTCGGCCTGCTTGCGGATCTGGTCGAGCAACTCCTTTTCCTCGTTCGAGGTGCCGGCCAGCTTGGTGAACATCTGGCCCAGCTGGTCCTGGGCGGCCGCGTATTTCTTCTCCTGCTCGCCGATGCGGGTGACCTCGATCTGGATTTCCTTGTCTTCCTTGAGCAGGATCAGGTTGCGCGTGGCGAGCGCGCGTTCTGTAACCGTCAGGTCCATGGTCTGGGCCAGTTTGGTTTCCACGTCGTTGATTTTGGTGATCTCGTCCAGGCGTCCCTGGATCTGGCGCATGCTGTTCAGGGCCAGCGCGATGATCACCAACAAAAACACGGCGCACAGGCCGAAACCCAGGCCCAGCCGGCTTGCTATGGTCCAATTCTGAAATTTCATATCGCCTCCTTAGGGCATATAAGCATTCCAAATATCCAAATGAGAATTTGGTGGAACGCTTCCACGATCTTAGTTGGGCGGTGCGGCTCGGAATCTCACACATAATCACTTTCAACACTGCTGCAACAATGAAATATGTATCGAGATCAATGTTTGAAACTTTTAGTTGCAGAAGTGATGCCATGTAGCAACTTTGGTGGATGTTCTTTTTACATTTACCGTAGACAAAAAAACCATACGCAGAATCCGCCTCTGGGCATGTGCCGCCAACAGGTCTAAAATGCAGTCTGGGGCCGTTGCCGGATTACGACACATCATCTTGTAATCCGAAACGGAGAGAATTCAATCGGCGGGTATCGCCCGCATGACATGGAATGAACATGGCAACACAGAAATCTAAAATCATCTACACGCTGACCGATGAAGCGCCCATGCTGGCGACCTATTCGCTGCTGCCTATTATCAAGAAATTCGCCGCATCGGCTGGTGTAGACGTGACCTCCAGCGACATCTCGGTGGCGGCGCGGGTGCTGGCCGAGTTCCCCGAATACCTGAGCGACGAGCAGAAGGTTCCGAACACCCTGGCCGAACTGGGCGCCTTGACCCAGCTCGCCGACACCAACATCATCAAGCTGCCCAACATCAGCGCCTCGGTCGGCCAGCTGATGACCTGCATCCGCGAGTTGCAGGCGCGCGGCTACAAGCTGCCGGACTATCCGGAGGAAGCCAAGACCGACGAGGAAAAGGCCCTGAAGGCCCGCTACGGCAAGTGCATCGGCAGCTCGGTCAATCCGGTCCTGCGCGAAGGCAACTCCGACCGCCGCGCACCGAAGGCGGTCAAGGAATACGCCCGCAAGCACCCGCACTCGATGGGCGAGTGGAGCCAGGCATCGCGCACCCACGTGTCGCATATGCACCACGGCGACTTCTACCACGGCGAAAAATCGCTGACGCTGGACCACGCGCGCGACGTCAAGATGGAACTGATCACCGACTCCGGCAAGACCATCGTGCTCAAGCCGAAGGTCTCGCTGCAGGCCGGCGAGATCATCGACAGCATGTTCATGAGCAAAAAGGCATTGCTGGAGTTCTACGAGAAGGAAATCGACGACGCCTTCAAGACCGGCGTGATGTTCTCGCTGCACGTCAAGGCCACCATGATGAAGGTGTCGCACCCGATCGTGTTCGGCCACTGCGTGCGTATCTTCTACAAGGACGCGTTCGCCAAGCACCAGGCGCTGTTCGATGAGCTGGGCGTCAACGTCAACAACGGCATGGCCAACCTGTACGAGAAGATCGAGAAGCTGCCGGCCTCGCAGAAGGAAGAGATCCTCAAGGACCTGCACGCCTGCCACGCCAACCGTCCGGAACTGGCCATGGTCGACTCGGCCAAGGGCATCACCAACTTCCACTCGCCGAACGACATCATCGTCGACGCGTCGATGCCGGCCATGATCCGCATCGGCGGCAAGATGTGGGGCGCCGACGGCCGTCCGAAGGACGTCAAGGCCGTGATGCCGGAATCGACCTTCGCCCGCATCTACCAGGAGATGATCGGCTTCTGCAAATGGCATGGCAACTTCGATCCGAAGACCATGGGCACCGTGCCGAACGTCGGCCTGATGGCCCAGCAGGCCGAGGAATACGGCTCGCACGATAAGACCTTCGAAGTGTCGGAAGGCGGCACCGCCAACATCACCGACCTGGCCACCGGCGAAGTGCTGCTGACCCAGACCGTGGAAGCGGGCGACATCTGGCGCATGTGCCAGGTCAAGGACGCGCCGATCCGCGACTGGGTCAAGCTGGCCGTCACCCGCGCCCGCAACTCCGGCATGCCGGCCGTGTTCTGGCTGGACAGCTATCGTCCGCACGAGAACGAAGTGATCAAGAAGGTGCAGGTCTACCTGAAGGACCACGACACCAAGGGCCTGGACATCCAGATCATGTCGCAGACCCGCGCCATGCGCTACACGCTGGAGCGCGCCTTCCGCGGCCTGGACACCATCTCGGTGACCGGCAACATCCTGCGCGACTACCTGACCGACCTGTTCCCGATCCTGGAACTGGGCACCAGCGCCAAGATGCTGTCGATCGTTCCGCTGATGGCCGGCGGCGGCATGTACGAGACCGGCGCCGGCGGTTCGGCACCGAAGCACGTCAAGCAGCTGGTGGAAGAGAACCACCTGCGCTGGGATTCGCTGGGCGAGTTCCTGGCGCTGGCGGTGTCGCTGGAAGACCTGGGCATCAAGACCGGCAACGCCAAGGCCAAGCTGTTGGCCAAGACGCTGGACGAAGCCACCGGCAAGCTGCTGGACAACAACAAGTCGCCATCGACCCGCACGGGCGAGCTGGACAACCGTGGCAGCCACTTCTACCTGTCGCTGTTCTGGGCGCAGGCGCTGGCGGCGCAGACCGAGGACGCTGAACTGCAAGCCTACTTCGCGCCACTGGCGAAGACGCTGGCGGCCAACGAAGCCAAGATCGTCGAAGAGCTGAACTCGGTGCAGGGCAAGGCCATGGACATCGGCGGCTACTACTACCCGGATCCGGCCAAGACCGAAGCGGTCATGCGTCCAAGCGCGACGTTCAACGCGGCGATTGCAGCGATCTGAATCTAGCGTGGTGAGGTAACAGGAAGGGCAGCTGAGGCTGCCCTTTTTTATGGCCGCGCCGTTAGCCGACGCCGGGCGGCGCGTCGCGCGCGTCCACATACGCCCAGGCGAGCGTGCCCGAAGCCAGCGTCACGCTCTGGCGGCGGTAGGCCGCCACCTCGTAGCGGTCCGAGTCGCGCAGCTCTTCGGCCGTCACCGCCAGCACCGCGCCGGCCACCTGATCGTCCGGCGACCCGCTGCGGGAAACAATCGGATGATGCGTCTTGCCGCTGGTGGCGACCACGGCCGGATCGTCTATCGCCACCGCCGACAGGCGATAGCCCGGCAGGCTGTCCTGGCGGCCGGACAGCAGGCGGCCGAAGGTGGCCATCTGCACTTCCGGCTGTTGCAGCGTGCCGTAGGAGAACAGCATCTCGGTTGCATCGGTGGAGCTGGATTTCATTCGCGCTGCCTTATCGGTTCGGAATCTTATTCTAAAAGCAAAGCCACCGGAGGTCGAGCGGATTAAATCGCGCGGCCGTCATAGTGCTTGACCGGAATGGCGTCCAGGTCGATGCCCTCGATGCAGCGGATATTGATCGCCGCCATGGCCTCGCCGTTGGGCGCCGTGCCCTCGCTGTAGGGCGAGATGCCGCAGGTCGGGCAGAAGCGGTGCTTGATCAAATGCTTGTTGAACAGATAGGTGCTGGCGTTGTCGTCCGGCGTCAGCAGATACATGTCCGGGCGCGGCACGAACCACATCAAGGTGCCCTTGCGCTGGCACATCGAGCAATTGCAGGACATGGCCGAGGTGATCTCGCCCTCGGCTTCGAACTTCACTCTGCCGCAGTGGCAGCTTCCCTGGTATTTCATTTCACACCTCCTGTAAAAAACGATCGAGACTGCTGAAGAAAAATGCCCAGCCGCGCTCGTGGTTGATGCGCGCCTGTTCGTCGAGGAAGCGGTCGTGCACGAAGCGCAGCTCGGTGCCTTCGGCCACCGGCGCCAGGTCGATGCTGACCCGCGACACCCGTTCCGGCGTGCTGTGCCAGGCCCAGGTGAACACCAGCCGCGTGAACGGGCGCACCTCCTGGTACACGCCGGTCATCTGGTTCAGGCCGCCGTCGGGGCCGGCGAAGGCGAGGTGGTATTGGCCGCCTTCGCGCAGGTCGATGTCCGCCCTGGTCAGCGAGGCCTCGCCGGGGCCGAACCACTGGCTCAGCGCTTGCGGGTCGGTCCACGCGCGCCAGACTTTTTCGGGGGCGACGGGGTAGACCCGTCGGAGGTTGACTTGGGCGGGTTGTTCTGCGGTTGGCATGATGCGACTTCCTCCTGGTGATAGAGATAGCGTCCCAGCGCATCGAGCTGGCCGGTCCAGAAACGCTGGTAATGGGCGATCCACATGGCGGCGTCCTGCATGGGCGCGGCATGCAGCTCGCAGCGCACCACGCGTCCCTCCTTCGAGCGGGCGATCAGGCCGGCTGTTTCCAGCACGGCCAGGTGCTTCATGAAGCCGGGCAGCGACATCTCGTATTGCTGCGCCAACTCCGTGACGGTGCAACTGCCGTTGCCCAGCTGCGCCAGCACGCCGCGCCGCGTGGCGTCGGACAGCGCCGCGAAGATCAGGTCCAGCTGGGGATCGTTATACTTAACCATAAGGTATAGTATTGGCAAAGACGGCCGCCATGTCAAGCGGGTTTTGAACGGTCGCGTGCACGGCGGCAAAAAATAGGATATGATGACCATCATGGAATCGAAACAAACCAAACGCGCAGCCGTCAGCCGCAAGGAAGCCACCCACGAACGCATCGTGGAGGTGGCCTCGCGCGCCATCCGGCGCAGCGGCTACGACGGCACCGGCGTGGCCGACATCATGAAGGAGGCGGGCCTGACGCACGGTGGTTTCTACGCGCACTTCGAATCGCGCGACGCGCTGCTGGCCGAGGCCGGCGACCGCGCCGGCGCCGAGTCGGTCGCGCTGGCCGCGCGGGTGGCCGCCGCCGCGCCGCCCGGGCAGGCGCTGCAGGCCATGATGCAAGCCTACCTGTCGCCGCAGCACATCGACGCCATCGAGACCGGCTGCCCGGTCTCCGCGCTGGGTTCGGAAATGCCGCGCCAGGCGCCGGAGGTGCGGCGCGCCGCGACCATCCACATCAAGGAAATGATCGACCTGTTCGCCCGCCAGATGCCCGACTGGGGCCAGCCGCAGGCGCACGAGCGGGCGATGGCGCTGGTGTGTTCCCTGATCGGCACCACCATGATGGCGCGCGCGGTGGACGATCCCAAGCTGTCGGCGGCGCTGTGCGCGGCCACCCTGAATCAACTGAGCCCGAAGGCCGCCTGAAGCGACGGGCGGCCGTTTTTTTTGCATTAAAATATGATGACCATCATATTCACTTGAGAGGAAATACCATGAGCAGCAAGATCGCATTGGTCACCGGCGCCTCGTCCGGCATAGGGGCCGCCACGGCGAAGCGGCTGGCCGAGGCCGGCTTCAAGGTGTACGGCACCAGCCGCCGTGGCGCGCAGTCGGCGCGGCAGGGCGTCGAGATGCTGTCGCTGGACGTGACCAGCGACGCCTCGGTGCAGGCCGCCGTCGCCGAGGTGATCGGGCGCGAGGGGCGCATCGATCTGCTGGTCAACAACGCCGGGATTGGCGTGGCGCCGGCCGGCGCCGAGGAAAGCTCGATCGGGCAGGCCCAAGCCATCTTCGACACCAACTTCTTCGGCCTGGTGCGCATGACGCGCGCCGTGCTGCCGCACATGCGGGCGCAGCGCGCCGGACGCATCGTCAACATCGGCTCGGTGCTCGGCTTCCTGCCGATGCCGTATGCCGCGCTGTACGCCGCCACCAAGCACGCGGTCGAGGGCTACACCGAATCGCTGGACCACGAGTTGCGCAACTGGGGCATCCGCGCCGTCGTCATCGAGCCGGCCTACACCAGCACCCCGTTCGACGCCAACATGCTGGCGGCGGACGCCAAGCTCGACGCCTACGGCGAGGTGCGCGCCGCCGTCACCCGGCGCGTGCAGGAAGTCATGGCGACCGCGGATGGGCCGGAAGTGGTGGCGGCGACGGTGTTGAAAGCGGCGCTGGCCCGCGCGCCGAAACTGCGCTACACCTCTGGTACGCTGGCCGGACGCCTGCGCCTGCTGCGCACCTTCGCGCCGGCCGGCGTGATGGACGCGGGCATGCGCAAGGACCTGCGGCTGGCATAAGACTACAACGAAAAGAAGGCAATCATGAAGGCACTCATCCTCAAGCGGTACGGCAAGCCCGGCGTGGTCGAATTCGCCGACATTCCGCGTCCCGCGATCAAGCCGGACGAAATCCTGGTGCAGGTCCACGCGGTCGGCCTCAATCCCATCGACTACGTGATCCCCAAGGGCGACTTCAAGCCCATCCTGAAATTCCAGCTGCCGGCCACGCTGGGCAGCGACGTTGCGGGCATCGTGGTGGAAGCGGGCAGCCGCGTCAGCCGCTTCAAGGTGGGGGACGAAGTGTACGCCAGCGTCTTCGACCTGGGCACCGGCACGCTGGCCGAATATGCCGCCGTGCCCGAGTATGCCGCCGCGCCGAAACCGGCCAACCTCAGCTTCGTGCAGGCCGCCTCGATCCCGATGGTGGGGCTGACCTCATGGCAGGCGCTCAAGGAACGGCTGCGGCTGCGGCCCGGGCAGAAGGTGTTCATCCCGGCGGGCTCGGGCGGCATCGGCACGTTCGCGATCCAGCTGGCCAAGCACCTCGGCGCCACGGTAGGCACGACCACCAGCGGCGGCAACGTCGAGCTGGTGCGCGGCCTGGGCGCCGACGAGGTGGTCGACTACACCAAGCAGCAAGTCGAGCAAGTGCTGAAGGGCTACGACGCCGTGCTCGGCACGACGCGCGGCGACGGGCTGGAGAAGGCCATCGGCGTCCTGAAGCCGGCCAGCGCGGTGGTCTCGCTCGTCGGCCCGCCGGACGCCGCCTTCGCCCGCGCGCGCGGGATGAACTTCCTGATGCGGTTCGTGTTCGGCCTGTTGAGCCGCAAGATCATCCGCCTCGCGGCCAGGCACCGCGCCACCTACGCCTTCATGTTCGTACGCCCGGACGGCAAGCAGCTTGGCGAGATCACGCAGCTCATCGAGGCCGGGCGCATCCGTCCGGTGATCGACAAGGTGTTCCCGTTCACGCAGGCCAAGGACGGCCTGGCCTACCTGGAACAAGGCCGCGCCAAAGGCAAGGTGGTGGTGCAGCTGATCGACGCCTGAGCCGCCACCATGCCTTGACCGCCGCCTCCGCTTGCGCCAGACTCCCGCTCACTCGACAACAACGTGAAGGGCGGGAAATGCGGCACATCGTTATGCTCAACAAGTTTCATGCAAGCGCGTGGCTGGCGGCGGCGCTGCTGGGCGCCAGTCTCGGCGGACAGGTGCACGCCGAGACTGCGGTTGCGGCCGCCACGCCGTTGGTGATCGGCGAAAGCTTCAACATCGCATCGAAGGCGCTGGGCGAAACGCGGCACATCAACGTCTACATGTCGCGCGGCTACGCCTTGCCGGCCGACGCGCCGTTGCCCGTGCTGTACATGCCCGACGGCGGCCTGCGCGAGGACTTCCTGCACATCGCCGGCCTGCTGCAAGTGTCGGTCGACAACGGCACCATGCGCCCATTCATGCTGGTCGGCATAGAGAACACGCAGCGCCGCCGCGACATGACCGGCCCGACCGACAACGCCGAGGACAAGAAGATCGCCCCGGTGGTGGGCGGCGCCGCGCATTTCCGCCGCTTCATCCGCGAAGAGCTGATGCCGGCGGTGAAGCAGCGCTACCGCACCACGGGCGAGACCGCCCTGATTGGCGAATCGCTGGCCGGCCTGTTCGTGGTTGAAACCTTCCTGCGCGAGCCGGGGCTGTTCGATCACTACATCGCGATCGATCCCAGCCTGTGGTGGAACGACGGCAAGCTGCTGAACGAAGCGCCAACGCTGCTGGACCAGCGCGCGGCCAGGGCGCAGAGCTTCTATTTCGCCAGCAGCGGCACGGCCGGCATGGACAAGGGAAGCGCGCAATTGTCGACGCTGCTGACCGCCCGCGCGCCGCAAGGTTTGCGCTGGCACTACCAGCCACTGCCCGCCGAAACCCAAGCGACGATCTACCAGCCCGCCGCCCTACAAGCGTTCCGCACAATGTTCAAACCACCAAATTAAATTGGGGTCATAAATTGGGGTCAAGTCTGACATTCGGACACGTAAATTGGGGTCAAGTCTGACATTCGGACACGAGCTCTGCCGTAGGCGCGCGCCTACGGCAGAGCTTCAGTCCGAATGTCAGACTTGACCCCAATGGGTTTGCAGCTTAGTTGGCGCCGGCGGCTAGTTGCAGTTGCACGGTGGCGGTGGCCAGGTCGGCTTTTGCTTGCAGGTAGGCTTGGTAGACTTCGTCGGCGGAGCGCTGCGCGGTTAGCAGTTCCAGCAACGAGGCCGCGCCTTTTTTGTAGGACAGGCGCATGCCTTCCACGACTTTGTCCGACTGCGTCAGCACCGATTCCCGATAACGCTGCTCGTTGGCCTGCGCCGCGCGGTACTGTGCGTACAGACGCCGCACGTCGATCTGCGCCTTCAGCTCGGCCGAGCGCAGCGCCAGCGTGGCCTGCGTGACCGCCGACTGCGCCTGCAACACCTCGCCGCGCTGCGTGCGCGACAGCGGTATCGGCACCGACACCGTCAACCCCAGGCTCAGCGAACGCTGCGTCGGCGAATTGGTCACCGCGCCGCCCGCGTCGGTCAGCGCATGCACCGACGGCGTGTTCTTCAAGCTGACGTTCACCACCGGATCGACCCAGCGATTGGCCTGCGCCAGATCGGCCGAGGCGCGCGACGCCTCCAGCGCCGCGCGCGCGATGCGGATGTCGTCGCGCCCGTCCTGCGCCTGCCGCACCAGCTGCTCCACGTCGTCCAGCCCGTTGACGGCGGGCGCATCGCAAGCCAGCTCCGCGCTGCCGAACACCTCGCTGTAACGCCGTCCCAGCGGGATCGACAGCGACTCTGCCGCCGCCTGCACCTGCGCCCGCGCCGACACCACATCCGCCTCGAAGCGGTCGCGCTCCACCTGCGACTGCGACAACTCCAGCCCGCCGATATCGCCGACCTTGCGCCGCACGGTATTGGCCTTGACGATATCGTCCAGCGCCCGCAGCGTCGACTCCTGCCGCACCAGCGCCTGGCGCGCGCGGCACGATTCGGTGTAGGCCGCCGCCGCGTCGGCGTACAGCTGGCGGCGGCCGCCGTCCAGCGTGGCCTCGCCGACCTTGACCGCCGCCTGCGCGGCGCGGATGCGCTGGCCGCGCTTGCCGGCCGTCTCGATGGTCAGCGCCACGCCCATGGTGGTGGCGGTGGGGGCGTTCGGCTTGTTCGCCGCGTTCAATTCCCGCGAGTCGATGCCGGCCGTGAGCACCGGATCGGGCCGCACGCCAGCCACCGACACGCCGGCCTGCGCGCTGCCCACATTCTCGCGCTGCATCTGCAAGTCCAGGCTGTACTGGGCGGCGGCCGCCGCATACTCGCGCAAGGTGACCTGGCCTGAAGCGGGCAGGGCGACGCACATCGCCAGCAGCGCGCACACGGGGTTGAGTTTAAATGTCATGGACTTGCTCCGCTTGCACCAGACCGTCCTCGGCCTGTTTGGGTTTGTTCTCGAAATACCGTTCGACCAGGTAGTACAGCGCCGGCAGCCACACCAGCGTCAGGCCGGTGGCGGTGATCAGCCCGCCGACCACGACGGTGGCCAGCGGCCGCTGCACGTCGCTGCCCAAGCCGTGCGCCAGCGCGGCCGGCAGCAGGCCCAGCGCGGCCACGCTGGCCGTCATCAGCACCGGACGGAAGCGGCTGTAGGCCCCCTTGAGCACCGCATCCTTCAGCGTCAGCCCGCCCTCGGCGCGCAGCTGGTTCAGGTTGGACACCATCAAAATGCCGTCCATCACCGCCACGCCGAACAGCGCGATGAAGCCGACCGCGCTCGACACATTGAGCGTCATGCCACGCAGATGTAGCGCGACCAGCCCGCCCAGCGCGCCAAGCGGCACCGCCGCCAGGATCATGGCCGGCTGGCGCAGGTTCTTGAACTGCGCGAACAGCAGCACGAACATCAGCGCCACCACCATCGGCATGATCAGCGCCAGGCGCGCCTGCGCCCGCTGCTGGTTCTCGAACTGACCGCCCCAGGCCAGCTGCACGCGGCCGTGGTCGTAGCGCACCTTGGCCTCGATCTGCGCCTTGGCGTCGTCCAGGAAGGAGGCCAGGTCGCGCCCGCGCAGGTCCAGCCGCACGGTCAGGTGGCGCTTGCCCATCTCGCGCGTGATGGTGCTCTCGCCGTCGTCCAAGCGTATCGTCGCCACCTGCGCCAGCGGGATGCGCGCCCCCGTGGCCGAGGTCAGCAGCAAATCGCCGATGGTGTCGGGATTGCTGCGCGAGGCGTCGGTGAAGCGCACGCCGATGTCGTACTGCCGGTCGTCGATGAACACCTGCGACACCGGCTTGCCGCCGATGCCCGTGCCGATCAGGTCGGCCACGTCGGCGGCGTTGATGCCGTAGCGCGCGGCGGCGGCCCGGTCCACCTCGATGCGTACCTGCGGCAGCGGCGGTTCCTGGTCGATGATCACGCTCTCCGCGCCCGGCACGGCGGCCAGCGTGCGTTCGACGTCGGCGGCGATGCGGCGCGTCTCCTTGAAGTCGTTGCCGTAGATTTTCACCACCAGGTCGCTGTGGGCGCCGGCCAGCTTGTCGAGCACGCCGTCGATCATCGGCTGCGTGAAGCCCACCCGCGTGCCGGGCAGTTTGGCGAAGCGCCGGCCCATCTTCTCGATCAGCTCCTGCTTGCTCAGGCCGGACTTCCACGTGTCGTACGGATGCAAGGTCACGCTGACCTCGATGTGCGACGGCGTCCACGGATCGGTGCCCTCGTCGTTGCGGCCCAGCTGGGTGACGATGGTGGCCACCTCCGGGAACTCCAGCGCCGCGCTGCGCAAGCCGTCCGACATCTCGGCCGCCTTCTCCAGCGAGATCCCCGGCGGCAGCGTCACCTGCAGCCAGATCGAGCCCTCGTCCAGGTACGGCAGGAAGTCGCGGCCGATGGTGCCGCCCAGCGCGCACACGGCGGCGAAGGCCAGCGCGAACGCCGCCAGCGTCACACGCGACCGGCCCACCACGGCCGCCAGAAACGGCTCATACAACTGCTTGGCCTTGACCAGCACCGGATTGTTGAACACCTTGCGCGGCTTGCGATACGCCTGGTAGGCCAGCCCGGGTATCAGGGTCAGCGACACCACCAGCGCGCCCAGCAGCGCGAAGCCGATCGCGAACGCCATCGGCGAGAACAGCTTGTACTCGATGCGCTGGAAGGTGAACAGCGGCAGGTAGGCGGTGATGATGACGATCATGCCGAAGAAGATGGGCTTGGTCACCTGCAGCGTGGCCTTCATCACGTCGCGCGCGCGCAGCGCGGCGCCGTGGTTCTCCTCATACTTGCGCAGGATGTTCTCCATCACCACGATGGCGCCGTCGACCACGATGCCGAAGTCGATCGCCCCCAGCGACAGCAGGTTGGCCGGGATGTGGAAGTGATGCATGAAGATGAACGCCGTCAGCAGCGCCATCGGAATCGTCACGGCGACGATGGCCGCCGCGCGCGGGCTGCCCAGGAACAGCACCAGCACCACCGTCACCAGCAGCATGCCCTCGACCAGCGTCTTGCCGATGGTGTGCAGCGTGGCGTCCACCAGCCCGGTGCGGTCCAGGTAGGGCACGATCTTCACGTCCTTGGGCAGCACGTTGTCGTTCAGGTCCTGCACGGCCGCGTGCACGTCCTTGAGCACCAGCGACGGATTCTCGCCCTTGAGCAGCAGCACGATGCCCTCGATCGTGTCGGGATTGGTGTTCTTGCCCAGGATGCCGTGGCGCTCCTTGCTGCCCAGGCGCACTTCGCCCAGGTCCTTGACCAGCACCGGCACGCCGTTCTTCTGCGTGACCACCACGTTGCCCAGGTCGTCCAGGTTGTGGATCAGGCCGACGCCACGCACCACGAAGCCCTGCTGGCCGCGGTTGAGGATGCTGCCGCCGGCGCTGGCGTTGTTGGCGTTGACGGCGTCGGTGACCTGCTTGAGCGACAGGTTGTACTTGCTCAGCTTGGCGGGGTCGAACTCCAGCAGGAACTGCGTGGTCAGGCCGCCGAAGTTGCCGACGTCGGCGATGCCGGCCACCTGCTTGAGGCGCGGGATCACGGTCCAGAACTGCAGCTCCGACAATTCGCGCAGCGAGCGCGTCTTCGATTCCAGCGTATAGCGGTAGATCTCGCCGATGGGCGAGGTCAGCGGATCGAGCCCCGGCTGCGCGCCGTAGGGCAGGGCCACGCTGGCGATGCGCTCCTGCAGGCGCTGGCGCGACCAGTAATCCTCCACGCCGTCGCGGAACACCACGGTGATCAGCGACAGGCCGAAGGTGCTCTTCGAGCGCATCACGTGCATGCCGGGCGTGCCCATGATCTCGCGCTCAAGCGGAATGGTGATCTGCGATTCGACTTCCTCCGCCGCCAGGCCGGGCACCTGCGTGACCACCTGCGAGCTGGTGTCGGCGATGTCGGGATAGGCTTCCAGCGGCAGCTGCTTCCAGCAGAACACGCCGTACAGCGCGACCAGCACGAACACCAGCCAGGCGATGCCGCGCCGCTGGAAACTGATGGCAACCAGGCGATCAATCATTGAGCAGCACTCCTTCCTTGGCGACGATGCGGGTGCCCGCCTTCAGGCCGGAGACGATCTCCACCATCTCGCCGCTGTGGACGCCGGTGGCGACGGTGCGCGCCTCGAAGGTCCAGGCGGCCGTCTCCACGTAGACCTGGGTGTGCGTGCCGCTCTGTACCAGCGCGGAAGCCGGCACCACCACGCCCTGGTGCGGCGCGGCGCTGAAGGTCACCTGCGCGAACATGCCCGGCTTCAGGCGGCCGTCCTTGTTGTCGACCGCCACGCGGACCTTGACGGTGCGGGTGTCCGCGTCCAGCACCTCGCCCACGTAGCCGATCTTGCCGGCGATGTGCTGGCCGGGATAGGCGTTCAGTTCGATGTCGGCGGCCTGGCCCGCGAACACGGCGGCCAGGTCTTTCTCCTGCACGCTGGCGGTCAGCCACACGGTCGACAGGTCGGCCACCACCATCACTGGCGCGTTGGTGTCGTTCCAGAAGCCGCCCTGGCCGCCGTTCAATTCGATCACATGGCCGGACAGCGGCGAGCGCAAGGTGTACACGCGGCCATTGCCGCCGGCCAGGCTGCCGCCCAGCTGGGCCAGGCGCGCCTTGCTGCGTTCGCTTTCGCTGAGCGCCTGCGCGTAGTCGCTCTCGGCCTGCTCCAGATCCTTGTGCGCCGAGATGTCGGCCGCGCGCAGCTCCTTCTGGCGCTCCAGGTTGCGGCGCGCCAGCGTCAGGCCGGCCTGCGCCTTGCTGGCGTCGCTGTGGGCGGCGGCCACGTCGGCCGAGTCCATGGTGAACAGCGCGTCGCCGGCCTTGACCGTGTCGCCCAGATGCTTGAGCAGCTGCTCGATGCGGCCGGCCACCGGCGGCACCACGCGTACCAGGTGGGCCGGATCGGCCTCCACCACGGCCGGAACCGGAATGGCGCGTGCCACGGTTTGTTCGGCGGCGCTGGCCACCTGCAGCGACTGGCGCAGCGGCGAGCCGGCCGGCACGGCGATGGACGCGCCCTTGCGCACCACGGCGGCGGGCGGGGCGGAATCGGTCTCGGGCGCGTGGCCGCAGCCGCCGAGGACTGCGCACAGCAGGGGGAGGGCCAGCAGCGCGCGCGGCTGCCGGCGTGGGTCGAATTTGGTCATGGCGGTCCCTGAAAGGCGAAAGGAGTCCCCGGCGTTCGCGGTGCCGGTGTCGTCCATGGGTAAGAGGAATGGCCGCAGTGTACCGAGAACTGGCCCCGGCCATCCTGAATCTTCCTTCAGGAAACATCCCGTGCCGGGCGGCCGGCGGTAAAATGCCGCATGACCAAGATATTGCTGATCGAAGACGACCAGAAGGCGGCCCGCCTGCTAAAGCGCGGCCTGGAGGAGGAAGACTTCGCCGTCGACGCCGTGCACAGCGCGGAGGAGGGCGAGCCGGCCGCGCTGGCCGGCGACTACGACCTCATCGTGCTGGACTGGATGCTGCCGGCCAAGGACGGCATCACGCTGTGCGGCGAGCTGCGCGCGCGCGGCCTGCTCACGCCCATCCTGATGCTGACCGCGCGCGACGGCCTGGGCGACCGCGTGGCCGGCCTCAACACCGGCGCCGACGACTACCTGACCAAGCCCTTCGCCTTCGACGAGCTGCTGGCCCGCATCCGCGCGCTGCTGCGCCGCTCGACGCTGGTGCGCCCCGCGTTGCTGACCGTGGCCGACCTGACCCTGGACCCGCAAACCCACGCCGTCAAGCGCGCCGGCCAGGCGCTGGACCTGACGCCCAAGGAATACGCCATCCTCGAACTGCTGATGCGCCAGGCCGGCCACGTGGTCAGCCGCGCGCAGCTGGCCGGGCGCATCTGGACCGCCGACCTGATCGCGCTCGACAACCTGATGGACTCGCACATGCGCAACCTGCGCCGCAAGATCGACCCCGAAGGCCAGCCGCGTCTGATCCACACGGTGCGCGGCCAGGGCTTCCGGCTGGCGGAGGTGGCCGATGACGATGCTTAGCTTCCGGCGCCGGCTGGCGCTGGTGCAGACCGCCGTCATCGTCTCGGTGCTGGCGGTGGCCGCCATGTCCGGCTACCTGAGTCTGTCGGGCGCGGTCAACGAACAACTGGACGGCGCCTTGCTGGCGCTGGCCGAAACCGAGGCGGCCATGCTGCGCGCCGCGCCGGAGCAGCCGGTGCAGGTGCACGACGCCGCCAAGGGCCCGTCGCCGCCATCGCTGGCGCGGCTGGACCGCTGGGTGCAGATCGTCGACGCCCAGGGCCGGGTGCTGGCGCGCAGCACCAACCTGGGCGCGGCCAGCCTGCCGGCGCCGGCCGCGCTGATGGCGCGTATGGCGGCCGGCGACACCGTGTTCGAAACGCTCGACCATTTCGCCGAGGAGCCGGTTCGCATCGTCTCGCTGCCGGTGCGCGCCACGACGCTGCGCTACACGGTGCAGGTAGCCGGCTCGCTGGACGACGTGCGCCACGTGGTGGCCTCGGCCAGCGTGATGTTCCTGGCGCTGGCGCTGGCGCTGCTGGTGGCGCTGACCGTGGCGAGCGCCTCGATCACGCGCTGGGTGTTCCGTTCGATCGACGACATCGTCGGCCAGGCGCAGCGCATCGGCGAGGGCAACCTGGACCAGCGCCTGATCCACCCCGGCACGCGCGACGAGATCGGCCACCTGGTCGACACGCTCAACGACATGCTGGACCGCATCGACCAGAGCTTCCAGATCCAGCGCCGCTTCACCTCGGACGCCTCGCACGAACTGCGCTCGCCGCTGTCGCGCCTGCGGGCCGAGATCGAGATCACACTGCGCCGCCCGCGCGACGCCGCCGAGTACGTGGACACGCTGCGCTCCTGCATGGAGGAGGTCGAGCGCCTGACCTTGCTGGTGGAAGAGCTGCTGGCGCTGGCCCGCTACGACGCCGGCCAGGACCGCGACGCCTCGGCCGCCACCTCGCTGGGCGAGATCGCCGTCGCCGCCATCGGCCGCGCGCAGGCCACGGCCGCGCAGCGCCAGGTGCGATTGACGCTGCAGGCGGCGAACGCGCCGGTGCTCGCCGCCATCGGCGAGGGCGCGGCCACGCTGATCGTGGTCAACCTGCTGGAGAACGCCGTCAAGTTCACGCCGGCCGGCGGCGCGGTCGAAGTGCGCGTCTGGCGGGATGGCGATCAGGCCTGCCTGCGCGTCTCCGACAGCGGCCCCGGCATCGGCGTCGACGAACTGCCGCACCTGTTCGAGCGCTTCTACCGTGGCGCCTCGGCGCGCTCGGGTTCGGCGGCCGGGGTCGGCCTCGGGCTGGCGCTGACGCAGACCATCGTCCAGGGCCACGGCGGCCGCATCGAGGCCGCCAACCTGCCGGCCGGCGGCGCCGCCTTCACCGTCCATCTGCCCTGCGCCGGCGCCTGATTGGAAATGCTTCCAAGCAACTTTCTAGCATGGACTCGGTAGTGAGGTCATTCTAAAAAAAGCAATATGTGCGTTGTACTATGCGAGTCCCCTACCAGGAGACTCTATGAAAACCGCACTGATCGCCACCAGCATCGCCCTGGCCGTTTGCGCCAGCACGCCCGCCCTCGCATGGGAGCAGGAGACCCACCGCCAGATCGTCCTGGACGCGGTCAACTACATGAAGACCCATCCGGCCACCACCAACTACAACAAGCTGGTGGCGGGCGTGACGCGCGCCGGCTTCACCTTGGACCAGTTCGCGGCCGCGCTGGGCCAGGGCGCCTACGACGTCGACGACTTCGCCGACACCTACATCTGCGGCGCCTCGACCGGCGACTGCCAGCTGGCGCCGGTGTGGGGCGCGGGCGCGAGCATCGTCAAGTACACCTCGTACTGGCACTTCCAGAACCACACCTCCGGCGCGGACGTGCACGGCAACCCGTTCGGCGGCTACAACTACGCCAAGCTGGGCATGGCCGGCGACATCGACAACCTGGCCGCCGGCTGGCTCTACGGCGACTACCTGGACGACGGCGCCGGCGGCCTGAAGGGCTGGTTCGGCGACAGCAGCAAGTACAACAGCTATGGCGTGACCGAGGCGCACTATCGCTTCGGCGGCGTGTCGAGCGCGTCGCAGTACGCCGATTTCGAGACCATGCCGTTCCAGCCGATCGACAACCTGGGCCAGTACTGGTGGCAGCAGTTCCTGGCGCAACCGACCGCGCAGAGCCTGGGCTTCACGCTGCACACCACCGACCTGCTGCAACCGCACCACACCTGGGCCACGTCGGCGCACAACCACTCGTCGTGGGAGCAGTGGGTGCGCGACAACTACAGCACCCAGCACCTGAACGATCCGGCGCTGGTGACCGCCGCGCTGGCCGACTTCACGCCGCTGGCACCGGCCGCCGTCGACATCCGGCCGCTGCTGACGCAGGGCGGCAGCTACTCGTACGCCAACGGCGGCATCGTCCTGTCGTCCACCGACCAGGGCGACCGCACCCGCGTCGCGCAGATGATGATCCCGCATTCGATCGCGATGGTCGTGGTGGTGCTCAACCGCGCCGCCGAACGCCTGGCCAATTGATGCGGTACGCGCTGTGTTTGGCGCTGCTGGCCGGCGCGCTGGCGCTGCCGGCCGCCGCCTCGGTCGGCTATCGGCTGAACGATCCGGCGCTGGCCGCGCGCATCGATGGCGCGCCGGTGACCGCGTTCGCTGTCGATGCGCTGTGGCGCCTGGCGCGCATCAAGGAGCCGCAGGCCGCGCGCAGCGCCATGCTGGAGGAGGTGGTGCTCAACCGCCTGCTGTCGGCCGCCGCGCGCGAACGCTTCGACGAGGCGCAACTGTACGCCGGCCAGCGGGTCGGCTTCACGCGCGACGTCGCGCTGGACGACCAACTGGTCGCAACCCTGCGCACCCTGTACGACCAGGACATGCAGCAAGCCCTGCGCCAGCTGCCAGGCGGCACGCTCGACGGCCTCATCGTCGACCAGGCCAAGCCCACGCCTGCCGCGCTGGACGCCGTATTCGGCAAGCCCGAGCAACTCAAGCTGGAGTTCACGCTCAACGCCGGACAACTCACGCGCGCCCGCGACATCGTACTGCTGCGCTACACGCTGCCATCCGGCGCCGGCACGGTCACGCTGTACGACGTGTACCGCCGCCAGAACGTGCAGGGCCGCGTGGCGCTGTACAACCGGCAGCCGGACTTCCTGCAGCAGCAAGCCAAACAGGACCTGGCCTCCCGCTTCGTGCTCGACTGGAGTCGCCGCCGCTTCGGCGACACCGCCATCGCCGACCTGCGCCGCGTATTGGCCGAACGCGGCGAAGTGCACGCGCTGCGCCAACTGCACGGCATCGGCGACGACATCGAAAGCACCAGCCCCCTGTTGCAGCGCCTGGCGGGCGAAGTGACGCCGGCCCAGATCGCGGCCTACTACACCCGCCACCGCAGCGAGTTCACGCGCATCGAGCGGGTCAAGGCCCGCCACATCCGCCTGGCCGACGAGTCCAGCGCGCAGACGGCCTTCAAAGCGCTGAACAACGGCGCCGACTTCGCCGCCACCGCGCGCCGCCACTCCATCGCCGCCAAGCCGCCGGCGCCGGCGGCACGCTGGGCTGGATACGCCACGAAGGCAAGCCGGACTGGCTGGCGCAACTGGCGCTGGCGCAGCCCGAAGGCCCGCCATCGCGCCCCATCCGCACACCCGCCGGCCCGCATGACGCCGCAGCGTGGGAAATCATCCAGGTCGAACAGCGCGTGATGGGCTACCAGGCCGCAGACTCGGAAGCGGTGCGCTACGCCGCCAGCAACGCGCTGGCGCGCAGCACGGCGCAAACGCAACTGGCCGCGCTGCGCCAACAACTACTGCGCACCGCGCAGATCGACATCAACCGCGGCCTGCTGGACCAGCCGCTGCAAACCCTGGACGCCAAATGAAACCGGTCCCGATCGCTGCCGCCGTATTGCTGCTGGCCGCCGCCGGCTGGATGGCCTGGCCTGCCGGCGGAGCTTCGCAACCATCGGGCGCCGCAGCAGGGCAGGGCGGGTCGCAAGCTGGCGGCGACGCGGCCCGCGCCGCGCAATGGCCGCCCGCCACGCAGGAGCCAGCGGCCCGCGAATTGAAGTTCGTCCCGCTGACGCCGGTCGATAGCGGCGGCTCGGCCTGGATGAGCATGTCGGCCGCGCGCGAGAACGGCGACCCGCGCACCCCGCCCATCGAACGCGACGCCGAACCGCGCAGCGCGCCCACGCCGGCGCAACTGGCCGACCCGAAAGCCTACCAACAATACGAGGAGGCGCAGCACACCCGCTTGCTCGGCGCCTACGTCGCGGCCGCCGCGACCGAGCTGCCGCGCCTGCAGGCCGACCTGGAACGCGGCCGCCAGGCCGGCATCCCGCCCGAACAGCTGGCCAAGCTTGAGGAAAAAATCGCCCGCATTCAGCGACTATCGGCGCAAATCATCAAAGATCACCCGCAAATGCAGGGGCATGTCACACGCCCGTAATTTCTAGCTGGCAATATCCATTTCTGAAGGCCTCGTCCTGTGGTCTCTACCCTTGCCGCCTCTCACCGAGGCGGTCTTTTTTTGGAAGGAAGTGGAATGCAAAACGCAGAAGTCGCGTTTTCGCGGGAACTCGGTGTGGTCATGATGACGCTCAGCGCCGGCGGCAACGTGCTCGCCAGCAGCGCCAGCCAGGAAACCATCGCACGCGAACTGCAGATCCGGTCGGTGCGCTTCCTGGCCATCGACGGCGTGTTCACCACCGAATTGCCGACCACGGAAAAGACCCTGGCCGCCGCGTCTTCGGTGGCATTCCCCGAGCCGATGGCCGCGCTCAAATTGATCGCCGCCTGTTCCAGCGTGGGCGAGCGGGTGGGCTTCCTGTTCCCCGAACGCCGGCGCCGTCCGCGCGAACCCGTGGCCGATGCTGCGCGCGCCCGGATGGACGCCACGAAGCGGGATTGACGCGCCGCGCGCGCCGCGTGCATCATGGCGGCTGGCGCCACGACGACGGAGCGAAGACCTATGAATGAAACCGGCCAATTGCACGGCAGTTGCCTGTGCGGAGGCGTGGCGTACCGGGCGGAGCTGCCGGTCAGCCACGCCAGCCATTGTTACTGCACCATGTGCCAGAAGCAGCACGGCGCCGCCGCCGGCTCGTATGCGAACGTGGCCGCCGCCGGCTACGTGGTCGAGCGCGGCGCCGGCCTGATCACCGAATACGCCTCGTCCTCGCACGGCCGGCGCGGCTTTTGCAAGGTCTGCGGCTCGACGCTGTTCTGGCGCAGCACCATGGCCCCGGACCGCATCGCCATCTCGCTCGGCACGCTGGAGCCCGAATACGACGGCCCGGTGCAGCGCGAACTGCACACCGACACCAAGCCCGCCTGGCTGCCGCACCGCTAGCCGCCGCACTGCGAGCCTTCACTGCCGAGCCGCCGCTGCGCGAACGCCGCACCGCCAGCCGCCGCGTGTGGCATACTCGGCGGCCATGATGCCTGCTCCCGCCACCCCCGCCGTCCGTGTCCTGTCCGCGCTCGCCGCGCTGTGCCTGCACGCCGCAGCCTCCGCCGCGCCATGCGTTGAGCCGCCGCCCGATCCCGCCAACACCTACGACGCGCAACACACCTACGCCAAGCTGGCGCGCGACTATCCGTCCATCCGCATCGCCAGCGCGGCGCTGCCGGTGGACGTGAACCGCATCGACGGCCTGACCTACGCGCAGCACGGCGAGCGTTGCCTGAAGCTCGACCTCTATCTGCCGCTGGCCGCGCGCGCCGACGGCGGCATGCCGGTGGTGGTTCTGGTGCACGGCGGCGGCTGGCGCTCCGGTTTCCGCTCCGAGTTCGCGCCGATGGCCGTGCGGCTGGCGCAGCAGGGCTACGCGGCGGCCGCGATTAGCTACCGCCTGTCCGGCGAGGCGCCGTATCCGGCCGCCATCCACGACGCCCGCGCCGCCGTGCGCTGGGTGCGTGCCCACGCCGGCCAGTACCACCTGGACCCGCAACGCATCGCGCTGGCGGGCGGCTCGGCCGGGGGGCAGATCGCCAGCCTGGCCGGCGTCACCGCCCACCTCGCCCAGTTCGATGCCGGCGCGGAGGAGGGCGCCATGTCGGGCGCGGTGCAGGCCATCGTCAACATCGACGGCCTGTCCGATTTCACCACCGAACTGGCGCTGAAGCACGAGGACGATCCGGCCAAGCGCCCCTCGGCGGCCGGCGCCTGGCTGGGCGGACGCTACGCTGAGCAGCCCGCGCGCTGGAGCGAGGCCTCGCCGATCAGCTACGTGCGTCCCGGCATGCCGCCCATCCTGTTCATCGCCAGCGCGCAGCCGCGCTTCTCCGCCGGCCGCGAGGCGATGGCGGCCGCCATGGCGCAGGCCGGCGTGCCCAGCCGCACGCTGGTGCTGCCGGACACGCCGCATTCCTTCTGGCTGTTCGACCCCTGGCTGCAACCGACGGTCGACGCCACCGTGGCCTTCCTCAACCAGCGGATGCCGGCGCGCTGACGCGGCCTGCAAAAGGTTAGTCCGGCCTCTCCATTTAGCCAGTGGTGCGCCTTTGGCGCCCGCCCTAAGATGATCGCAGCCGCGCTGAACGCAGCGGGCGCCGTACCCACCTCATCGAAATGGACGCTATCATGACCAACCCCAAACTTGAAGTATTGACCCCGACTAACTGCCAGTTGATCTTCATCGACCATCAACCGCAAATGGCCTTCGGCGTGCAATCGATGGACCGCCAGGCGCTGAAGAACAACACCGTGGCGCTGGCCAAGGCCGCCAAGGTGTTCAACATTCCGACCACCATCACCACCGTCGAGACCGAGGCGTTCTCCGGCCACACCTACCCGGAACTGCTGGACGTCTTCCCAGGCAAGCCGCTGCTGGAACGCTCGTCGATGAACTCGTGGGACGACCAGAAGGTGCGCGACGCGCTCAAGGCCAACGGCAAGAAGAAGGTCATCGTCTCGGGCCTGTGGACCGAGGTGTGCAACAACAGCTTCGCGCTGTGCGCCATGGCCGAAGGCGACTACGAAATCTACATGGTGGCCGACGCCTCCGGCGGCACCTCGAAGGAAGCGCACGACTACGCCATGCAGCGCATGATCCAGGCCGGCGTGGTGCCGGTGACCTGGCAGCAGGTGCTGCTGGAATGGCAGCGCGACTGGGCCCACCGCGAAACCTACGATGCCGTCATGGCCATCGTGCGCGAGCACTCGGGCGCCTACGGCATGGGCGTGGACTATGCCTACACCATGGTGCACAAGGCGCCGGAACGCACCTCGGGCAGCCACGAGATGCTGGCCGCCGTGCCGGCCAAGTAAGACCGCCACCGGCGGGGGGGTGGCTTTCCGTCCACGCCCGCCGCAACGATGCTGCGCCGCCGTAGCCCCTGCACGGCGGCGTTTTCACCCTGACGCGGCGTCCTGCCGTGCTGCGCCGCAGCGCAGATACTTCTTTACAAATACCTACGTTGGTCTAAAGTCTACAAAAATGATAACGCTACCTTTGTGTGGCCATCAACCTTATTCAATCCTCTGCCTGACTGAATGATTGCGCGTAACATCCGCGCGATTCCGGCTCAGCAGAAATGTTAGCGCTACCTTTGTTTGGAGAGATGAATGAAGCAAACCCGCTGGGTGGTCATGGGGGCTAGTGGCTGTGGCAAGAGCACGGTGGGGCAGGCGCTGGCCGCCGCCATGGCCGTGCCCTTCATCGAGGGCGACCGGTTTCATCCGCCGGCCAATGTGGCCAAGATGTCGGCCGGCGTCGCGCTGGACGACGCCGACCGCGGCGACTGGCTGCTGGCGTTGCGGGAGCAGATCGAGCGGGCGGACGGCGGCCTGGTGCTGGCCTGCTCGGCGCTCAAGCGCAAGTACCGCGACCAGCTGCGGCGGGCCGACCCGGCGCTGCACTTCGCGCACCTGAGCGGCGACCGAGCGCTGATCGCCAGCCGCATGCGGGAGCGGGCCGGCCATTACATGCCGCTGTCGCTGCTGGACAGCCAGCTGCGCGACCTGGAGCCGCTGCAGGTGGACGAGGCCGGCATGGTGCTGGACATCCTCCTGCCGCCGCGCGTGCTGGTGGCGCGGATACTCGCCGGATTCTGATGTTGTCCGGCGTGACGGGCCGGACCATGCAACAGGCAGTACCTTCGCGCAGCCGTCAGGAATCCGCGCGCCGGCCACTATTCCCATAAAAAAATAGCAGGAGACTACAATGCCGATCCGAAGCCGTAACACCATGATGAGCCTGGCCGTCGCCAGCGCCTGCTGCTGGCTCGCCATGCCAGCCCACGCCCAACAAGCCGAAGGCGGCGCCCAGGGCCCGGCCGGGGAGGCGCCGGCGCCCGACGCCGTCGTGACCGTGTCCGGCTCGCGCATCGCCGCGCGCGGCTTCACGCAGCCCACGCCGACCACCACGCTCAACGCGGACGACCTGGCCAAGAGCGCCCAGCCCAACCTGTTCAACACGATCGCCGAGCTGCCGGCCCTGCAGGGCAGCACCGGCCGCACCACCAGCACCAACAGCACCAGCAGCGGCATCCAGGGATTGAGTTCGCTGAGCCTGCGCGGCCTCGGCCCGATCCGCACGCTGACCTTGCTCGACGGCCAGCGCGTGGTCGGCGCCAACGTCACCGGCGTGACCGACGTCAGCCAGTTCCCGCAACTGCTGGTCAAGCGCGTCGACGTGGTGACCGGCGGCGCCTCGGCGTCCTACGGCTCGGACGCGATCGGCGGCGTGGTCAACTTCATCACCGACAAGAGGTTCACCGGCTTCAAAGTCAACGTCGAGGGCGGCCAGACCACCTACCGCGACGACCGCAACGCCACGCTGCAGGCGGCCTGGGGCAGGGCGTTCATGGACGACCGCCTGCATGTGGCGGTGAGCGGCGAATACGGCCGCGAGCAGGGCATCGATTCGCCCGGCTTCGGCGAGGTCGGCGCCAACGGCCGCAGCTGGTACAGGAACACCGCTTACCAGATCCGTCCGCTGTCCCAGACCAACGACGGCAAGCCGCAGTACACCGTCATCGACCACGCGCAGCAGTACCAGTACGCCAAGTATGGCCTGATCACCAACGGTCCGCTGCAGGGCACGGCGTTCGGGCCGGGCGGCGCGCCCTACCAGTTCAACTACGGCTCCAACGGCAAGCCGACCGGCACCGGCGCCGTGACCGGCTGCGTCAATCCCTTCTGCGTCGGCGGCGACCTGAGCGGCAGCGTCGGCGCCGGCACCAACCTGGCGATGGACCTGGAGCGCCAGGTGGCCTACACCCGCGTGGGCTTCGACCTCGCGCCCGACCACGAGATCTACCTCACCACCAATTTCGGCAAGGTCAAGTCGGTGTTCTCGCCCAACCCCGGCGCGGCCAAGAACGCCAACCTGACGATCCAGTGCGACAACCCCTTCCTGCCGGCGTCCATCGCCGCCGCCTGCGCGGCCAACAACATCACCAGCTTCCAGTACGGCACCGCCAACGCCGGCTTCCCGGCCAACATCAACGTCCATCCCACCCGCCAGATGGAGCGCGTGGTGCTCGGCGCCGACGGCAAGTTCCCGCTGGCCGGCAAGGAATGGTCGTACGACGCCTACGCCGAATACGGCCGCAACCGGACCGACATCCTGGTCCACGACATCACGCTCAACGCCCGCTACAACGCCGCCATCGACGCCGTGCGCGGCCCGAACGGCACCATCGTCTGCCGCAACCCGGTGGCGGCGGCGTCCGGCTGCCGGCCGTTGAACATCATCGGCGACGTGCCGGCCGATGCGGCCGCGATGGCCTACGTCGAGCCGGCCATGGGGCCGCAACAGCACACGCGCCAGACCCAGCAGGTGGCCAGCTTCAACCTCAACGGCGAGGCCTTCTCCTCCTGGGCCGGCCCGGTCGCGGTGGCGGCCGGCGCCGAATACCGCCGTGAACACTACAGCGTGACGGGCGACCCGTACGGCAACGGCGTCTCGGCCGGCAGCCCGAACACGCCCGACTATCCGGCTGATCCGCTGCTCAACACCGCGGTCGGCAACAACTGGTACGCAGGCAATTACCACAGCGCGTCCGGGACCTACGACGTGAAGGAAGCCTATGTCGAGCTCAACATCCCGGTGCTGAAGTCCGCCGCCTGGGGCGAGGCCAACCTGAACCTGGCCGACCGCCGCACCCGCTACAGCACCTCCGGCAACGTCGAAAGCTGGAAGATCGGCGGCAGCTGGAAGACCGGCATCGACGGCCTGCGCCTGCGCGCCGTCACCTCCAAGGACGTGCGCGCGCCCAACCTGAGCGAGCTGTACGCGGCGGCGGTCGTGGTCAACAACGTGGTCAGCTACCAGGGCAACACCATCACGGTGCAGCAGCGCACGGTCGGCAACACGCGGCTGCGGCCCGAGCTGGCGCGCAACACCGTGTTCGGCATCGTGCTCGACCGTCCGCACTGGGCGCCCGGCTTCAGCGTGTCGGCGGACTATTTCGACATCAAGGTCGACGGCGTGATCTCGACCTTGACGGCGCAGCAGGAAGTCGACCTGTGCGTGGCCGGCAACCAGGAGATCTGCTCGGCGATGGTGCTCAACAGTCCCACGCCCACCAGCAACTACGTGACGGTGCAGGCGTTCAACCTGGCCTCGCTGCGCAACAAGGGTTACGACCTCGAGGCGTCCTACCGCATGAACCTGAAGGACCTCGGCCTGCCGGGCCGCCTGACGTTGCGCGCGCTGGCCACCCGCACCATCAGCTTCCTGACCGATCCCGGCGTGGTGGGCACCATCCCGTCCGAGGGCGCGGGCAGCAATATGGGCGGCACGCCGAAGTGGAAGGGCCTGGCGTCGCAATCGTGGGACACCAGCCAGTACAGCCTGACCTTGAGCGAGCGCTGGATCAGCAAGGGCGTCTACAGCAACGAGTTCATCGAGTGCCAGACCAATTGCCCGGTCTCGACCGTGATTCATCCGACCATCTACAACAACCAGATGAAGGGCGCGTTCTACGTCGACCTGGGCGGGACCTACAAGCTCAACGAAAAAGCCACGGCCTACTTCAAGATCGACAACCTCGGCAACGTCGATCCGGTGGCGGCGCCGCAGGCCAACCTGAGCTTCGCGATCAACCCGACGCTGTACGACGTGGTGGGCCGCGTGTACCGCGCCGGCCTGCGCTACAGCTTCTAGGCGCGGCCATAGCGGGGGACGTCAATCGGCGGCGGGCGCGCCATCGTAGTTGAGCGGCAGCCACTGGTAGGCGCCGTCCGACGCGCGGATCCGGCCCAGGCCGGGGAAGGCGATATGCGCCGCGCCTATCGTCAGCTGGCCGCCGGCCGCCATGTCCAGCAGCCGGCGGCGCGTGGCTTGTGCGTCGGCCTCGCTGGTGTCGTATTTGACGGTGGCGTCCGGGTGCGGCAGCTGGATCGCCGACACGTGGACGATATCGCCCCAGATCAGCAGCTTGCTCCCTTTGCTTTGCACCAGGTACATCGCGTGTCCCGGCGTGTGGCCGGGCGCGGGCAGGGCCTCGATGCCGGGCTCGATCCGGCCGAAGGCGCCGAACGGCTGCAAGCGCTTTCCGTACGGCGCCACGGCCGCCGCCGCGCTGTCGAAAAAGCTCGACAAGAAGGCCGGCGCCGCCGCCTTGTTGGCCGGCGTCAGCCAGTAGTCGGCCTCGGCCTGCGACAGCCGCACCACGGCGTTGGGAAAGGCCGGCGCGCCGCGCGCCATGATGCCGCCCGCGTGATCCTTGTGCAGATGCGTCAGCAGCACCTCATCGACCTGTTCGGGCCGGTAGCCGGCGGCGCGCAGATGGTCCAGCAGCTTGCCGCAGCAATCGCCGTACAGGCTGCCCGCGCCGGCGTCCACCAGGATCAGCTTGCTGCCGGTGTTGACCAGGAAGGCGTTGATCGAACCCTGCACCGGCGCCCGCAGCCCGGCCTGGTCCAGGTCCCGGGCGATCTGTTCCGGGCCGATATGGGTCATCACCGTATCGATGGGGAAGGGATGGGTGCCGTCCGACAAGGCGGTGATTTCGAACTCGCCCAGCATCATGCGATAGTAGCCGGGCGCCTGCGTGCGTACCTGCGGCGCGGCGGCCTGCGCGGCGCCGCCCAGCAGCAGCGTGCACGCCAGCAGCGCGCGGGCGATGGGAGTAGGCTTCATGTGTGGTTTCCTGTGAGGATAGTGTTGCGATATTAGCCCTCTCATTTCCGGCGCGCACCTACCATAGGTCCAGTCTGCTATACAATCGGAACGTTCACCATCCAACTACGTCCCTGGAGGTTGCAATGTCCACCACCCATACCTTCCGCCCGGATTATGTCGGCGCGGAAGTCGTCGAAGCCGGCATAGAAGTTGCTGATCGTAAAGGCCCGGACAGCGCGGCGGCCTACCTCAGCCAGCGCGGCGTGGCGGAGACCGTGATCCAGCGCGTGGTTTCCGAGCCCAATCACCGCCGCAATCCCGGCCGCCTGCGCAACCGCGACGAGCGCCTGCTGGAAGAGGCGACGCGCTTCAAATTCAAGGTGTGACGCGCCGGGTTGGTGGCCGTGGGCAACGGCCGCCGTAGGACTGGGACCACACCCCCCTATGTTCCCTACCTACATAGAGCCGGTGCGTGCTCCGATAATCGGCCACCCAGGGCGGGCCTATAGTGTTGTTCATCAGGTCGCAACGATCAACAACTCTAAGAGGTTTGCCATGTACCACTACACTCGCCCTACCGCAACGCAGGACACCGAGCAGGCCGAGGCATCCACTCCGGCCATCAGCCTGACCGGCGCCCAGCAGAATGAATTGCTGCGCGCCTTGTCGCGCGAAGAACTGATCAGCTTGTTCGAACACTTGGAACTGGTGCCGCTGCCCGCCGGCAAACACCTGTTCGACTTCGGCGAAAAGATGGACTACGCCTGGTTCCCCACCAACGCCATCGTCTCGCTGCAATACGTGACCGAGGACGGCGGCGCCGCCGAGATCGCGGTGGTGGGCCGCGAGGGCGTGGTCGGCGTCTCGATGTACGAGAGCGAGCGCGCCAACTGCTCGGCCGTGGTGCAGACCGCCGGCTACGGCTACCGCGTCCGGGCCTCCGTGCTGCGCTCGGCCTTCTTCGACGGCGGCGCGCTGGCGCGCCAGCTGATGCGCCACACCAGCGCGCTGTTCGCCCAGCTGGCGCAGACGGTGGCCGGCGTGCGCCACGGCAGCATCGAGCAGCGCTTGTGCCGCTGGCTGCTGGAGCGGCTGGACCGCTCGCTGTCGAACGAGCTGAAGGTCACGCAGGAAATGATCGCCAACCTGCTGGGCGTGCGCCGCGAAAGCATCACCTGTTGCGCCGGCAAGCTGCAGGAAGAGGGCATGATCGAATACCGCCGCGGCACCGTCATCGTGCTCGACCGCGGCGCCATGGAGCACCGCGCCGGCGGCTGCTACGTCCCCGCCTGATGTCGCGCCCTTGCCGCCATCGCCTAATGCCAATACCTCGGCGCATGCTGGAGCTGCTCCAGCTTGCGTTGCACCAGCCTGTACCAGGCAGTCGCCCATCTGGTCGCCCGTTCCGATTCCTCCACTGTTGACGCCGCGATGCAGCGCTGCACCGCGCGCATCTGGCGATGCAGGGCGTAGGCGGCGGGCGGCGGTTTGGAGCCTGTGGGTGACTTGTCCATGAGGGCATTCTCCCGCCGTCCGGCCGCCTCCGCTGTGCGTTGTCTCACCTAACGTTATACTGCGCGCTGTTTAAAACGACACGAGGGCAGGATGGGCAAGCAAGTGAAGGCATATCGCGCGTTGGCGCTGTGGTCGATGGGCGCGCTGGCGGCCGCGCAGGCGGCTGAGATGGAAGCGGGCACCGGGAAAATCGAGCGGGTCGAAGTGACCGCCACGCGCGCCGCCGGCGCGGTCGACGTGCAGCAGGTGCCGGCCGCCATCACCGTGCTCAAGCCCGAAGGCCTGGCCCGCTACGGACAGGGCAACCTGGCCGACATCGCCAACCTGGTGCCGGCCATGTCGGTGCAGCAGCAGGCGCCGGGCGTCAACAACATCACCATGCGCGGGCTGGTGGTGCGCGGCATCGTGCCGTCCGAGGTGCAGGACGCCTCGCTGGTGGCGGTCTACATCGACGACATGCCGGTCACGCTGAAGTCGTCCAACCCCGACCTGAAGGTGCTGGACCTGGAGCGCGTGGAAGTGCTGCAGGGCCCGCAGGGCACGCTGTTCGGCGCCGGCGCCATGGCCGGCGCGGTGCGCCAGATCACGCAGAAACCCGAGCTGGGCGAGCTGTTCGGCACCGTCGAGGCGGTCGGCTCGGACACCTCCGGCTACGGCGGCGTCAACCGCAACCTGCGCGGCATGGTCAACCTGCCGCTCAAGGCCGACGTGCTGGGCCTGCGCCTGACGGGCTACACCGGCAACGATTCCGGCTACATCCGCAACCAGGTCAACGGCAAGACCACCAACGACGTCTCCACCAACCAGGCGCGCGCCGCGCTGCGCCTGCGCGCCTCGCCCGACCTGACGGTCGACGCCAGCATCACCGCCTCCAACATCAAGGGCGGCGTCAACGACGCCTACGCCGGACTGGCGCCGTTCACCACCATCGCCCTGCTGCCGCAGACCAGCAACGACAACCTGCAGCTCTACAACCTGGGCGTCAGCTACGACATGGGCGGCGCGCAGCTGGTGTCGTCGACCTCCTACCTGCACCGGGACACGCTGTACGTGACCTCGGCCCAGTACCCGGCCACCGCCTTCATCTTCGGCGGCAAGAACCCGCTGATGCAGGCCGCCTACACCATCGGCAACGCGGTGCAGGACTTCGCGCAGGAATTCCGCCTCAACTCCAAGGGCGGCGGGCCGCTGAAGTGGACCGCCGGCGCCTTCCTCGAAAGCGGCAAGCGCGACACGCGCCAGGACGAGCCGACCACCGGCTTCGACAAGCGCTTCGCCGTCGCCCACAACTTCCCCGGCTATGACTCGCAGGCCAACGATCTGGCCTTCCAGCCCAACGATTTCTTCTCCGGCACGCAGAACACCAGGTCGCGCCAGGTGGCGTTGTTCGCCGAGGGCACCTACACCGTCTGGGACCAGCTGGACCTGACGGCCGGCCTGCGCCTGTTCAAGGGCACGCAGGACTTCGACCTGCGCTTCACCGGCCTGTTCGGCAACCTGGTTGGCGCCACGCCGTCGGCGCCGGTGGGCCAGCCGGAAGTGAGCAACAGCAGCGCCACCTCGCGCGGCGCCAACCCGCGCTTCGCCGCCGCGTGGCGCGTCGACCGCGAGCACATGCTGTACGCCTCGGCCGGCAAGGGCTTCCGCTACGGCGGCAACAACCAGCCGGTGCCGTTCAACTTCTGCGGCGTGAACGCGCCGGCCACCTTCGCGCCGGACAGCCTGTGGAACTACGAGGTCGGCTCGAAGAACACGCTGCTGGACCAGCGCATGACCCTCAACGCCAGCGCCTATGTGATCGAGTGGAAGGACGTCCAGGTGTTCAACAAGCTGCCGTGCACCTACTACTTCACGCAGAACGCCGGCAAGCTGCGCAGCGAAGGGCTGGAGCTGGAAACCGCCCTCAAGCTCACCCGCCACGCCACGCTCGGCCTGAGCGCCGCCTACAACCACGCCTACGCCACCCGCACCGTGGTCACCGGCATCGCCGCGCAGAACATTCCGGAGGGCAGCCGCGCGCCGTATGCGCCGCGCCTGTCGGCCACCGCCACCGCCAGCTACACCATCCCGGTGCGCGGCAACGACGAAGTGGGCATCGCCGCCAGCTACGCCTACCACAGCGACGCCTACACCAACTTCGCGGCGGCGCAGGGCAGCTACGCACAGATCCCGTCGTCCAACACGCTCAACGCCACCATCACGTACAAGACCGGCGCCTACGAGTTCGGCCTGTTCGGCACCAACCTGACCAACGGCGCCAAGGTCAGCGACGTCACGCCGAACACCATCGCCATCCAGCCGGGCGATACGCTGTTCATGGTGCGTCCGCGCACGGTGGGCCTGCGCGCCAAGGCGCGCTTCTGAGCGAGGAGGTAGCGTCTTGCATGCGTTGTGTTTTGGTAGAAATTTATGGTGGAAGTTGCCGCATTGTTATTTTGAGGTAACACCGTTCCGCTATACTGGTCCGTGGCCGCAAAGACGGCCGGCTTCTTCGTCACTACTATGGGAACAGTCACCATGACTATTACAAAGCGCTTGATCTTGACTCTGTCATTGGCGTTGCTTGCGCTGATTTTTGTCGGTATTACCGGCCTCACTCAACTGTCCACGGCGCAGCAGCGCCTTGAAATGGTGCAGAGCCGGCTGATCCCCAGCATCGCCGGCCTGAACATGGCAAAAGGCTATCTTGCCGATAGCCGCCTGGCCGGCTACCGCCTGTCGGTGTTTTCCAACCTGGCCGACAAGACCGCGCTGGACAAGGCCTACAGCGATGCCCACGCCAAGTTCGACGAGGTGATCGAGACCTACGCCAAGGAACACATCTTCGACGAGACCGATCGCAAGATGCTGGAGGCGGACAAGGCCAACATGGCCGCCTATCGCCAGGCGCTGATTCCCTTCCTGGCCGGCGCCCACGCCGGCGACATGGACGCGGTGCGCGCCACGCTGCTGGCCGGCACGCCGCTGGCGCTGTCGGCCGCCGCCGTCAAGAAGGGCTTCGACGACCACATCGCCTACAACAACAAGCTGATCGCCGACGTGCGCGAAGCCAGCGACGCCGCCTACAAGTTCGCCTTCCGCCTGCTGGTGAGCGTGGTGCTGCTTGGCCTGCTGGTGACCGGCGCGCTGGCGTGGCAGCTGTACGTCATCATCAAGGGCAGCCTGGCGTCGATCCGCGGCACGCTGGAGGACGTGAGCCAGTCGCTGGACCTGACGCACCAGATCAAGATCGAACGCATGGACGAAATCGGCCACACCGCCGTGGCCTTCAACAAGCTGCTGGAGCAGATCGCCGGTGTGATCGACACGGTGCGCGCATCGACCATCGCGGTCGGCAGCGCCTCGCAGGACATCGCCAGCGGCACCGGCGACCTGTCGCAGCGCACCTCGTCGCAGGCCGCCGCGCTGGAGCAGACCGCGGCCAGCATGGAGCAGCTCACCTCCACCGTCGGCCAGAACGCCGACAACGCCCGCCAGGCCAACCAGCTGGCGCGTTCGGCGTCGGACGTGGCGGCGCAGGGCGGCAGCGTGGTGGAGCAGGTGGTCGTGACCATGGGCTCGATCAACGAATCGTCGCGCAAGATCGTCGACATCATCTCGGTCATCGACGGCATCGCGTTCCAGACCAACATCCTGGCGTTGAACGCGGCGGTGGAAGCGGCGCGCGCCGGTGAGCAGGGCCGGGGCTTCGCGGTGGTGGCGACCGAGGTGCGCAACCTGGCGCAACGCTCAGCTGCGGCGGCCAAGGAGATCAAGGCGCTGATCGACGACTCGGTGGAGAAGGTCGGCTCCGGCACCAAGCTGGTGGAGCAGGCCGGCACGACGATGCACGAAGTGGTCGCCAGCATCAAGCAGGTGACCGACATCGTCGGCGAGATCAGCGCCGCCACGCAGGAGCAGAACGACGGCATCGCGCAGGTGCACCAGGCAGTGACGCAGATGGACCAGACCACGCAGCAGAACTCGGCGCTGGTGGAGCAGACCGCCGCCGCCGCGCAGACCCTGCGCGAGCAGGCCGACAAACTGGAACGGGTGGTCAGCGCGTTCAAGATCAACGCCTCGTATGCCGCGCAAGCCGCGCCTGCGGCCCGTCCGGCGCCGGTACGCGCAGCGGCGCCGGTGGTCGCGTCGCTGCCGAAGGCTGCCGCCGCCCGTCCCAAGCCGGTCGCCAAGCCGGCCGCGCCCGCGCCGAAAAAACTCAAGGCCAGCGCCGCCAGCGCCGACGAGTGGGAAGAGTTCTGACCGGCGGCGCCGTTCGAAAGCCGGGAGGTTGCCAGAGGTGGTCACAATTTGTGACCACCTGCCTGGAACATGAAGTCGGTCGGAAAACGCCGCATATTACGTTTGACGGCTTGGTTCAGAAGTTCTTGACCAGCGTCGCCCGCAGCGAGCGTGATTCGATGGGGTGGAAGTGGATGTCGTTGACCGGCGCCGCTTCGCCCTTCAGTTGCGAGGGGTAGTAGTAGTCGATGGCGGAATCGCGGCGGTTGGTCAGGTTGAAGGCTTCCAGCTCCAGCTTCAGGTCCTTGCGCAGCTTCCATCCGAGGCGGCCGTTCAGCGTCAGGCTTGGTTTGGAGCGCACGCTGTTGTCCTCGATGAGCGGACGCGGGCCGAAGTAACGCAGCTTCAGCGAGCCGGAATACGGGCCGCCATCGTCCACGGTCAGCGCCAGCTGGCCGGTGCCTTCGATGGCGCCGGGGATGTAATCGCCTTCCGGCGCGGCGTCGCGCGAACGGGCGCGCGCGTAGGCCAGGTCCAGGTCGACCGACAGCCATTTCAGCGGCTTGTAGTAGTTCGAAATCTCCACGCCATGACGGCGGCTCGGGCGTCCCGCCTCGGTGGTGCCGGCGTCCCCAGCGAAGGTCAGCTCCGAATCGAAATCCAGGCGGTACACCGACAACGATGTCTGCAAGCCTGGCAGCCAGTTGCCGCGCGCGCCCAGCTCCATGCCGCGTGAGCGCACCAACGGCGCCACCTGGTCGGCCGCCGCGCCGGTCCTGGGATCGATGCGTATCGTGGCGCCGCGCGCGTCGTTGCTGTGGAAGCCGTTGCCGATGTTGGCGTACAGTTCCGCCGCCCGCCATGGGCCGTAGATCAGGCTCAGGCTCGGGCTCACCAGATGGTCGCTGGCTTTGCCGGAGTTGGCCGCCAGGCTGCTGCGCACGTCGAAGCGGTAGCTGTCGATGCGCGCGCCGGCCACGGTGCGCAAGGCGCTGTTCCAGCGCGTGTTGTTCTCGACGTACAGCCCCACGCTCGATTCGACGATGTGATCCTGCCGCGTGACCGCCAGCGGCTTGCGCGCCTGCGTGGCCAGCAGGCCGTTAAAGATATTATCGTTTTGCAGCTGGATGCCGATGGTGGTGGCGCTGTTGCCGTTCTCCGTGTGCTGGTGCCAGCTGTGGCTTGCGTTGACGCCGCTGGTCACGCGCTTGTCCGGCTGCGCGAACTGGTCGCCATGCACCGGATCGTCCATGAAGTAGGTGAAGTTGGAATACAGGTCCAGCTGGTTGGCGATGAGGTAGGCGTTGACCCTGGACGCGCTGTCGTCGCCGGTGCGCCGCCATGCGCCGGAAAGGCTGTAGCGGTGCGACTTGCCGCCGTCGCTCGGATCGATGGCGTCGTTGCGGCTTATCTGCCCATTCTGCACGGCACGCAGCGGAATCTGGTCGGTCGCATTCCAGTCGGCGCGGTAGGCCATCAGGCTGACATTGAAGCCGTTGTTGGCATAGCCTTGGCTGTAGCGCAGCACCGCGTTCAGTTTCTGGTAGTCGTCGGGATGCGTGTAGGGACCGTCGTTGTGCAGCGCCTCGACCGCGTACAGCAGGCTGCCGTCGCCGGCATCCAGCGAGTCGGCCAGCAGCGCGCGCCCGTAGCCGTGCTGGCCGGCCGACGCGGAGGCCACGCCTTGCAGCAGGCGGTTGGCGTACACCACCGACGCCGTGCCGGCCGAGGCGAAGTCGCCTTCTTCGGCGGAGTAGGGGCCCTTCTTGTAATCGAGCCGCACCGCCAGTTCGGGGATCAGGAAATTGAGGTCGGTCCAGCCCTGGCCGTGCGCGTGGCTGCGCTGGTTGACGGGCATCTCGTCCACGGTGGTGCGCAGGTCGGTGCCGTGATCGAGGTTGAATCCACGCAGGTAGAACTGATTGGCCTTGCCTTCGCCGCTATGCTGGCTGACGATCAGGCCGGGCGTCGCTTCGAGGATTTCGCCGGGGCGGTAGACGGTGCGCGCCGCCAGCTCCTGCTGCGACACGCTGCCCGCGCTGGCCGCATCGGCCACGCCCAGCTGGTTGGCGCGCGAGCCGTCGACCAGCACCCGTTGCAGGATCTGGTCGTCGGCCTGCGCCGAGCCCAATGCGAACAGCAGCAAATATTTAACGGGTGGTTTGATCGACGCTGCCTTGATCGAAGATGAGAGTCTGGACGGGACCATCGGCCTGCAGGTTCACGGTGTTCTTTTGAGATGGCAGGAAGTCTACCAGCAAGGCGTTGTGGATGCGCGTCGCCGGCGCCAGCTTCTTGCCTTCGACCTCCTGGAAGATGACGATGCTGTCGGCATCCGCCTTCATGCCCACCCAGTGCAGCGGCAGGCGTTTGCCGTCCGGGCCTTCGAGGTAGAACTGCCGTTCCACGTAGCGGCGCAGCGGGGGCTCGCTGTCCGCTTGGCCCAGGTCGAAATTGCGGCCGTAGAGATTCGTCAGCAGCGTGGCGACATCGTGCGCCGTGTAGGTGTGCACGATCTCGGTGTTGCCGGTGCGGGCGTTGTAGCTGATGTCCGCTATGCCCATGTGAAAATTATGGGCGCCGGGGGACGCCGGCGCATGCCAGCACGGTCGCCAAGGCCAGGCGGCGCACGCCGCATCATTCGGCCGACGAGTCCTTGGACGACTTGTCGCCCTTGCCCTTGAGCGGCGTATTGTAGTCGCGCATCAGGTTGTTGCGGTCACGGTCGGTCTTGAACAGCTCCAGGCGCGACTGCGTCACCTTGCGCGGCCAGGCGTTGTTGCTGGTGTCGATGTCGGCGGTCTCCCAGAACGGATCCTGGGTCAGGCCCACCATCGGCTCGTCGGTGACGATCAACTTGGTGATCTTCTTCGGCGAGTAGCGCCATACTTCGGCCGGAATGCGCTCGATGTACTTCTTGCCGCTCTTGAGTTCAATCTCCAAAATCAGCGGCATCACCATGCCGCCCAGGTTGGAGAAGTCCACCAGGTACAGGTGCTTGCCCTGGTCCAGCAGCTTCTTCTCCCACGGCTCCAGCTTCTCGATCGCTTCGGCGTAGGTATTGCGGTCCTTGTTGGTGACGGTGAACTCGTCATGCTCGTTGTAGAAGTCCTTCAGCTCCGGATGCGCGTCCAGGCGCTTGGGCAGCGGCTTGTTGAGTTGTTCGGAAATCGAAATTGGCTGCGCGTCCTTCTGCGCCTTCTTCCATGCCTTTTCCTTTTCCGGATCCTTGGTGCTCACGCCGTATTCGCTGATGCCGTCGATGCTGATGTCCACCGCGTCGGTGGTGTAGAACCAGCCGCGCCAGAACCAGTCAAGGTCGGTGCCGGAAGCATCTTCCATGGTGCGGAAGAAGTCGGCCGGGGTGGGGCGCTTGAACTTCCAGCGGCGCGCGTATTCCCGGAACGCGTAGTCGAACAATTCGCGGCCCAGGATGGTCTCGCGCAGGATGTTCAAGCCGGTGGCCGGCTTGGCGTAGGCGTTGTTCCCGAACTGGAGCAGCGACTCCGAGTTGGTCATGATCGGCACCTGGTTCTGGCTGCGCATGTAGTCGACGATGTTGCGCGGCTCGCCACGGCGCGACGGGTAGTTGTCTTCCCACGCCTGCTCGGCCAGATACTGCACGAAGGTGTTCAGGCCTTCATCCATCCAGGTCCACTGGCGCTCGTCCGAGTTGATGATCATCGGGTAGTAGTTGTGGCCCACCTCGTGGATGATCACGCCGATCAGGCCATACTTGGTCTGCTGCGACCAGGTGAGGGCGCCGGTCTTCTTGTCCTTGTTCGGGCGCGGGCCGTTGAAGGAGATCATCGGATACTCCATGCCGCCCACCGGGCCGTTGACCGAGATCGCGGTCGGATACGGATAATCGAAGCTGTACTTGTTGTACTGGTCGATGGTGTGGATGATGGCCTGCGTGCTGTACTTGCCCCACAGCGGGTTGCCTTCCTTCGGATAGTAGGACATCGCCATCACGTTGGTGGAATCCTTCTTGAAGCCCTGCGCATCCCAGATGAACTTGCGGCTGGAGGCCCAGGCGAAGTCGCGCACGTTGGCGGCCTTGAAGTGCCAGGTCTTCGACGCGGTACTGACCGACTTCTCGGCCTTCTCGGCTTCCTCCTGCGTGACGATGACCACCGGCGCGGACGCGGTCTTCGCCTTGGCCAGGCGGTCGCGCTGCGCGGCGCTCAGCACGTCGCCGGGGTTTTGCAGTTCGCCAGTGGAGGCCACCACGTGGTCCGCCGGCACGGTCAGCTGCACGTCGTAGTCGCCGAATTCCAGCGTGAACTCGCCGGAGCCCAGGAACTGCTTGTGCTGCCAGCCCATCACGTCGTAATAGGCCGCCATGCGCGGATACCATTGGGCGATTTCGAACAGGTCGTTCTTGTCGTCCTCGAAGTGCTCGTAGCCCGAACGCCCGCCCAGCACCTGCTGCTCGTTGATGTTGTAGGACCAGTCGATATTGAAGACGAAGCTCTGGCCCGGCTTCAGCGGCGCCGGCAGGTCGATCCGCATCATGGTGCGGTTGATGGTGTACTTCAGCGGCTGGCCGCCGGCGCTCACGGTCTTGATGTTGTAGCCGCCGTCGAAGTCGCGGCCGGCCAGGATGCCGCGCATGCCTTCGAACTTGTAGCCGTCTTCCGGCGTGCGCGCCTTGGCCCATGCTTCGCGCGAGGGCTGCGTCAGCATCATGCGGGCGTCGGAGTTCTTCTTGTAGATGTTCTGGTCGAGCTGCACCCACAGGTAGCTCAGCGTATCGGGCGAGTTGTTGTGGTAGTTGATTTGCTCGCTGCCGGTGATGGCGCGCTTGGCCTCGTCGAGCGTGGCGCGGATCGTGTAGTCCGCGCGCTGCTGCCAGTAGGCGGCGCCGGGCGCGCCGGATGCGGTGCGGTAGGAATTGGCGGTGGGGAGTATCTCGTCCAGCTGGCGGAACTTGTCGTCGAATGGCTCCGCCGCGAATGCGGACGCCGTAAAGCAGAGAGCCATGAAGCCGATGGTTTTTCGCATAGTTTGTCTTCCCCGTGTTTGCCCGAATAAAGGGAGCTAGTGTATAGCAACTTTTCAAAGAATTACCGGGCGATACAAAAAAATACAAACTAAGTGGCGGTTTTCATTTTTGCTTATTTGCTTGTTTGATTTTGCCGCTGCTGCTCCAGGAAAGCGTGGTGGGCGTCGTCGGTGGCGCTCATCGCGGCCGATGGCACGTCCAGCCGCATCAGGCGGGAACCCTTGCCGCTGCTGGCGCGCGGCCATTCCGGCAGGCCCGCGCCATTGGGGTTGCCGGTCTTGATGAAGTTGGCGAAGTAGTCCTGCATCTGCGCCGACAGCGCGAAATCGCCGGCGGTCCACGCATACACTTTATTTGATGGCAGGTTACCCAGCGCGTATTCGATTTCGACCGAATGTCCGGCGCCGGTCTGGCCCGGACGCGGGCGCGCATAGTAGTAGCGGTAGACCGGCTGGCCGCTGGTGCGCGAGTGCGTGTCGATCCACTTCCAGGTGCCGTGGGCGATAAACAGGTCGCCGGCCAGGTCGTTCGCGGCCTGCAGCACGTCGCCGCTGTAGGCTTCCTGCGCGGCGGGGGCGCGGTCGCGGAACATGGTTTGCAGCGCCTTGCCGAAGTTCTCCGGCGTCGGCTCGGCTTCGCCCAGCACCTGCTTGTAGTAGCCCTCCTGCGAATTCCATCCGGCCAGCAGCGGCACCTTGGCCTGCTCGCCCGCCGTGTACATGTCGACCGGGCTGCGTGGCAGCACATAGCCGTCCTGGATGGCGGCGAACCATGGCGCGTCCGGCCGCTTCATCGTGTCCAGCAACTGCTGGGCGGGCATGGCGCGCAGCGCGGCCAGCGTCGGCGCGCCGATTTGTGCGGCGAAGGCGGCGCCTTTCTTTTCCGCGACCGCCAGCGGCTGCGGGGGCTCCAGGCCAAGCAGCGCGCCGCTCTCGCCGATGGCGCCGGCGATCAATCCCTTGGCCAATGGCGACAGCATCTGCGCGCTGACCGACCAGGAACCGGCCGATTCGCCGGCGATGGTGACGCGTGCGGGGTCGCCGCCGAAAGCCGCGATATTCCTCGCCACCCATTGCAGCGCCGCCGCCTGGTCCATCAGGCCGTAGTTGCCGGAGGCCTTGTGCGGCGATTCCGCCGTCAGTTCAGGGTGGGCCAGGAAGCCGAAGATGTTCAGGCGGTAGTTGACGGTCAGCGTGACGATGCCCTTGGCGGCCATGCTGGCGCCGTCGTAGCGCGGCTCGGAGCCGTCGCCGGCCGCGAAGCCGCCGCCGTAGAAGTAGACCAGCACCGGCAGCTTGTCCTTGGTCGACTTGGCCGGCGTCCACACGTTCAGGTACAGGCAGTCCTCGCTGACGCCGTCGGAGCGGAACACCATGTCGCCGAACAGCGGCAGCTGCATGGCGCGCGGCCCGAAGTGGTCGGCCTTGCGCACGCCGCGCCACTTCTGCGCCGGCTGCGGCGCCTTCCATCGTAGATTGCCGACCGGCGGCGCCGCGAACGGAATCCCTTTGTACGATGTGACGCCGGACGCCTCCAGCGTGCCCTCGACCACGCCGGTGGCGGTGGTGGCGCGCGGCGCGGCCGCGAAGGAGGGAGCGGCGATCACGCCGAAGGCAGCCAGCAGCAAACCGTATTTGTTCATGTCGTCATCCAGGATTTGAATATCGACGCCCACTATAGCTGGAAGCCTTTCCACCCGCGACAGTTATTTTCGCGGCGCCGGGCGCTGAAATGACTGCGGGCGCCGCAAGGCGCCCGCATGGCCGACACGGCGAGGCTGGAGGTCAGCCGCGGCGCGCGCGGCGGCGTGCCAGCCCGATCAGGCCCAGGCCGCCGAGCATCATGGCATAGGTTTCCGGCTCCGGCACGGCGGTGACGGTGCCGTTGACGGTGAACGGCAGTTCGGACGTCAAGCCGCTATTGTCGTCGATCAGGGTCGCAAACGGATCGCCGCCGCCGGCTTGAGCCGCGTTGCCTTCACGCGCGTCGGAGGTCGGCGGTTGCCATGGGCCGGAAGCGGCGGTGCCGGTCACGCCCCAGGTCAGCCAGTAGTGGCCTGAGCTCAGCGTGATGTCGGCGATATCCGCGTTGATCTGGTAGATGCCGCGCTGCTTGTTGTCCAGGGTGGTGTCGGTGACGCGATAGCCGGCCAGGCCGCCGTTGGTGACCGCGCTGGTGCCCGAGGCCACCACCTTGCCGGTGTTGACGTCGTCGCCGGAAACGATGCTCCAGGTGGCCGAGGTGAAGCTGAATTTGCCGGCGTTGGTCTGGTAGCCGTAGAAGCTCAGGCTGGAGACGTTCCAGCTTTTGCCGGCCGTGACATCGAAGTCGTCCGCGACGAAATTGCCGGCGGCGCTTTGGTTGCCGAAGCCCAGGGTCGAGGCGTCCGGCGCCAAAATGGACTTGCCGTCGCCATCGACCACCGGTCCATTGTTGAATAACACGCCGGCGTTGGCGACGCCGGCAACCAAAGCGAGTACTGCGAATGCGATTTTTTTCATCATTTCCCCATCTTTGTTGTGAGAAATGACAAGCTACCACTGTTTAACAATATTGCCAATATATTATTTTTAAATATCAATATGATATTTTCTTAGCGCAGCGTCTCGGTCAGCACGCGGCCCTCGGCGCCGGCCGGCGGGCGCACGTGCAGCAGGTTGGCCAGCGTCGGCGCGATGTCGACCACTTCCGCATACTGGCCGTAGGCGCCCGGCTTGATCCAGCGTTTGCCCATGATCAGCAGCGGCACGTTGGTGTCGTAGGCGTAGGGCGAACCGTGCGAGGTGCCGCTGGTGCCGGTGCCGAAGTACCAGTAAGGCTTGGTGACCACCATCAGGTCGCCCGACGCCTCGCGGTTCCAGGCGCGGCGCATCAGCGTGGCCATGCGGGTGGTGTTGGCCGCGCCGCTTTCAAGCTGGGTGCGGGTGTAGGCTTCGACGATGCCGTTCTGCGCCAGCAGGTAGCGGGCGGCGGCGTTTTCCACGTCCTCGCGTTTCAGGCCGCTCTTGTCGATCTGCGCGTAGTCCAGGTGGATGTTGGGCAGCGACCAGGCGCTCAGCAGCTTTGCGCCGCCGAACTTGTCCGACAGGTGCTTGTCCAGCGCGGCCATGAGCTTGTCGCCGTCGATGCGCTGGGCGTCGATGTGCTGCGTCTGCGAGAACTCGGGCGTGTTGGGGAAGCCATGGTCGGCGGTCAGCACCACCAGCACGTTGTCCATGCCGACCCGCTTGTCCAGGTAGTTGAAGAAGTCGGCCAGCATGCGGTCCACGCGCTGCAGGTGGTCGTGCGACATTTTGCTTTCCGGGCCGAAGGCGTGGTTGACGTAGTCGTGCGCCGACAGGCTCACGCCCAGCAGGTCCGGCACGCCGGCCGGGTTGCGGCCGAGGTTTTCGCCTTCCACTGCGGCGCGCGCGAAGTCCAGCGTCAGCTGGTCGAGGAAGGGGCCGGTCTTCAGGCGGTTGTAGTAGTCGGCGTCGATGCCGCCGTTCTCGCTGTAGTAGGCGTAGGGCAGGCGGTTGTGGGTGCCGGCCTTGACCTGATTCAGGTCCTCGCTGGCGTCGTTGGCGTAGGCCGCTTCGGGCAGCAGCGGCGTCCACGACTTGCCGTAGTAGCGGTCCTGCGGCTTGGTGGCCTGGTATTGTTTGACCCAGGCCGGATGCGCCTTCATGTAGAAGGTGCTGCTGGCGAAGTTGCCGCTCTTGTCCATGTACATGTAGGCGGTGCCGGTTTTGCCGGCCAACAGGATCGCGCCGCGGTCCTTGCCGGACACGGTGACCACCTTGCTGCGGCCGCCGGTGGCATAGCGCAGCTGGTCGCCCAGCGTGTCGACCTTCAGGCGGGTCGGCGCGGTGCCGTCGCTGGGCTTGGTGTCTTCGTCGATGTAGGTGTAGTTGGTGTCTTCGGTGCAGTACACCGATTTTTTGGTGACCGGGTCGATCCAGTTATTGCCGATCACGCCGTGCACATACGGGTAGGCGCCGGTCAGCACGGCGCTGTGGCCGATCGCGGTGACGGTGATGCCGTGCGCCTGGTGGGCGTTGTTGAACGACGCGCCCTGGTCCAGCATGCGGCGCAGGCCGCCCTGGCCGAACTGGTCGCGGTAGCGCAGCACCTGTTCGTTCGGCAGGCCGTCCACCACCAGCACCACCACCAGCTTGGGCTGGGCCGCCTCGGCCGGTTTTGCGGCCGGGGTGGCAGCATAGGCGGCTTGCAGGGCAAGGCAGGAGGTCGCGATTACGAGTGCGGGCAGGGACAGTTTCTTGGTCATGTTGGTTCGTCGTCTGGTTGTGAGGGATCGTGGGCGCACAGCCTACCATGCGCCCGCGATATCCTACCCCAACCTTGTGACGGCTCGATGACAGCCCGCGCCGCCTGGCGGCGCAACGGTCACAATTGAAGATGCATGAAAGTGGCCGGGCCCAGCGTGCCGTCGGGCAGGGCGGCGTAATCGGGCACGATGCCGGTGACGGCGAAGCCCAGCTTCTCGTACATCGTTTGCGCCGGGAATCCGGTGCAGGTATCGAGCACCACCAGCGTGCAGCCGAGCGCGCGGGCCCGCTCCAGCGCGTGCCGCATCAGCGCCTGGGCGATGCCCCGCCGGCGCGCCGACGAATGCACCAGCATCTTGGAAATCTCGGCCCGGTGGCGGCCGTTGGGCAGGCCGCACAACACCAGTTGCACCGTGCCGCACAGCGCGCCGTCCGCATCGAACGCCGCGTACAGCAGCCGTTCGCCGCGCTCGACCTGCGGCGCCAGCGACTGCCAGAACGCCTGCGCTTCCTCCAGCGGGCATGGCAGCAGGAAGCCGACGCTGGCGCCGTGCAGCACGCAGTCGCGCAGCACATGCGCCAGGTTGGCCGCGTGGCGATGCAGGCCGGCGGCGTCGAGTTGGATTATGGTGGGCATAGGGCGATCAGGTAGCGGGCCGGCGACGGCCCTGGACAGTAAAAGGCGGTGGCGCCGAACACGTGGAAGCGCAGGCAGTCGCCCGTCTCCAGTTTGTGGACCGCGCCGTCGAGGGTGTATTCCAGCGCGCCGTCGAGCATCCACAGGTGCTGCTCCATGCCGGCCAGCGGCGCGCGCTCGTACTCGATGCGGGCGCCGGGCGGCAACCAGCCTTCGACCAGCTCGACCGCGTAGCCGCGCGCCGGCGGCGACACCATGCGGCGCCTGAAACCGGTGGCGGGATCCTGCCACAGCGCCTGGTCGGCGGCGCGCAGCAGCTCGCCCGGCTGGGCCTCTGCCTCGGCCACCAGGCGCGACATGGGCAGGCCGAACACCGCGCACAGCTTGCCCAGCAGGGCGGCGGTGGGGCTGGTTTCGCCGCGCTCCATGCGCGACAGCGTGGCGCGGCTGATGCCGCTGGCGGCGGCCAATTCCTCCAGCGACAGGCCGCGCTCCTCGCGCAGGGCGGCCAGGCGCAGGGCCAGGCGGGATTCGATGTCATTTCTCATAAATGGGAATGTATCCCGAATATGAGATCTGCGCAAGTGCGCAATCAGCGACACCTCTGCGCTGCATCAATCGCATCGCCATCGCGGCCAGTATCGTCTGAGGACAACCGATACCAAAGGAGACGACCATGGCAACGACTTCCCACTCCAACATCATCCCCGGCAGCGGCCAGCTGGCGCTGCAGGGCGCGGTCGCGCTGGGTCCGGTGGCGGACGAGCAGACCATCGAAATCACCGTGCGGCTGCGTCACGCGCCCGAGCGCGCGCAGCTGGACCTGCAGGCCGCCGCGGCCGACACCCGGCCGCTCGCGCGCCAGTATCTGAGCCGCGAGCAGTTCGCCCAGTCGCACGGCGCCAGCGACGCCGACATCGCCACGGTCGAGGACTTCGCGGCCCAGCACGGCATGGTGGTCATCAGCAGCAACGCGGCCCAGCGGCGCGTGGTGCTGGCCGGCACCGCCGCCCAGATGTGCAGCGCCTTCGGCGTCCAGCTGGAGGAATACGAATACCCGGACGGCAGCTACCGCGGCCGGGTCGGCGAGCTCAGCGTGCCGGACCAGCTGGCCGGCGTGGTCGAGGGCGTGTTCGGGCTGGACGACCGGCCGGTGGCCACGCCCAAGTTCCAGCGCCTGCAGGCGGACGGCTTCGCCTCGGCGGCGGCGGCCAACATCGCGTTCTCGCCGCCGCAGCTGGCCAGCCTGTACAACTTCCCGCAGGGGCTGGACGGCAGCGGCCAGTGCATCGGCATCATCGAGCTGGGCGGCGGCAGCCGGCCGCGCGACCTGAAGATCTACTTCCACGAACTGGGCCTGAAGCCGCCCTGCGTCAAGACGGTCAGCATCGACCACGCCAAGAACCGGCCCACCACCGCCAACAGCGCCGACGGCGAAGTGATGCTCGACATCGAAGTGGCGGCCTCGGTGGCGCCGGGTGCGACGATCGCGGTGTACTACGCCCCCAACACCGAGCGCGGCTTCCTGGACGCCATCACCGCCGCCGTGCACGACGAGGTCAACCAGCCGTCGGTGATCTCGATCAGCTGGGGCGCGCCCGAATCGGCCTGGACCGGGCAGGCCATGACCGCCTTCGAGCAAGCCTTCACCGACGCCGCCGCGATGGGCGTGACCATCCTGTGCGCGGCCGGCGACAACGGCTCCACCGACGGCGTGGCCGACGGCGCGCAGCACGTGGACTTCCCGGCCTCGGCGCCGCACGCGCTGGCCTGCGGCGGCACCCGCGTGGCGCTGCAGGACGGCGGCCCGGCGGTCGAAACCGTCTGGAACAGCGGCCCCAACAGCGCCACCGGCGGCGGCTACAGCAACTTCTTCAACCGGCCGGACTATCAACTGGGCGTGGCGGACGGCCAGTCCAAGCGCGGCGTGCCCGACGTGGCCGGCGACGCCGATCCGGCCAGCGGCTACAAGGTGCGGGTGGACGGCCAGAACCTGGTGTTCGGCGGCACCAGCGCGGTGGCGCCGCTGTGGGCCGGGCTGCTGGCGCTGATCAACCAGCGCCTGGGCCGTCCGGTCGGCTTCCTCAACCCGCTGCTGTACGGTTCCCTGCAGGGCAAGGGTGTGACCCGGGACGTTACGAACGGCAACAACGGCGCGCAACAGGCGACCGCCGGCTGGGATGCTTGCACCGGTTGGGGCTGTCCCGATGGGGAAAAACTATTGCAGGCGCTAAGTGATTAATTTCGCAAATTGGAATAATTCCTAAGTGCAAGTTTCGCATGGGAAAAAGACACTTTTTCGCCTGTCAGGCCGCCAAAAATGGTGATTGTTGCCAATTCCTTGATAGAATGATGGGGTAGAAGTTTTTATTGTTCGGCCGCTTCACGCGTCGTCAAACAGGAGTCGATTATGATTATGGTGAACAACATTGGTGGTGCCACCCTCGCTGCGGCCACGGCTGCGGAGAAGACGCTTGAGCCCAAAAAAGTCGCCTCGCCTGTCGCCGACGCCGACCTGAACGCCTCGGTCGCCGCCTATCTGTCGCTGCCGGGCTTCAACGCCCCGCTGCAAATCGATCCCTCGCACACGGTCAACGCCGCCGACCGCGCCAGCGCGGTGGTCAAGGCGGTGGCGGAATCGGACGACGATGGCATGAAGCTGGCGTTGAAGCAATTCGACGAAGGCTTGAAGCGCCTGGTGCAGCGTCCCGAGACCCAGTTTTTCCACGCCAAGTTCGGCCTGGACGCCAGCGCGGACGACAACGCCAAGCTGGTATCGCCGGAACCATTGCCGGGTGTCGATGAAAACGGCGTCCTGGGCAGCGGCAAGGTCGACCTGGCCGTCGCCGACACCAACAAGGATGGCAAGATCAGCCCTGAGGAACTGCGCCGCTACCTGATGCCGATCACCTACCGCAGCAGCGAGCGCGCGGCCGATTCCGTGGTGAACGGCCCTTCGGCCTTCTCCCTGACCGAAGCCAACCGCGCCTACGGCGTGGTGGCCACCGCTGAAGCAGCCTGATCCAGCCCCCCCATCCGGAAGCGGGCTTCGCCTTGACGGCGGAGCCCGTTTTTTTTCGTCCAGCAAGTTTCTGAGCCCGCACCTCATATAAAAAACACACTCAGCACAAAAAAAGTGCGAATATGTCGGGCAAAAGTGCAGTTCAGTTAACCTTTTGGTCGGGCGTCAAGCTCAGGTGGGAGTTTTTTTGTGAGAAATCAAAACTTCATGCAATTCCGGCGGCATGCGTTGCGCGCTGGCATGGCGGCGCTGGTCGCGGCGGGATTGGGCGGCTGCGCGCTCGGCCCGGACTTCAAGACTCCCGCCGCGCCCGCCGCGGCAGGGGACGGCTACACCCCCACGCCGCTGGCGTCCACGACCGTATCGTCGCCCGGCGCGGCCGGCGGCGCCCAGCAGTTCGTGGCGGGGCAGGACATCCCCGCGCAATGGTGGACGGTGTTCCGCTCGCCTGCGCTGGACCAGCTGATCCGTGGCGCGCTGGCGCAGAACCCCAACATGGCGGCGGCCGAAGCATCGCTGCGCCAGGCGCAGGAAAGCTACAACGCCCAGGCCGGCAGCCTGGTCTATCCCTCGGTCAACGGCCAGCTCGGCGTGGCCCGCCAGAAGACCGCCGAGACCGGCGGCGCCAAGGGCGGCGTCTTCAACCTGTACAACGCCTCGGTCAACGTGGCCTACACGCCGGACGTGTTCGGCTCCACGCGGCGCACGCTGGAAGGCGCGCAGGCGCAGGTGGACTATCAGCGCTTCCAGGTCGAGGCCACCTATCTGACGCTGAGCGCCAACGTGGTCACCACCGCCATCCGCGAAGCCTCGCTGCGCGCGCAGCTCAAGGCCACCCGCGAAGTGCTGGACGCGCTCAACCAGCAGCTGGGCGTGATCGACAAACAATTCCAGCTGGGCGCCGTGCCGCGCAACACCCTGCTCAGCCAGCGCAACCAGGCCGCGCAGGTGGCCGCCACCTTGCCGCCGCTGGAAAAGGCGCTGGCGCAAAGCCGCCATCAGCTGTCCGTGCTGGCTGGTAAGCTGCCGAGCGAGGCCGGCATGCCCGAGTTCGCGCTGGAGTCGCTGACCCTGCCGGACGCGTTGCCGGTGTCGCTGCCGTCGGCGCTGGTGCGCCAGCGGCCCGACATCCGCGCCAGCGAGGAACAGCTGCACGCGGCCAGCGCCGCGATCGGCGTGGCGACGGCGGCGCAATATCCGCAGTTCACGCTGAGCGGCAGCTACGGCTCCTCGGCCCAGACTTTCGGCAAGCTGTTCGACGCCGAGACCACGGCCTGGAACCTGGCCGCCGGCCTGACCGCGCCCATCTTCAACGGCGGCGCGCTGAGCGCCAGGAAGCGCGGGGCCGAGGCGGCCTACGACGTCGCGGCGGCCCAGTACCGCGCCACCGTGCTCAACGCCTTCCAGAACGTGGCCGACAGCCTGCGCGCGCTGGACTCCGACGCCGCCGCGCTGAAGGCGCAGGCCGAGGCCGAGTCGCTGGCGGCCGAATCGCTGGCGCTGGCCACCCAGCAGTACAAGCTGGGCGGCATCAGCTACCTGGCGCTGCTGGACGCACAGCGCAGCTACCAGCAGGCCCATGTGGCGCTGGTGCAGGCGCAGGCGGCCCGCTACGCCGACACGGCCGCGCTGTTCCAGGCGCTGGGCGGAGGCTGGTGGAACCGCGCCGGCGGCGCGCCTGCCGCCACGGCGGTCTCGGCCGCCGCGCCGTATGGCAGCGCCAAGTAAGCACATCAAACAACACTAAAAAGCAGGAGAACGATACATGACCAAGCGTATGTTCATCATGATAGGCGCCGTCCTTGTCCTGATCGCCGTGCTGGCGTTCGGCAAATATTTGCAGATCAAGCAGCTGATCGCCAACTCGCCCAAGCCCGGCGCGCAGACCGTCACGGCGATCAAGGCCGAGGTGTCGGAATGGCAGCCGCAACTGAGCTCGGTCGGCACGCTGGTGCCGGTGCGCGGCGTCGACGTCACCTCCGAGATCGCCGGCCTGGTGCGCCAGGTGCACTTCAAGTCCGGCGACGAGGTCAAGGCCGGCCAGCTGCTGTTCGAGATGAACGCCGACGCCGACATCGCCCAGCTGCGCGCGCTGCAGGCCGCCGCCGACCTGTCGGCTTCCGTGCTCAAGCGCGACAAGCTGCAGTTCGCCGCCCAGGCCATCAGCCAGGCCCAGCTCGACAACGACGAGGCCGACCTCAAGAGCCGTAAGGCGCTGGCCGCGCAGCAGCAGGCCGTGGTCGACAAGAAGACCATCCGCGCGCCGTTCGCGGGCAAGCTGGGCATCACCGCCGTCAATCCGGGCCAGTACCTCAATCCAGGCGACAAGCTGGTCACGCTGCAAACCATCGATACTGTTTATGTCGATTTCTTCGTGCCGCAGAAACAGCTGGCCGGCCTGTCCATCGGCCAGAAGCTCAACCTGAGCGCCGACGCCTATCCGGGCGTGGCCTTCCCCGGCAAGGTGACCTCGATCAGCCCCAAGGTCGATGCCGCCACGCGCAACGTGCAGGTCGAGGCCACCGTGCCCAACGCCAAGCGCCAGCTGCTGCCGGGCATGTTCGCCAACGTCAGCCTGGACCAGGGCGACAAGAAGAAATACCTGACCCTGCCGCAGACCGCCATCACCTACAACCCGTATGGCTCGACCGTGTTCGTGCTGGCGCCGCCGCCGGCCAACGCCAAGGACACGCTCAAGGATGACAAGGGCAACGCCCACCTGGTGGCGCAGCAGGTGTTCGTCACCACCGGCCCGACGCGCGGCGACCAGGTCGCCATCCTCACCGGCCTGAAGGAGGGCCAGACCGTGGTCACCAGCGGCCAGTTGAAACTGAAGAACGGCACGCCGGCCGTGATCGACAACAAGGTGCAGCCGGCCAACAACCCGAATCCGACGCCGCAGGAACACTAAGGGAAGGCGCGCCATGAATTTCACCGACATCTTCATCAAGCGGCCGGTGCTGGCCAGCGTGGTCAGCCTGCTGATCGTGGTGCTGGGCCTGCGTTCGCTGTTCAGCCTGCCGATCAACCAGTATCCGAAGACGCAGAACGCGGTGGTGACCATCTCCACCACCTACTACGGCGCCGACGCCTCCACCGTGGCCGGCTTCATCACGCAGCCGCTGGAGTCCGCCATCGCGCAGGCGCAGGGCATCGACTACCTGTCCTCGTCGTCCAACAGCGGCGTGTCGGTGATCACCGCGACCCTGCGGCTGAACTACGATTCCAACCGCGCGCTGACCGAGATCACCACCCAGGTCAACTCGGTGCGCAACCAGCTGCCGCAGCAGGCGCAGCAGCCGGTGCTGACGGTGCAGACCGGCCAGACCACCGACGCCATGTACATGGGCTTCTACAGCGACACGCTGCCGACCAACAACGTGACCGACTTCCTGGCGCGCGTGGTCAAGCCCAAGCTGGACTCGATCCAGGGCGTGCAGACCGCCGAGCTGCTGGGCGCGCGCCAGTTCGCGCTGCGCGCCTGGCTGGACGCCGGCAAGATGGCCGCGCACGGCGTCACCGCGACCGAGGTCAGCGCCGCGCTGGCGCAGAACAACTACCTGACCGGGCTGGGCGCCTCCAAGGGCCAGATGGTGACCGTGCCGCTGACCGCCGGCACCGACCTGCACACGGTCGACGAGTTCAAGGCGCTGGCCGTCAAGCAGGTGGGCGGCGCCATCGTCCACCTGGAGGACATCGCCACCGTCACGCTGGGCTCGGAGAACTATGACTTCAACGTCGCCTTCAGCGGCGTGCGCTCGGTGTTCATCGGCATCAAGGTCGCGCCCGAGGCCAACATCCTGGACGTGGCCAAGCGCGTGCGCGAGGCCTTCCCGCCGATCAAGGAGCAGCTGCCGAACGGCCTGACCGGCGAGATCGTCTACGACTCGACCGAGTTCATCAACACCTCCATCGACGAGGTGGTCAAGACCCTGGTCGAGGCGCTGATCATCGTCACCATCGTCATCTACCTGTTCCTGGGCAGCTTCCGCGCGGTGATCGTGCCGGTGATCGCCATGCCGCTGTCGCTGGTGGGCACCTTCTTCGTGATGCTGATGCTGGGCTACTCGATCAACCTGCTGACCCTGCTGGCCATCGTGCTGGCCATCGGCCTGGTGGTGGACGACGCCATCATCGTGGTGGAGAACGTCGACCGCCACATGAAGGAGGGCATCAAGCCGTTCGACGCCGCCATCATCGCCGCGCGCGAGCTCGGCTCGCCCATCCTGGCGATGACGGTGGTGCTGATCGCCGTGTACGTGCCGATCGGCTTCCAGGGCGGCCTGACCGGCGCGCTGTTCACCGAGTTCGCCTTCACGCTGGCCGGCGCGGTGGCGGTGTCGGGCATCGTCGCGCTGACCCTGTCGCCGATGATGTGCGGCCACTTCTTCGACGCCAAGCAGGACGAGGGCCGCTTCGTCAAGGCCATCGACAAGGTGTTCGAGAAGGTCCACAACGGCTACCTGCGTTTGCTGCACAGCCTGCTCAACACCTGGCCGGTGCTGATCGTCATGGGCGTCATCCTCAGCCTGCTGCTGGGGCTGATGTTCAAGATGTCGCAGTCCGAGCTGGCGCCGGAGGAGGACCAGGGCATCGTGCTGTCGCAGGTGGTCGGCGCGCCGACCGCCACCTCGGACCAGATGCAGGCCTACGCCAAGCAGATCTTCGACATCTCGCACTCGCTGCCCGAGTACGAGCAGATGTTCCAGATCACCGGCGTGCCGACCACCAACGCCGGCATCGGCGGCGTGCTGTTCAAGTCGTGGGACAAGCGATCGCGCTCGGCGCACGAGATCCAGCAGGAGCTGCAGCAGAAGTGGAACCACGTGGCGGGCGGGCGCGTGGCGGCCTTCCAGTTCCCGGCGCTGCCGGGCAGCTCGGGCTTGCCGGTGCAGTTCGTCATCACCACCACCGAGCCGTTCGAGAACCTCAACACGGTGGCGCAGGCGGTGCTGGACAAGGCGCGCAAGGACAACAAGTTCTACTTCGCCGACGTCGACCTGAAGATCGATTCGCCGCAGGCGCGCGTCGAGGTCGACCGCGACAAGTTGGCCACGCTGGGCCTGACGCAGCAGGACTTCGGCAACGCCATGGGCGCGGCGCTGGGTGGTGGCTACGTCAACTACTTCTCGATCTCGGGCCGCTCGTACAAGGTGATCCCGCAGGTGCAGCAGGTCGACCGCCTCAACCCGTCCGACGTGCTGGACTTTTACATCAAGACCCCGAGCGGCGCCATGATCCCGGCCAGCACCGTGGCCAGCATCAAGTACAGCGTGCAGCCGGAGTCGGTGACCCGCTTCCAGCAGCTCAACTCGGCCACCATCTCCGGCGTGACCGGCGCCTCGCAGGGCGAGATCCTCGAATACCTGCGCAACACCGTCAAGGAAGTGGCGCCGACCGGCTACACGGTCGACTACTCGGGCGGTTCGCGCCAGTTCATGAGCGAGTCGGGCGGCTTCCTGGTGACGATGGCGTTCGCCGTCATCATCGTGTTCCTGGCGCTGGCGGCGCAGTTCGAGAGCTTCCGCGACCCGATCGTGATTTTGTTCTCTGTGCCGATGGCGCTGTTCGGCGCGATGACCTTCATCTTCCTCGGCTTCGCCTCGATCAACATCTACACCCAGGTCGGGCTGGTGACGCTGATGGGGCTGATCTCCAAGCACGGCATCCTGATCGTCGAGGTGGCCAACCACCTGCGCATCGCCGGCAAGAGCAAGCGCGAGGCCATCGAGGAGGCGGCCGCCACCCGCCTGCGCCCCATCCTGATGACCACGGCGGCCATGGTGTTCGGCGTGGTGCCGCTGGTGGTGGCCTCCGGCGCCGGCGCGGCAGGGCGCCACGCGATGGGCCTGGTGATCTTCACCGGCCTGTCGATCGGCACGCTGTTCACGCTGTTCGTGGTGCCGGCCATGTATATGTTCCTGTCCGGCCAGCACAAGGCCGATCCGCAGGCCGACCCGCACGCCGCCGGCCACGGCGGCGCGGCGCCGGCCCCCGCCGGCCAGCCGACCTGAAGCCGCGCGAGGTGTCCGGCATGGGCAAGGGCGCGGGCGGCCGCTTCGGCTGGCTGTCCGGCCGGCGCAAGCGCAGCATCGAGGAAGTGATCCTGATGCTGCTGTGCGCGCTGACCATCCCCAGCATCCTGCCGTTCGGCGTGTACCGGCTGGTGCAGCGCCAATGGATGGCGGCGGCGGTGGACATGGCGCTGGTGCTGGCCATGCTGGCGGTGATCGTGCACGTGTGGCGCACCGGCCGCCACCGCGTCGCCGGTTTCTGCGTCACGTTGTTTTACTCGGCCGGCCTGCTGGCCATCGTGTACCTGCGCGGCGTATCGCTGATCTACTGGGTCTACCCGACCATGATCGCCTGTTACTTCGTGCTGCGGCCGCGGGTGGCGGTGGCGATCAACAGCGTCACGCTGGCGGCGCTGGTGGCCATCCTGGTGTCGCAGATGGCGGTGCTGAACCTGTTGACCATCATCGTCACCATCGGCCTGGTCAACCTGTTCGCCTACATCTTCGCCTACCGCACGGGCGAGCAGAACAAGGCGCTGCACACCGAGGTCGAGCTGGACTTCCTGACCGGCATCGGCAACCGCCGCGCATTGGACCGCAAGCTGGCCGAGCACGCCGACGAGCGCCGTCCGCAGTTGCCGGCCTGCCTGCTGTTGCTGGACCTGGACCACTTCAAGCAGGTCAACGACAGCTACGGCCACGCGGCCGGCGACCAGGCGCTGCGGCGGCTGGCCGAGGTGATGCGCCTGCACACGCGCTCGACCGACCGCCTGTTCCGCTACGGCGGCGAGGAGTTCGCGGTGATCGCCAACGGCGCCGAGCTGGGCGCGGCCACGCGGCTGGCCGAGAACCTGCGGGCCGCCGTGGCAGGCGCCACCCTGATCGACGGCCACCCGCTGACGGTGTCGATCGGCGTGGCCTTCATGGACAAGCGCGGCACGCCGGCCGGCTGGCTCCAGCAGGCCGACACCATGCTGTACGCGGCCAAGCAGGGCGGCCGCGACACCGTCCGCGTGGCGGCGGTCGAGCCGGCGTCAGACTATGCCCATCGCGCGTAGCAGCGGCAGCCGGCGTTCGCGGAACTCGGTGGCCTGGGCGGTCAGTTCGCTCAGATTCTGTTCGTCGCCGGCCAGCACGACGCCTTCCTTGGAGATGGTCTGCTGCGACGCCTTGATCACCTGCCACGCGTGATGCGCCCATTCCGACGGCTGCTGCTTGCCCTGCAGGATGGCGCCGACGAACAGCTGCTGGAAGCGGCCGACCGGAATGCCGGAGCCGGTCACCGGGCTGGCCAGCGTGGACACCTCGCCGCCGCAGCGCGCCTGGCGCAGCAGGCGCCGGTTCAGGCGGTCGGTTTGCGGACGGCGCGCGTTGGCGACGGTTGGGTCCTGGGCGGCGGCCAGCACGCCCTTGCTCGCCAGTAGCAGGCAGGCCTCGTGCAGCTGGCCAAGCACGATGCCCTCGCTGCGCAGCGACGCCTCGATGTCGCCGATGGTACGCACCGCGTGATCGCCCAGCAGCTCGATGATGGGGGCGTAGATGGCCTCGGTCAGCGCGGCGTCGCCCAGCGCGCCCTTGATGGCGAGGGTGACCGATGCCGGCGCTTCGCACAGCACCACGCGTTGGGCGCGCAGCTGTTCGGCGCACTCGACCGCCCGCAGCGGGCGCTTGCCCTTGACCCAGTAATCGCGGCGGAACTGCTGGCACACCATGAAATCGTAGACGCTTTCGCGGAACGTCGGGTCGCCCAGTTCCTTGAGCAGCAGCTGCTGGTCCGGCGTCAGGTTGAGCGCCGGGACCAGGTCGGTGAAAGCGGCCGAGCAGGCGAAGTCCAGCTTGGCCGTGGACAGCAGCTGCGCCATGTCGGCAAACGACATCGGCAGCCAGTCGCGGTTGAAGTACTCGTGGGCCAGGTAATGGCGGTCGAGGGTTTCCATGAACTTCAGCCGCTCCGCGATCTGCGGATTGGTGCGCGCAAACAGGGGATTGGTGGCCATCAGCCGGTTGGCGAAGGCGAGGGCGCCATCGACCTTGGCCAGCACGCCGGCGCCCGGCGGCGTCAGCGTGGCGGCGTGCTGCGTCATCAGATCGCGCATGGGGACCATGGCCGCATAGCCGGGCTGGGTGTTGTAGCTGATGTACAGCACGCCGCCGACCCTGAGCTTGCGCCGCACGAAGTCGACGATGATGGCGCGGTTTTCGTCCGAGATCCAGCTCCAGATGCCGTGTACGCCGATGAAGTCGAAGTCCGGCAGGTCGGTCCGGCTGCAGAATTCGGCGAAGGCCTGGTCGAACAGCCGGGGGCCGCCGTCGATGCCGGCGGCCAGTTCCTGCGCGTAGCCGGCCTGCGCCGGATTGAAGTCGGTGCCGTACCACTGGACGCCCGACGCGGCGCCGTGGACGTTGATGCTGAGTCCCTGGCCGAAGCCCAGTTCGCACGCGGTGGCGACCTGCGGCGGCGCCAGGCCCTCCTTCAGCAGCGCCAGATTGGCCCGCAGCGGGTTGAGCGCATCATAGTAACCGTAGGTATAGCCGATGTCCGCGACGTAGCCGCTGGTCCAGTCCGTCATAATCCATCCTTCGCCATGAATGTGGTCTGTCGATTTTAATGCTGTTTTGTTATGATGAGCGGGTTTAGTGCCTTATTGTGTGCGGGATGGGAGCCGGGATGAAGGAAATCGTTGTTGCGGCCTGTCTGGCGGCCATGCCGCTGGCCGCCTGGTCGCTGCCGGAAGCGCCGGCGGTGAAGCCGGCCGAACCGGTCGCGGGCGACCTGAGCCAGCCGCCGCCGCTGTCCGACGCATTGATCCGCAAGGCCGTGCGCGACACCATCGCGGAAGACCCGCATCCGGTCGATCCGGCCAAGGCGTCCTCCGGGGTCTACGGCACCACCACGCCCAGCATGCACGACAAGATGAGCGCCGCCTTCGAACAGGCCAAGGTGCCCGACTGCCTGCATGACGACGCGCTCAAGCTGCAGCCGGCCTACATCGGGCCGGTCGCGGTGGTGGGGCCGTACTCGCTGCCGTGGGTGATCGCGGCGGTGATACGGGGCAAATGCCGCTGAGCCTTCAGAACGGGCTCACGCCGATCAGCATCCGGTGCAGCCAGTGGGCGAACAGCACCGACACCGCGATCCCCGCCACCACCGTGACCGCCGTCGCCACGCCCTTGCCGGGCGGGTAGACGGTGCCGGCGGCGGCGTCGCGCTTGCGGGCCGAGCGGAACAGCAGCACCGACCACACCAGGAAGCCGCCGAACAGGATGATGTCGTGCAGCGTGCCGTTGGCCAGCAGGTGGGCCAGCGCCCAGACCTTGACGGCCAGCGTCATCGGATGATGCAGGCGCGCCTTGATGCCGTTGCGCGGCACGTAGGCGGCCACCAGCAGGATGAAGGACAACACCATCAGCGGCGCCGCGATGTGCCGCATGAACACCGGCGGCGACCACACCACCACCGGCTGCTGGCGCGCCAGCCCGTAGCCCCACAGCAGCAGCCCGAAGCCGGCCAGCGACACCAGCGAATACAGCCCCTTCCAGCCGTTTTCGCCCAGGCGGGCGCGCATGGCGGTGCGCCAGTCGTCGGCGAAGATGCGGACCGAATGCAGTCCGAGGAATATCAGCAAGCCCAGTATCATTGGCGTCATCGTCGCGTCCTTGGTGTTGGTTGACTGCGCAGACGATACACCGGCCGGCGGCGGCACGCAACGTCAACGCAGGCGGCCGGCCAGGTGGACCGTGTCGTTGGCGCCGGCCAGGCGCAGCGCGCGCCAGCCGTCGGTGTCGGCCTGCTGCGCCAACTGCACCGACAGCGCGCCGCTGGGCAGCGCGACCGGGCGCAGGAAGCGCACATCGAGCTCGGTGTAACTGCCCGGCGCCAGCGTCTCGACGCTGCGCGCCAGGCTGCCGAAGCCGTGCAGCACCAGGCCGCCGAACAGAGAACGGCGCGCCAGCGGCCCGCACCAGTGGATGGGATTGAAGTCGCCGGTCAGCAGCGCGAAGCGCAGGCCGTCGCCGGCTTCGGCGCGCCACGTGCCCGCCGTCCGCCACTCGGGATCGGGCGGCCGCGCCGGCGCCGCAGCGGCGACGCGCGCACCGGGCAGGCGCACGCGCAGGTGCAGCCGCGTCTCCACCAGACAAGCCTGCAACGCCGTTCCGGTGACGACGGCGACCACGATCCTGGCCCAGCCATCCGCATGCGTCACCTGCTCGACCGACGCGCGCAGCACCAGCGGCGTGGCGCGCGGCAGCGGCCCGTGCACCGTCAGCGACACGCCCTGGTTGATGATGCCGGTGAGGCGGTAGGGCAGTTGCATCAGCAGCGCGCTCACCAGCGGCAGGCTCCATTGCGAGACCATGTGCGGCGGCAGCTCGCCGTCATAACGGCCGGCCGCGCCGCACCAGCGGATGTAGTGGCCGATCAGCTGCGCCGGCGGCGCATCGATGCGGCGCTCGATGGGCGCGATGGCGTGCCGCTGCGTGCCATGCGCCGACGGCGGCATATGGTCGACCACTTCCCGGCGCGGCGGCAGCAGCACGCGGCCGGCCGCCTGCAGCAGCATGCCGGCGCTGGCCCGCAGCATCGCTCCCTGGTGGCGCAGCAGGCTGTATGGGACGACACCCGCCGTCATTCCAGCGCCTTGATCACGGCCGCCACAAGCGCCTGCGGTTGATAGTTCAGGCGGTCCGGCGTCAGTCCCAGCCGCACCACCACCAGATCCTTCGACGGTATCACCGTGATGGTCTGGCCGTCATGGCCTTCCAGCCAGTAGGTGTCGGCGGGCAGCTTGAATGGCGGGTCCGGGTCCTGTCCCTCCGGCGTGGTGCCTGAAGGTCCCCAGCGCCAGACCTGGCCTTGTCCATACTGGCCGCCGGAAGCAGGAGCCACCAGCTGCATGCCGGCCACGAAGCCTTCCGGCAGCAGGCGCTTGCCTTGCCAGACGCCGTCCTGCAGCAGGAGCTGGCCGAAGCGCGCCCAGTCCTGCGTGGTCGCATACATATAGCTGGAGCCGACCAGGTTGCCGCGCGCGTCTGCCTCCATCACGGCGCTGCTCATGCCCAGCGGCTCGAACAGGCGCTCGTGCGGCAGCGCCAGCACGGCCGCCGACGTCGGCGCCTGCTTGCCGCCGGCCGCCGCCGCGCGCTGCCAGATCCGCGACAGCAGCAGCGTGGTGCCGCTGGAGTAGTTCCACGCGCTGCCCGGCGCCTGCGCCAGCGGCCGGGAAGCGCTGTAGGCCGCCATGTCCGGCTCCAGGTACAGCATGCGCGTCACATCCGAGACATCGCCGTAGCCCTCGTTGAATTGCAGGCCGCTGCTCATCGCCATCAGCTGCGCCAGCGTGATGGCGGCGCGCGGATCGGCGGCGTCGGGCCAGAAGCCGCTTTGCCGCGGCGCGAGCTTGCCGTCGGCGATCTGGATGCCGACCAGCGCGGCGGTGACGGTCTTGGTCATCGACCATCCCAGCAGCGGCGTCGCGACATTGAAACCATCGCCGTAGCGCTGCGCCACCAGCCGGCCGTGGTGGACCACGGCCACGCCGCGCATGCCGGGACCTGCCAGCGCATCCTGGTCCAGCAAGGCCTGCACCGCCGGCATGGCCAGCGGCAGCGAACCTGTCGGCCACGGCACGGTGGCCGACGGCGCCCAGATTTTAAGGGGAGAGTAGGTGTACCGCGCGGCCGTCCCGACATCGCCGTCCGGCACCACCGCGCAGCCGGTGCCGGGCCGGTACACGGCCAGGCCATTGCCGACAAAGCCCAGCAGGTCGGCGCGCACCAGCTTGCGCTCCTGGTCGACGCGCACCCTCAGCAGCTTGAGTATGGGATGGCCCGGCGCCTGCACATCGTCGGCCAGCACGGCCTGCGCATCGCGGCCGGCGATGAACACATTCGAGCACACCATCTTGGCGCCGTAGTTCGCGCCGACGCGCAGCAGCTCCGGCGGATGCAGCGCCAGCGCGAGCACGCCGCCGGCCAGCACCACGGCTGCCACGGCGGCGAGCTTCAACCACTTGGCCATCTACAGGCTGGCCCGGAATTCCACCGCGATCGTGCGCGGCGGCGTCAGGTAGGCATAGGGCGCGCCGTATTGCTCCGTTTGTCCTCCCAGATTGGTGATGTAGCGCTGGTCGAACACATTGTTGACCAACAGCGCCACGCCATAGCGTGAGCTCGGGCTGTCCCAACCCAGGCGCAGATCGAACTTGCTGGTGGCGCCGCCGGTTTTCAGCTGCGCGGTGCTCAGGCATTGAAGCTTGGCGGTGTCGCTGTTGCAGCGCTGCGCGGTCGAATGCGTGCCCTGGAAATTCAGGCTGCTTCGGCCACCCATCGTTTCCCAGTTGAGGTTCACGCCCGCCATCGCCGTCATGCGCGGCGTGCCCACCGGCTGGCCGCCCAAGTCCAGCGTGACATGGCCGGCCGCGTCGAGACGCTGATAGCGGGTGTAGGTCTGGTCGATGTACTCCATGCCGCCGAACACCGTCACGCGCGGCGTGACGCGCATGCGGCCATCGAGGTCCAGGCCATGCGCCTTCTGGTCGCTGGACACCACGTTATAGGTCGGCACCGTGCCCACGCTGTACAGCTGGATGTCCTGCAGGTTCTTGAACTTGTAGGCGAACAGCGAGGCGTTGATCGTGGCGCGCAACTCGGGCAGGGCCAGCTTCATGCCGGCTTCGAAGTTGGTCATCTTCTCGGGCGCGAAGCTCGGGTCCTGCCCGGCGGCGGCCGGCGCGGCGGGATTGGGCGGCGTGAAGATATTGAAGCCGCCGGCCTGGTAGCCGCGCGACAGGGATGTGAACAGCAGCGTGTCCTTGTTCAGCTTATGGTCCACCACCAGGCGCGGGCTCCAGTCGCTCCAGTCCTTCTCGCGCGTGACGGGCGATCCCGCCAGTTGCGCCGCCGTGCTGAAGATCACGTTGGAAGGGAAGGTTGAAGCATCCACCCCGGCCAGCGGCCCGAAGCTGTTGAGGAAGGTGTCCAGCTGCGGCGACACGCGACCAGGCACGAACCACGTCATGCGCTTCTTGTCCTGCGTATAGCGCAGGCCGGCGGTGACGTTGGTGGACGGCGTCACGTGCCAGATGGTGTCGCCGTAGAGCGAGGCCGATTTGGTCCGGACGTCGCTGTAGTGCGTCTCGTCCCAGCTGAACACCGTGTCCGCGCCCACGCCCGGCAGGCCCGCCGCGCCCAGGCCGGCGAACAGCATGGCGAAATTCGGCTGGCCTCCGGCGAACTGGCTCAGGGTGTCCAGCGTGCCGGTGGTGACGAAGGCGCCGGCGTCCTGGTGTTCGTTGTTGTGGTAGAAGCTCAGGCCCGCGATCCAGTCCAGCTTATCGTTTTTGCCCGACAGCTTGAACTCCTGCTGGAAGCTGTGGGCGCGCTTGGCGTCCAGCGTGGTCAGGAACAGGTCGGGCCGCGCACCGCCGTCGTTGTCGGTGATGTTGTGGGTGCTGAAGCGGCGATAGGCGGTGGTGGAAGTGAAGTTCATCCCGGCCAGCGGCGTTTCGAAGCGCAGCGTGGCGCCGTCGAACATTCGTCCCTCGCTGCCCTGGTCGTCGTTCTGCAGCGGCGCGTTGAAGGGATTGACGAAGTTGGCGGTGTAGGCCGCGTCATAGACGCCGGTGTAGCCGCCCAGCGGCAGCCTGGGGTCCTTGATGACGCCGAACGCCGGACGGCCGTACTGCTCCATGTTCTCGTGCTCCCACGCGAACACCAGCTTGGCGGCGTCGAAGTCCTTGCGCAGCGTCAGCCGGGTGGCCCAGTCCTTGTCGCCGCCGGACTTCTTGCCGGTGGACGTGTTGTCGATCCAGCCCTCGCTGCCCGAACGCACCGCCACCAGCCGCGCGGCGAAGGTGTCGGTGATCGGGATGTTCAGCATCGCGTCCGCGTTGGCGCGGCCGTACTTGCCCAGCTTGACATGGCCCGAGGCGTCAAGCTCCTTGCCCGGTTCATTGGTGGTGATGGCGATGGCGCCGGCCGCGCTGTTACGGCCGAACAGCGTGCCTTGCGGGCCCTTGATCACTTCGATGCGCTGGACGTCGATGAAGTTCATCAGCGCGCCGCCCGTCTTGCCGGTGTAGACGCCGTCGACATAGATGCCGACCGGCGAATCGGTGGCGATGCCGAAGTCGCCCGTCTGCACGCCGCGTATGCCGAAGCCGGGCTGCGTCGGCTCGGACGCGTCGACCACCAGGCCCGGAACGTAGCCATTCAGGTCGCCCAGGTCCTTGGCGCCGATGGCGTCGAGGTCCTTGTTGGTCAATACCTGGATGGTCATCGGCACGTCCTGCACGAACTGCTTGCGGGACTGCGCGGTGACGACGACCGACGGGATGTCGTCGGCTGCCCACGCGGGCGGGATGAGGAAGGCTGCGGCGAGGCTGGCGGAAATTACGGTGCGGGCAGGGATGCTCAAATCGTCCTCCATTGGAAAACAGCGGCCACCTGGGCGGTGCAGACGATTATGCCTACATCCATGCTATATACACAAGAATTAACGGCAACGTTGAGGCTTGTGAAACACAAATCGGTCGGATTCACATCGATAGTTAATCCAGTTGTAGCCTGGGCTTCCTGAACGGCAGGGTGAGGGCGCCGGCGATCACGCCCAGCAGGTGCGCCTGCCATGCGACCACCACGTCCAGCGGCAGGTTGGACCAGCCGTGGACCGCGCCAGCGGCTTCGGCGGCGATCTTGGCGACCAGCGTGGCGGCCATCAGCAGCAGGGCTGCGCGCATGGAGCGGGTGGCGCGCGGCCACAGCGCGCCGCCGGCCATCACCACCAGCATCGCGGCGATGGCGGACGCGCCGCGATAGTACAGGCAGTGCGGCGCGATCAGCAGCATGCCCAGCGAGATGAAGGGCGCGCCCAGGCCCGGCGCCAGCAGCAGGCGGCGCATGCCGTCGGCCGGCGAGGCGCTCAGCTGCACCACGATCACGGCGGCGGCCAGCACCACGGCAAAGTCGATCAGCGCGTGCTGCGCCGAGTAGTGGACCAGATGACCGGTCCACAGCCGCCAGAACTCACCGGCCAGCAGTGCACGGCGGTCGAACTCCAACAGCTCAACCACGGCGGCGCAACCGCCATGCCAAGCCGGCCAGCAGCGCCACCAGCGCCAGGCTGGCCCAGTCCATCGCGCCGCCGCCCTTGTAGCCTTGCTTGTTTTCGACCTGGTAGTTGGCGTCGTGCTTGATGCGTTCGCGGAAGTTGTCCAGCTCCGCCTGCAGATTGGGGATCAACTGGTCGACGGCGGCGTTGTAACCCTCGGTCTGCGCGGCGCGCGATTTTTCGCTGAAGCCCGCCATGCTGGCGCTGCCCTTGACCTGGCTGGTGCCGGGCGCGCGGAACAGCAGCTTGTGGCTCTGCACATCGAACACCGACGCGTCGAGCATGGTCTGCACGTCGTACTGGTCGCCATGCACCACGTAGGCGCCGATGATGGTCCAGTACAGCATCGACAGCGCATTGGAGTCGTTGAACTGCACCTGGTCGTAGGACAGCAGCGCCACCACTTCGACGTCGAACATGCGCGCTACTTGTTCAAGGTTGGTGAAGCCGCCCCTGGCGCGCATGTACTGGGTCGGGATGATTTCGATCTTGCCGATGTACGGGTGCTTGGAGAAGGAGTCGCGCACGCGCTCCAGCAATTTCATGCGGGCCGTTTCAGGCAGGCCGTTGCCCCAGCCGGCGCCGGGAACGAAGGCGATGCCGACCCGCACCGGCGGCCGCAGTCGCGTGACGGTGGGCGTCATGACCGGCGCATCCTTGGCGTCGGGGTAGAGATAGTCGACCATGCTGCCGGTCTGCTTGACGCTGCGGCCACTGGTCATGAAGGCGCAGCTGGACAGCAAGGAAGCGGCCAGCGCGATGAGCAGGATATTCAGGATACGCATGGGGATTCTCCGGTGATCGCGGATTATATGGCCCTGTACCTCCCGGCTGAAAGGCCGGGAGGCACAGGCATCACCGGATGCTACAGGCGGTATCGTCGCAGTGTACTTCGGCCCCGGACGGAGCTTCGGCCAGCAGCTGTCCGATCAGCGCGCCGACCTGCATGTCGTCGGCGCGGCCGAAATGGTTCAGCCGCAGCCGGCCCTGGCGATCGATCAGCAGCAGCGTCGGCGTGCCGCGCAGCTGGTACTGCGCCATCGTCATCGGCACGGCGCCGCGCGGCGCGGGCTGGTCTATCGCCACCGGGAACTGGATGCGGTACTCGTGCACAAAGGCTTCCAGCGCCTTCGCCGTCATGGCGTCGTGGTGTTCGAAGACGGAATGCAGTCCGATCACGGCGACGTCCTGTTCGTCGAAATTGCTGCGTATCGTCTTGGCCTGCGGGATGCCGTGCGAAACGCAGCCGGGGCACAGCATCTGGAAGGCATGGACGGCGACGACCTTGCCGCGCAACTGCCGCAACGACAGCGGCTGCGCGGTGTTCAGCCAGGCCGCGACCTGGAGCTCGGGGGCGATAGTGTGCATGGCGGCTCCTTACTTGGCGCGCAGTTTCACGGCGGGGAAGTCGACCGGCACCTTGAACGCCACGTTGACGTAGTTGGTGAACAGGTTCAGCGCGACGTGGGCCATGATCTCGACGATGGCCTCGTCGTTGAAGCCAACCGCGCGCAGCGCTTCCACGTCCTCGTCACTGATCTGCGCGCGGTTGCCGACGACCGCGATGGCGAAGCGCAGCGCGGCGGCGGTCTTCGGATCGCTGGAGTGGCCGGCTTGCGCCGCGCTCATCTCCTCGGCGCTGGCGCCGGCCTTGCGTCCCAGGACGGTGTGCGCGGCCAGGCAGTATTCACATGCATTGCGGTCGGCGATGGCGACGGCGATTTGTTCGCCCAGCCTGGCGTCGATCACGCCGCCGCCCAGCGCGCCGAACGAACCCCACATGCTTTTCAACGCGGCGGTGGAATTGGCGACGGCCTTGAACATGTTCGGCGTGGCGCCGAACGCGCTCTGGATTTGCGCCAGCAGTTGTTGGCGTTCGCCGATGGTGTCGGCAGGGGAGACGAGGGAGATGCGGTTCATGGTGTTTCCTTTCATGGTTTAAAAAAGCACTGCGGTAAAAACAAATAGGAGTCCTAACTAATTTGGTCAAAAAAAATCTCAGGCGAACACCTTCCAGTTGCGCTGGCGCGTGGCGGGATCGGCCGGCACCTGTTCCGGGCAGTCCATGCGCAGCAGCGCCACCGACAGCGGTGCGTTCACCAGCCCGCAGTGATGCGGCGCCGGCTTGCCGGGATGGCGGTTCGCTTCGAAATACCGGCACGACAGACAGGCGCGCATCTCGGGGAAGCGCTCGGTCTTTTGCAACTGGGCGATCAGCTTGAACAGGCCGGCCAGCAATTCCGTCTGCTGGGCCGAGGGCAGGGCGGACGCCGCATTCTCGGCAAAGCTCAGCGCGTCGCCGATGCGGGCCGCCGTGGCGGCGCCTTCGTCGGTCAGGAACAGGGCGGTGGCGCGGCCGTCGTCCTCCGCCCTGGCCTTGTACAGCAATCCCTTGGACACCAGCGCCGACACCGAATCGCTGGCGCTGGCCGCGCTGATCGACAGCTGCGACGCCAGCCAGGACAGGCGCACACCCTGCTTGCGGCCTTGCAGCAGCTGCAGGATCTCGGCCTGCGCCGGATTCAGGTTTTCGGCCGTGGCGAACTCCCACATACCGGAGCGCATCACGCTGGCGATGCGTCCGATAGCGGTGACGATGCGCGCCGAGACGTCGGGCGTATCCTTCCACGGTTTGTCTGCTTTGGTGTCCATGCTGTGCATTATACACAGGGATTTCAATTTAACAAGGACTCCTAACTAAATCAGAATCCCACCGAAAGGCCGGCGTACAAGGTGCGGCGGGCGCCGTACTGCGGCGCGCCCACGCCGACGCCGGAACCGTCGCGCAGCAGATAGCTCTTGTCGAAGGCGTTGACCAGCGCGAGGCGGCCTTCGACATTGCCGATCGGCGTGTTCTTCCAGTTGTGCGTCAGCGACAGGTTGACGGTGGTGTAGTGCGGCAGCGTGCCGGAGTTGGGCGCGGCGCCGTCTGGCGTCATGCGCAAGCCGCTGCCGTACAGGAAGTCGCCGCTCAACTTCGTCTCGCCCCAGTGGTAGTGGGCACCGCCCGATACCGTGTAGGTCTGGTCGTGGTCGACGTAGATGTAGTGGTTGGCGATGTAGGCCAGTTCGTCCGGCCCGAACAGCGACTGGCCGGAGACGATGTTCTGTCCCTTGGCCTGCTGCGTGGTCAGGTTGAGGAAGCCGCCCCAGTTGGACTGGTTGTACACGGCCGACAGTTCCAGTCCCTTGGCGTAGCCACGGTCGTAGTTGAACGGCGACAGGATCAGCGCCTGGCCGAACTGGCCCTCGTCCAGCATGTTGCGGATCTTCTTGTAGTAGGCGTCGGCGGTGACGGTCAGCTGCTCGTTGAACTGGTGGCTCAAGCCGATGTCGTAGTAGTTGGTGCGCTCGGCCTTGACGTTGTCCGACACCGGCACCTGCGGCGCGTTGGAGGTGTTGGCGTATTTGTCGATGCTCGATTGCGCGGCCAGTTCCTGCGGCGGCGGGGTGAAGTAGCGCGAATAGCCGGCGTGCAGCGCCGTGCCCTTGGCCACCTGGTACGCCAGGTTGACGCGCGGGCTCCATTGCTGCTCGTCGACGAAGGCCGAGACCTTGTCGAAGCGTACGCCGTAGTTCAGCGTCAGCGGCGCGGCGATATGCCATTCGTCCTGCAGGTAGAAGCTCGACAGCTTGCCGGTCTTGCTGCTGTTGTCGATGATGGTGCGCGGATCGGTGCCCGATTGCGCGCCGTCGACGGTGTCGAACACCGCCACCGCGTTGTCGCTGTGGGTGGTCTGGCGCGAGTAGGCCAGGCCGGCGCGCACGGTGTGGCCGGCGTTCAGTTTGTAGCTGCCGTCGAACTGCGCGCCGCTTGCGGAGTTGGAGCGCAGCGTGTCGGAGGCCACGCCGTTGTAGATCAAGTCGCCCAGCGCGTCGGGCATGTAGTGCAGTTCCGAATACTGGTGGAAGGCCGAGACCTGGTAATTCAGGTCGCCCACGCTTTTTTGCAGCGACAGCACCAGGAATCGGTTCACTTCGCGCTGGTTCTCGTTCAGCTGCGACGAGGGCAACTTGCTGGTGCCGGCGGCGGCGTCGCTCTGGCCGGTGAGCGAGAAGCCGGGTGCCTGGTCGGGATTGTTCGGGATCTGGAAGCGGCCGTTGTAGGTGCCGAACATCAGGCCCAGGCGGGTCTGGTCGTCCAGGAACCACGACAGGGCGCCGAACGATTTGCTTTGCTTGGTGCGGTCGTGCAGGGCGCTGCGGGCCGGCAGCGGATTCTCGATGCCCTGCGCGTTCGACAGGTAGCTGCCGGACAGGTAGTAGTTGAAGGCGCCCTGGGTGCCGAAGAATTCCGCGCTAGGTTCGACATAGTCGTTGCCGCCCACCAGAACGCCGACGCGGCCGCCGGATTTGACCGTGCCTTCCTTGGTCTGGATGTCGACGATGCCCGAGGTGCGCAGGCCGAATTGCGCCGGCAGCGCGCCGGTGATGAAGTCGGTCTGCTGGACGAAGCGGGTGTCGATCGACTGTCCGAAGCCGCTGATACTCTCCGGCAGCTGCACGCCGTTGACGCGGTACTGCACATTGGCGTGATCGTCGCGCACGTGGATGGAGCCCGAGCCCTTCGAATCCTGGCTCACGCCCGGAAGGCGCAGCAGCACTTCATTGAACGGCGTATTGTCGCCACGGCCCAGCTGTTCGATCATGTGGCGGTCGATCGAATAGACGGTGGTGCCGACATTCGGCGACAGGTCGATGCGGGCACTCTTCAGATGGGCGGCGGTCACTTCCACCTGCTGCATCGGGCTGCCGTCGGCGTTGGCCGGCGCGGCGGGGCTGGCGCCGGCATCGTCGGCGGCGCTGGCGTGGTGGGCGTAGAAGGCGGCTGCCAGCAGCAGTGGCAGGGCGCGGAGTTGTGGCGTGTGTTGCATGGTAAATCCTTGAATGTTCGGGCGTGGCTAGCCTCCGGCCTGCGCGATCGTGTCGGGCAGGCGCGCGGCTGCGCGCACGGGACGCAAAAGTGCGGCCGTGTTAAACGTAACGGAAAAAGCGGATCAGGCGGAGAAAGGGGCTACGCCGGGCGGCGCGTGCGAGGGCGGGGTGAGGAAGTCGATCCGGCGGGCCCGGATGGAATGCTGCGGGACGAGGGCGGGCAGGGAGACCAGCATCGCCACCGGCACCACCGCAACCGCCGGCGGCGGAACACCGGCCGGCATGTGCGCGACTGCGCAAGCCGCGCAATCGTTTTGGGTGTCGGTATAGGCGTGCTTGTGCGAGCTCGCCCCGATCAGCTGCAGCGACAGGAACACCAGCACGAACAGCATCAGGACGCGCTGGATGCGCGTTTGCCGATGCGAGGTGCCTACGGAGAGTGTATGTGTTTGCATGCGCGGATTTTACAGGGCTTCCGCAAGATACGCCAATGACATTCTCGTCATGCGGTCAATGCCGGCTGGCGGAGCCTTCGCCCACCAGGCCGCGTCGCGTGGCCAGCACCACCGCGTGGGTGCGCGCGGTGGCGCCCAGTTTATCGAACAGGCCCTTGACGTGGGTCTTGACGGTGCCGACGCCGATTCCCAGTTCGCGCGCGATGGACTTGTTGCACTGGCCTTGCGCCAGCAATTGCAGCACATCGGTCTCGCGGCTGGTCAGGTTGATGCGGGTGAAGCTGTCGGCCACGCAGCGGCTCAGGTCCGCGCTCAGGTAGCGCATGCCTCGGCTCAGCGTGCGTACCGCCGTCAGCAGCTGGTCGGCGGCGCAGTTCTGCAGCAGATAGCCGTGGATGCCGGCCATCATCGCGCTGCGCACTTCCCATTCGCGCTCCATCTGGGTCACGATCAGCACGCGCGCCTGCGGCTCGCCGTGCTGCGGCGCGTTGGCCCGCTGGCGCATGTGTTCCAGTGCGCCCTTGTAATCGAGGATGATGACGTCCGCCGTTGCCGCTTGGGTCTCGGCCAGCTGCATGTCGCATTCCGCGCCGAGCAGCGCGGCAAGGCCGGCGCTGACGATGGCGTCGCCGTGCGCGATCAGCACGCGCACCTTGCTGTCATGGTTGTCGATGGCGCCGCCGGCCGCCATGCCATTGCCGCTGTGAGCGGCGTGTGACCAGTTCCTGGTATCCAGTCGCATCTCGTTTCTCCCCAAATGATTCCGTTGTCGGTTGCTGTCCTACGGCAGAAGAGTAAACTGGATTAACGATTTCACCACGCCCCGATCCGGGGTGCGTCCGCTAACCCGATAGGGTGATGGTTGAAGCGGCGCGTTTGTGGCATGCTGCCGGGTTCCGGTACGACCAGTGAGAACGCGATGACAACGGCCCAAACAACGCCGATTACCGTGCTAAGCGTCGACGATCACCCCATGCTCAGGGAGGGCATCGCCAGCGTGATCGCCGCCGAGGGGGACATGCGGCTGGTCGCCGAAGCCTGCAACGGCCTGCAGGCCATCGAGTGCTATCGCAGGCTGCGGCCCGATGTCACGCTGATGGACATTCAGATGCCGGACATGAACGGCATCGACGCCACCATCGCCATCCGCGCCGAATTCCCCGACGCGCGCATCGTCGTACTGACCACCTACGAGGGCGACGCCCTGGCGCGGCGCGCGATCGCCGCCGGCGCCGCCGGTTATCTGTTGAAAAGCCTGCTGCGCAAGGAGCTGCTGGCGACCGTGCGCAACGTGCACGAAGGCCGCCGCTGCATACCGGCGGCGGTGGCCAACTGCATCGCCCAGCACTGGCACGAGAGCGCGTTGAGCAAGCGCGAGGTGGAGGTGCTGCAGCTGGTGGCCGCGGGCCAGAGCAACAAGCGTATCGGCGTGCACCTGGCGATTTCGGAGGAAACCGTCAAGGTGCACATGAAGAGCATCCTGGCCAAGCTCAATGCCAGCGACCGCACCCACGCGGTGACGCGGGCGATCGAGCGCGGCATCATCGACCTGCATGCCTGCGGCCAGGTTGGCGGGCCTTACTGACCCGTATCTATCTCCAAAGGATGAGGAAACGGCGATCAATACCGGTGATGGCAAAAGCGGCGCGGATCTCTAGACTGGAACCATGTTGTTTCACCCTTATCTGAGGAAATCCCATGTCCAAAATGTATATCGTGTCGCTGGCCGTAGGCCTGCTGGTTGGATTAATCTATGGCTTCCTGAACGTGCGTTCGCCGGCGCCGCCGGTGGTGGCGCTGGTTGGCCTGTTGGGTATCCTGCTCGGCGAGCAGCTGCCGCCGCTGCTGCGCCAGCTGTGGCAGCCCGAGGCCAAGCAGGTCTCGTGGATCGAGGACCACGTCAAGCCGCATTGCTTCGGCCAGCTGCCGTCCGCGCAGAAGAATGATGAAACCAAGGGGAACGCATAATGAATCCAGACCTGATCCTGCACCGCGGCCTGTTCACCACGCTGGACCGCTCCAATCCCCACGCGGAGGCGGTCGCCATCAAGGACGGCCGCTTCACGCACGTGGGCCGCGCCAACGAGATCATGGCGCTGGCCGGTCCGCACACCAAGATCATCGACCTGCAAGGCAAGCGCGTGCTGCCAGGCCTGATCGACAACCACCTGCACATCATCCGCGGCGGCCTGAATTTCAACCTGGAGCTGCGCTGGGACGGCGTGCGCAGCCTGGCCGACGCCATGGGCATGCTGAAGGCGCAGGTGGCGATCACGCCGGCGCCGCAATGGGTGCGCGTGGTGGGCGGCTTCACCGAACATCAATTCGTCGAGAAGCGCCTGCCGACCATCGAGGAACTGAACGCGGTGGCGCCGGATACGCCGGTGTTCATCCTGCACCTGTACGACCGCGCGCTGCTCAACGGCGCCGCGCTGCGTGCAGTCGGCTACACCAAGGACACGCCGGAACCGCACGGCGGCCAGATCCTGCGCGACGGCGCCGGCAATCCCACCGGCCTGCTGCTGGCCAAGCCGAATGCGGCCATCCTGTATTCGACGCTGGCCAAGGGCCCCAAGCTGCCGCTCGAATACCAGGTCAACTCGACGCGCCATTTCATGCGCGAACTCAATCGCCTCGGCGTGACCGGCGCCATCGACGCCGGCGGCGGCTTCCAGAATTATCCCGAAGACTACCAGGTGATCCAGCAGCTGGCGGACGCCAAGCAGCTGACGATACGCCTGGCCTACAACCTGTTCACGCAAAAGCCGGCGCATGAGAAGGAAGACTTCCTGAACTGGACGCAGAGCGTCAAGTACCAGCAGGGCGACGACTACTTCCGCCACAACGGCGCCGGCGAGATGCTGACCTTCTCGGCGGCCGACTTCGAGGACTTCCGCCAGCCGCGCCCCGACATGCCGGAGACCATGGAGGACGACCTGGAAGGCGTGGTGCGCGTGCTGGCGCAGAACCGCTGGCCGTGGCGCATGCACGCGACCTACGACGAAACCATCAGCCGCGCGCTGGACGTGTTCGAGCGCGTCAACCAGGACATCCCGCTGACGGGACTGAACTGGTTCTTCGACCACGCCGAGACCATCTCCGACCAGTCGATCGACCGCATCGCCGCGCTGGGTGGCGGCGTCGCCGTGCAGCACCGCATGGCCTATCAGGGCGAATACTTCGTCGAGCGCTACGGCCACGGCGCGGCCGAGGCCACGCCGCCGGTCAAGAAAATCCTGGAGGCGGGCGTGAAGGTCTCGGCCGGCACCGACGCCACCCGCGTGGCCTCGTACAACCCGTGGGTGTCGCTGTCGTGGCTCATCACCGGCAAGACCGTGGGCGGCATGCAGATGTACCCGCGCGCCAATTGCCTGGACCGCGAGACCGCGCTGCGCATGTGGACCGAGAACACCACCTGGTTCTCGAATGAGGTGGGCAAGAAGGGCCGCATCGAAGCGGGCCAGCTGGCCGACCTGATCGTGCCGGACAAGGACTTCTATGCCTGCGCCGAAAGCGAGATCGCCGACATGACGTCGCGCCTGACCATCGTCGGCGGCAAGATCGTCTACGCGGCGGGCGAATTCGCCAGCCACGACGAGGCGCCGCCGCCGGCCATGCCGGATTGGTCGCCGGTGCGCCGCTTCGGCGGCTACGCCGGCTGGGGGGAACAGATCGGCAACAACCGCGCCGCGCTGAAGGAGCTGGAGCAGCGCAAGCGCCAGCAACAGCAGCTGCGCCAGCAGCAGGCCGCGTGCGGCTGCGCCAACCAGTGCAACGTCCACGGACACCAGCACGCCAGCGCGTGGGCCAGCAAGCTGCCCACGTCGGACCTGAAGAGCTTCTGGGGCGCGCTGGGCTGCGCCTGCTGGGCGGTGTGATGGAGGCGTTGTTCAAACCACTGCGCGCGCCGTGGCTGCGCTGGATCTGCCTGTTGCTGATCTGCGCCGCCTATCTGCAGGGCGGCATCAATAAGCTGATGGACTTCCAGTCGGCCATCGGCGAGATGCATCACTTCGGCCTGTCGCCGGCCGGCCCGATGGCCGCGCTGGTGATCGCCGGCGAGTTGGGCGCGTCGCTGATGATCCTGACCGGCTACCACCGCTGGCTGGGCGCTGGCTACCTGGCCGCGTTCACCTTGATGGCCACCTTCGTCGCCAACCGTTTCTGGGAAGTCGCGGGACCGGAGCGCTTCATGATGGCCAACGGCTTCTTCGAGCACCTGGGCCTGGCCGGCGCCTTCCTGCTGGTGGCCTGGCACGACATCCAGAAGAAGGAAGCCTGATGCAGCGCGGCGATACCAAACAAAGCATGACGCTGGGCTTCCTGGCCGGCTACGTGGACACGCTGGGCTTCATCGGCCTGTTCGGATTGTTCACGGCCCACGTCACCGGCAACTTCGTGCTGCTCGGCCGCGCGATGGCGCGGCCGGCGCAGGACATCTGGCTCAAGCTGCTGGTGTTCCCGGTGTTCGTGCTGGCGGTGGCGCTGGCGCGGCTGCTGATCCTGCGCTGGGAACGCGCCGGCAGCCGCCAGCTGCGCAACAGCTTCCTGCTGCAGACGGCGCTGATGGCGGGCAGCGTCGCCAGCGCGTGGGCGGGCGCGCCCATCGAAGCGCCCGAGGCGCCGCTGACGCTGTTGACCGGCATGCTGTGCGCCGCCGCGATGGCGGTGCAGAACGCCTACGGCAAGCTGTTATTGGGGAAGGTGGCCGCCACCACCGTCATGACCGGCAACGTGACGCAATTGGTGATCGACCTGGTGGACACGCTGCGCGGCGACGCCGAAGCGCGTGGGCGCCTGAAGAAGCTGGCCTGGCCGGTGCTGGCGTTCGCGGTGGGATGCATCAGCGGGGCGCTGGCCTTCATGCAGGCCGGGTTCAACGGCCTGCTGCTGCCTTGCGCGCTGCTGCTTTGGCTGGCCTGCACGGCCGCCGATTGACGGCCGCTAGATCGACATGATGCCGCGCTTGAGGGCGATCGTTACCGCGTGGGTGCGATCGTTCGCGGCCAGCTTGGCCAGCACATTCTTCATGTGCGCCTTCACCGTCTCTTCGGAGATCGACAACTGCTCGGCGATGCGGCGGTTGGACTGGCCGTTGGCCGCGTGACTCAGCACCTCCGTCTCGCGCGCGCTCAACGGCCCCTGGCCCATGTGCTGGGCCAGTTCCATCGCGATCTCCGGCGGGATGCGGCGCTGCCCCTGGTGCACGCCGCGTATGGTGTCGAGCAAATCCTTGCGCAAGGTACTCTTCAACAAAAAGCCGGCGGCGCCGCCCTGCACGGCGCGCAGGATCTGCACGTCGCCCTTGTAGGTGGTGAGCATGACCACGCGCGCCGAGGGATGCGCCGCGCGGATCGCCTCCAGCGCGGTGACGCCGCACATGCCCGGCATGACGATGTCCATGATGACGACGTCCGGCCGCAGCGCCTCGTACTGTTCGACCGCCTCGTGGCCGTTGCAGGCCTCGCCGGCCACGCGCATGTCGTCCTGGCTGGCGATGGCTTCGCCCAACCCCATGCGCAGCAAGGGGTGGTCGTCAACGACCAGCACGTCGATGGGGCGAGGGATGAGACTCTGTTCCATGCTGCCCAGTTTAACGCAGCTGGGTATAGTTGGTCGCCACCCACACATAGGCCTTGCCGTTGCTGCGCAGGTGGCCCAGGCCGGGGAAGGGCAGGTGGGCCGCGCCGATCAGCGTGCCGTCCTTGGCGGCGGCGGTGAAGAACTGGTGGCGGGCGGCGGCGGCGGCCTTCGGATCGCTGTCGAAACCGATGGTCACCTCGGGATGGTCGAACTGCACCGCGCCGGCGTGGATCAGGTCACCCACCAGCAGCAGCTTCTTGCCCTTGCTCTCCACCAGATAGCTGATGTGGCCCGGCGTGTGGCCGTAGCTGGCGACCGCGCGGATGCCCGGCGTGATCTCGGTGGCGCCGTCGAACGGCTGCAGGTGCTGGCTGGCGGCGTATGGACCCACCGACGCCATCGCGCCCTGGAAGAAGCCCTTGTTGTCGGCCGGCGCCTTGTCCATGTTGGCCTGGCTGAGCCAGTAGTCGGTGTCGTGACGGTCGGCGCGCACGGTGGCGTTGGGGAAGGCCGCCTGGCCGTTGGCCGCGAGGCCGCCGACGTGGTCCGGGTGCATGTGGGTGATCAGCACTTCGTCGACCTGTTCCGGCTGATAGCCCGAGGCTTTCAGGTTGGCCAGCAGCTTGCCCAGCGTCGGCCCGAACAGATTGCCGGCGCCGGTGTCGATCAGCACCAGCTTCGTGCCGGTGTTGACCAGGTAGCCGGTCACCGAGGTTTCCAGCGGGCTGGCCAGATAGGCGCGTGCCAGTTCCTGGTCGGTCTTGGCCTGCGGCTGGTGCAGCAGCTTGTTCATCGGCAGGTCGACGGTGCCGTCGCTGATGGCGGTGACTTCAAAGTCGCCCAGCATCACGCGGAAGAAGCCGGGAGCGTTGGTGCCGGCCAGCGGTGCGGCGGCGAAGGCGGGGGCGCTGGCGGCGAAGACCAGGGCGGCGGCAAGCGGGCTGAGTTTGCTGATGAATTGCATTATTGTTCCTTTTGTTGAATTTACTAAACGCAGTATGCATCTTTGCAAAAAACGGCACAATATAGATTAATGCAAATTAATTTTGCGTGATATGCAAAGATTGGAGGCGTGATGATAGACGGATTGAGGTGCCTGTTGGCGGTGGTGGAGCAGGGCAGCCTGTCGCGCGCGGCGGTGGAGTTGAAGATGGCGGTGTCGTCGGTGTCGCGCAAGCTCGATGCGCTGGAGGCCGAGGTGGGCTCGCGCCTGCTGTTGCGCAGCTCGCGGCAAATGCTGCTGACCGACGCCGGCGAACGCTTCCTGCCGCGCGCACGCAACATCCTGGCCGAGCTGGCCGAGGGCAAGGCCGACGTGCGGGAGCTCGACAGCGAACCGCGCGGCCTGCTGACCGTGACCGCGCCGGCCGCGTTCGGGCGGCTGCACGTGGCGCCGGCCGTCGCCGATTTTCTGCGGCACTGCCCGCTGCTGGAGGTCGATCTGCACGTCAGCGACGATATCGTCGACCTGTCCGCGCGCCGGGTCGACGTGGCGGTGCGCGCCGGCGTGCTGCCCGACAGCGGCCTGGTGGCGACCCGGCTGGCGGTGCAAAACCGCGTGGTCAGCGCCAGCCCGGCCTATCTGGAGCGCCACGGCTGGCCGAAAACGCCGATGGACCTGCTCAACCACCAATGCCTGACCGTGACCGGACGCACCGCGCCGCGCGGTTGGTGGCGTTTCGAGGGGGTGAACCAGAACCAGCCGCTCGCCGTCAAGGGCAAGCTGCGCTGCGACGACACCGACACGCTGCTGCACGCGGCCATCGGCGGCGCCGGCCTGGTGCACCTGGCGAACTGGCTGGTGAGCGACGCCATCGTGGCGGGCCAGCTGGTGCCGGTGTTCCCGATGGCGCCGGTGCAGCGGGGCGCGGCGTCGGGCCGGCGCGAGCCGCACGAGTCGGCGGTGCACGCGGTGCACATGCCGGGCCGCTCCAACCAGGTCAAGGCCCAGCTGCTGATACGTCATTTGAAGGAGTATTTCGGCGATCCGCCGTATTGGGATCTTGCGATGGAAGCTGCCGGGGCGGGCGAGCGCCGCGCCCCGTGAGGTGGGATTAGTCCCAGTCGCCGCCGCCACCGCCGCCGCTATCGCCGCCGCTGCTGCCGCCGTCGTCCCAGCCGCCGCTGACGCCAAAGTCGTTGCCGCCCATGTCGTCGCGGCGCAGCAGTTCATCGCGTGACGGATCGTCGTAGACGATGTCGTTGCGTGGCTGGTCGCGGTTGCCGGAATCGTGATTGCCGCCGGTGAACTGGCGTGCGATCGCCTCGCCGGCCACGATGCCCGCGCCCACCGCCGCGCCGGTCGCCAGGCCGCCCATGATGCGCGAACCCATGCCGCTACCTTGCGGCTGGCCGTAGCCCGGCTGCGGATAGCCCTGTTGCGGGTAGGCGCCGGGCGCATAGCCGGGAGCCGCGCCGCCGCCGGGATTGAAGCCGGCCGGATTGTTGTAGCTGTCGGTCTGCTGGTTACGGCGCGACATGAAGCGCGTCGCCAGCCAGATGAAGCCCAGCAGGCCGCCACCCAGGATCAGGATGGTGCCCCAGGGGATGCCGCTGCTCTGCGGTGCGCCGTAGTTGCCATTGCTGTAGCCGGCGTTGCTGCGGGCCGGCTGCTGCTGCGAGTAGTTGGCGCGCGGCTTCTGGCCGTCGGCCAGCAGCGTGCGCAGCTTGGTTAGCGCGGCGGGGTCCACTTTCGGCAGGCCGGGCGACAGGCGTTCGGCTGTGGCCAGTTCTGCCTGCGCGGCGGCGAACTTGCCTTGCTTTGCTAGCAGTTCGGCTTCCACGAAGTGCGCGGTGCCGCTCTTCGGGTGGGCCTTCAGGACCTGGTCCATCAGCGCTTGTGCGTCGGTGTACTTGCCTGCTTCAGCGGCGACATACACATCGTGTATCGTGGGTTCGGCCGCAAACGCCGGCACCGCCAGCGCCAGGGCGCTGGCCAGCAGGGTCATACGTGCGAAAGATTTTGCCGTCATGTCAGATCTCCTTGTAGGGACAGGCTCGATATGGTGGCAGTTTACGCCATTTTCAAGTCTTGGGCAGTACGTTGGCTAACCGATATCGATGGCGCGCCCAGTGCGGCCAGCACCGAGTCGGCGATGATGTCGGCGGTCGCTGCCGATAAAGTCCAGCCCAGGTGGCCGTGGCCGGTATTGTAGAACACCGTGGGCGCCTTGCCCCGGCCCACGCGCGGGACCAGGTTGGGCATCATCGGCCGCAGGCCGGCCCAGGGCGTCGCCTCGCGCGTGGAGACGCCTGGGAAGCACTGCCGCACCCAGTCGAGCAGCGGCGCGATGCGGTCGGCGCGGATGTCGCGGTTGTAGCCGTTGAATTCCGCCGTGCCGGCCACGCGCAGGCGGTCCGCGCCGAGGCGGCTGGCGACCAGCTTGGTGGCGTCGTCCACCAGGCTGACGTTGGGCGCGGCGGCTTGGCTGGCGGCGTCGTTCAGGTGGACGGTGATCGAGTAGCCCTTGACCGGGTAGACGTTGACGCGGTCGCCCAGCATGGCCGCGATCTCGCGGCTGGCGGTGCCGGCGCAGACCACCACCGCGTCGTAGCGTTGAATGTCGTCGGTATCGCCGTGCGTGACGGTGATGTCCGCGCCGGCGGCGTCGGCGCGGACCCTGGTCACGTGCTGGTCGAAGCGCAGGTCCACGCCCAGGCGCTGCGCCGCTTGCGCCAGGCCGGTGGTGAACTTGTGGATGTCGCCGGAGCTGTCGCTCTCGGTGTAATGGCCGCCGTGGAACTGGCCGGTCAATGTGGGTTCGATGGCGCGCATCTCGTCCGGCGTGACGGCGCGGCGCGGCAGGCCGCCTTGCGCCAGCAGCTTCGAGACCTCGGCCGCGTGTTCGAAGTCGGCGCGGTCGCGGTGGATGTGCAGGATGCCTTCGCGCTTGAGGTCGAAGTCTATGCCTTCCTCCTCGGCCCAGCCGAACAGATGCCGGCGCGCGGCCACGGCCAGTTTGGCGGTGGCGATGGTGTTGTCGCGATAGTGGGGAATGGCGGCGATGAACTCCGCGAACCACGACAGCTTATGCCAGCTGGGTTTCGGATTGACCAGCAGCGGCGCGTCGTTCCTCAGCATCCACTTCAGGCCCTTGACGACGGTGTCCCTGTGATTCCATGCCTCGGCGTTGGAGGCGGACAGCTGGCCGCCGTTGGCGAAGGAAGTCTCCATCGCCGCATAGCGATGGCGTTCCAGCAGCGTGACGGCGAAGCCGCGCCTGGCAAGCGCGTAGGCGGTGGTGACGCCGGTGATGCCGCCGCCAATGATGGCTATGGTTTTCATCCAGATGTATAAATTTTCCCGCGTAGAGGCGAGAGTTTATCATCTAAAGGTCGTCCAGGCCCTTGCCCTTGAGGATATGCGGCACACATTTAGCCACGCGCGACTCGCGGGTCTTGGCCTGTTTGGCCGAGGAGAAGTGGAGCAGGTAGCCGCGTTGCCGGCCCGGCGTCAGCGCGGCGAAGGCTTCCTGCAGCTCGGGGGATTCCTCCAGCTGGTTCAGGAATTCCTCAGGCATGGCGAATTCGGCGGTCTTCTTGAATGCCACTTGCGCGCCGGACCGCTCCACCTTGATGGCTTCGCGGATGTAGGACTTCAAGGTCGACGCCATCTTGGCGATCTCGTCGGCGCTGGTGAAGCGAATCTGGCGGCCGGCCTGCACGTTCTCGGTTTGCTGGATCAGGATGGATTTGGGATCCTGCATCAAGGCGCCCTTGAAGAACAGCAGCGCGCAGTATTCCTTGAAGCCGTGCATTAGCACGATGTTCTGATCGTCGAGCGTGTAGCAGGGATGGCCCCATTTGAAGTCCTCGGCCAGGTCGCAGTCGAGGGCGATGGCGCGCAACTTCTTGAATGCGTCCTGCCATGTGCCTGGCTTGCCGACGTAGGCATCAACCCTGGGATTCAAAGTCTTCTCTGTCATGGTGCGCCTCGATGGAATCAACAGTGGCAAAAAAATAATTATACCCGGCCCGCTGGCGCGACTGCGCAGGGTACTAAAGGGCGTGTTCGGCCGGCCGGGTGGAGTAGAATCAAAGCAACGTCGCGAACGCGCGGCCAATTCTTTCGACGAAGATGGGGACACGATGAACACACTGTTGCGTAATTCGCTGGGCGCCGTATGCTGTTTGACCCTGTTGAGCGCGGCGCCGGCCGGCGCGGCCGAGCACGGCAGCGAGAAGGAGGCGCAGGAGATGGTGAAAAAGGCCGTCGCGCTGGTTAAGTCGGCCGGGCCGGAGAGCGCCTACAAGGCTTTCACCGAACATCCGGACGGCGCCTTCAAGGACCGCGACCTGTATGTGTTCGTCTATGATTTCGGCGGCATCTGCCTGGCGCAGGGCGCCAATCCCAAGATGGTGGGCAAGAACCTGGCCGCCATCAAGGATGTCGACGGCAATCCATTCATCCAGGGGATGATCGACATGGTCAAGAGCACATCGCGTGGCTGGTACGGTCCCTACAAATTCACCAATCCGAACAGCCAGGGCTATGAATTGAAACGCTCGTATTGCGAGCGCGGCGCGGGGGACACCATGGTCTGTGTCGGCACGTATTTCGTCAAATAGGCGGCCGCGCCGCCGCCCTATTTGAGCAGCGACATCAGCAGGGACGAGATGCTGCCGCTGTCCCGTAGCATGGCGCTGCCGGTCTTCATCAGCAATTGATCGCTGGCCATCTCGGCGCTTTCTTGCGCGAAATCGGTGTCCATGATGCGGCCGGTCGCCTGGATGGTATTGGCGCTCATATTGGCCAGATTGCTGTCCGAATGGCTCAGGCGATTGGTCGTGGCGCCCAGGCTGGAGCGCACTGTGGCGACGGCGTCCAGCGCCTGGCTCAGTTTGTCGATGGAGGCGGAGGCCGCCGACGCGATGACGAGGTCGGTGCCGCTGCCTTTGACCGAGATGCCGAAGGTGTCGTACGTGGTCGAGGCAGCGTGCAGGGCGGTGTGCATATTGCTCAGCAAGGGCGTCAGGTTATAGACCAGCACCTCGCTGGCGGAGGCGCCAATCTGGAACGAGACCGTGCGGGAAAACGTGCCGTCGACCGCCGCCGCCGTGGCCACTGCGGCGGCGTAGTCCTGGGCGTCGGTGGAGGCGATCGCGGCGATGCTGGCGGTATCGGCCGCCGTGGCGGCCGCACCCGAAGTGCTGGCGACGGCCGCTTGCGTGGCCAGCGTCGGTCCGGCGGCGTTGGCGGCGACGGCGGCGTTGTAGGCGGCCACGGCGGCGGCGTGCGCGGCGGCCGTGTTGGCCGCGTTGGCCACCGCGTTGGCGGTCGCCGTCACCACCCCCGCCCGCTCCGCCGCCGTGTCGCCTAGCAGCAGCTTGCTGCCGCCGAAGGTGGTCGCGCTGGAAATATTGCTCAACTCATGACTGAGCGCCGTGTATTCGGCCTGCATCGCGACGCGGTCGCCGGACGTGGCCGAGGCGTCGGCGGCCTGGGTGGCCAAGTCCTTCATGCGGATCAGGATGGCGCTGCTCTCGTCGAGCGCGCCGTCGGCCGTCTGCAGGATCGAGATGGCCTTCTGGATATTGCTCCGCGCCGCCGCCATGCCATGGGACTGCGAGGTCAGCCGGGTGGCGATCTGCAGGCCGGCCGCGTCGTCGCGGGCCGAGTTGACGCGGAAGCCGCTGCCCAGTCGCGTCATGGCGATCGCTGTCCTGCCCTCCATGTGGAACAGGGCGTTTTGTGCGGACAGCGAGGCGGCGTTGGTGCGTATGCTCAGCATGCGGCGATAGATGCGGTGTCAGGCCCGTCCCTGTGTATCCCGGACGAGGACGGGGCAAATGCGACGGTCGCGACCCGGTCTTCGTCTTGTCCAGGACGAAGTTCGACTTTACCACTTTGTGCTCTCGCTTGGGGCGATCATATACCTCTACGGAAAAATTCCCTCGGCGCGCGGCAACAGACAAGGCGGCTGCAGGGGCGAAAACGCGCCGGTGACAAAGTGTGAATCTTTTCAGACTGGCAAGATGCTACTCTGCGTCGCGGTGGCCGGTACGGCCAGCGATGCCCATTGCCCATTCGCTAGGCAGACAGCTAGGGCAATGACAAATCGATAGACCACTATTAGGCAGGTATTGATGCTCAGAAATATACTTCGCAACACGCTTGTCGCCTGTGTTTTCACTTTGAGCATGGCCACAGCCCAAGCCGACACACAGGCGGTCGACTGGAACCACGAATTTGATGCGGGCTCCCGCATCAGCCTCAAACAGCTCAGTCCCATACAAGTCGACAACCTCGCCATCGCCGCCAAGGTCTGGGGATTCTTGAAGTACCACCATCCCTCCGTGGTCGGTGGGCAGCACCAGTGGGACTACGAACTGCTGAGAATACTGCCGGTGGTTCTGGCGGCACCCGATCGCGGCAGTGCCGATGGCATTCTGCACGGATGGATCGCGAAACTAGAACCGATCGCGGAATGTAATCCTTGCGCCAAACTGGACAAGCAGGACTTCCAATTGTTGCCGAATCTGGAGTGGTTGAACGATACGCATCTGCTCAGCGCGGAGCTCAGGAACGATCTGAACAGGATCTACTTGAATCGTAGCAGCGCGAAAACGCAGTCCTACATTTCCTTGGTGCCCCAAATAAGCAATCCCATATTCGACAAGGAAGCCGAGTATAAAGCGCTGATTTTTCCGGATGCCGGCTTCCAGCTGCTCGCCTTGTTCCGGTTCTGGAATATTGTCGAGTATTGGGCGCCATACCGCGAAGAGATCGGCGAAAACTGGGACAACGTACTACGGGAGTCCATCATCCCTGTGGCCCTGGCAAAAGATCGCCCAGCCTATGAATTGGCGATGATGGCCGTCATTGCGCGCATCAACGATACTCACGCCAATTTATGGAGTTCGCTTCAGGTGCGCCCACCGGTGGGGGCATGCCAGCTGCCGCTCCGGATCCGCTTCGTGGAAGGGGGGGCGGCGGTCACCGGCTACACGAACGAAGAAGCTGGCGCGGCAACTGGGCTACGCCCAGGCGATATCATCGAAGCGATCGATGACGTCCCGGTTTCCCGGCTTGTCGATTCCTGGCGGCCTTATTACGCGGCCTCGAATGAGCCGACTCGCTTGCGAGATGTGGCTGAAAACATGACCGTCGGCGATTGCGGGATCGCGCGACTGAAGGTGCGGCAAGGCGATGGCTTAAGGGAGATGTCGGTCTCCCGGCCACCGCGAGCCGCGTCCAAGGCGCGGCTAACCCATGACAAAGCGGGCGAAACCTTCCAGCTTCTTGGTGAGGACATCGCGTATATCAAACTGTCGTCCGTCAAGCGCGACAATATTCCGGACTACATGGAGCGCGCCGCGCATACCAAGGGCTTGATCATCGATATCCGGAACTACCCGTCGGACTTCATGCCTTTTGTCCTCGGTCCGTATTTCATCGATAAGCCAACCAAGTTTGTGCGATTCACGGCGGGGGATCTCTCCAATCCGGGTGGCTTCAAATGGGGGGCTGAGCTCACGATTGCGCCGAAGGCGGCCCATTATCCAGGCAAGGTGATGATACTGGTCGACGAGAAGTCACAGAGCCAGTCCGAATACACGGCAATGGCCTTGCGGGTGGGGGCACGCGCCAAGGTGGTCGGGAGCACGACGGCCGGCGCCGATGGCAACGTGTCCTCGATTCCCTTGCCTGGAGGCTTAAGGACCATGATCAGCGGTATCGGCGTGTTCTATCCCGATAAGCGGCCCACCCAGCGTGTCGGGATCATTCCCGACATCGAGGTCAAGCCGACCATCAAGGGACTACGTGCGATGCGCGACGAAGTGCTGGATGCCGCGATCGCCGAAATACAGCGGGAATAAGGGCCGCAGTTCTATCGCGCGCCGTTGATGTAGCGGTCCACCACGGTCGGCAGCACGGTCAGCGGCACGCCGCAGCTTTGCACCAGCGCGTCGTTGAAGGCGGCCAGGTCGAACCTGCCGCCCAGCGCGGCCTTGGCGCGCTCGCGCTGGCGCAGGATTTCGTTGTGGCCCATCTTGTAGCCGCACGCCTGCCCCGGCGACACGCAATAGCGGTCGATCTCGCTGGTCATCGCCTGCAGGCCGCGCCCCGTATTCTCGACCAGGAAGCGGATCGCCTGCTGGCGCGTCCACTTCATCGCGTGGATGCCGGTATCGACCACCAGCCGGCACGCACGGAACTGCTGCGCCTGGAGATAGCCGATCTCGCTGAACGGATCGTTGGCGTACAGGCCGAATTCGTCGACCAGCTGTTCCGCATACAACGCCCAGCCTTCGACGAAAGCGTTGAAGCCCATCAGCGATGCGATCAGCGGCAGCTCGTCGTGATGCTCGGCCAGGTAGGCACCCTGGAAGGCGTGGCCCGGCAAGCCTTCGTGCGCGGTCAGCGTGGCCAGCTCGGACTTCGGCCACAGCGTGGTCGATTTCAGGTTGATGTAGTAGATCGCCGGGCGTGAGCCGTCCAGCGAGGCGAAGTTCATATAGCCCAGCGCCGCGCCGGCCTCGATATCGGCCGGCACGCGCTTGACCTGCAGCGGCACCTTCAAATCCATGTGCGAGATCTTCGGCATCAGCGCGCGCACGGCCTGGATGCGCTCATTGCAGTAGGCGATCAGCTGTTCGCGGCCCTGGTCGTTGTCGGCGTAGAAGCGCTTCGGATCCTTGGCCAGCGCCGTCAGGCGCGCGCCCACCGTGCCATGCGTGATGCCCTGCGCCTTGAGGATGGTGTCGATGCGCGCCTGCAGCTGCTTGTTCTGTTCCAGGCCGATCGCGTGGATCTCCTTGGCGCTATGACTGGTCGAGGTGCCCAGCTTGAGCGCCCATTCATAGTACGCGGCGCCGTCGGGCAGGTGGTGCACGCCGGCGACGTCGGTCGCCTTGGCGGTGGCCTTGGCGAAGGCGGCGATCTGCCGGTCCAGCGCCGGATAGACCATGCCCTCGACCAGCTTGGCCGCGCGCGCGGTCCAGTCGCCGGCGATGCCCAGTTTCTCGGTGCGTTCGCCGATCGACGTCACCAGCTTTTGCGCGGCGACGGCGGTCTTGCGGTAGTCCTTCAACTGCCCCAGCGCGGTGCGGGCGATGAAGTCCGGCGGCATGACGCCGTGGCCGGCCTGTTCGACGATGCGGGCGGTCTCCTGGTCCAGCATGCGCGCCATGCCGGCCACGCGTTCCAGGTAGGCCTCGGCATCGGCGGCGTTGGAGATCTGGTGCTGCGAGTCGAGGAATTCGGGGATGCGGGTCAGCGCGCCGTCCTGCTGCGTGACGGGGAAGGGCGAGGTGCCGCCAAAGAAGCCGCTGGCGGCGCCGCCGAACGGGAAGCGCAAGCCCGCCACGCCTTCGCCGGCGGCATAGCGCACCGTGTCGTAGCGCAGTTGCGCGTCGGCGCCGAGGGCCGCGCGGTCCAGCGCGGACAGGCGGCCCAGCATGGACTTGACCTGCGCGGCCCAGGCGGCATCGCCAACCGGCGACACATCTTCCAACTGCGCCTTCAGGCCGGCGCGCGCGTCCTTGTCCAGTCCCAGCGAGGTGGCACTGGTCGGCGCCAGCCGCAGAATCTCGTCGGCGAAGTTCTCCAGCAGCGTGGAGAACCTGGCGTCGGCCGGCGCGGCCTGCGCCAGCGCGAAGCCGGGCAGCGCGTTGACCGTGGCGGCGGACAGTGCGGACAACAGCAGTTGGCGGCGGGAGAAATTCTGGGGCTGGTGGTTCATGGCTTCCTTTATAGGCTGGCAAAGAATTCGTGCGGTGAAGACCTTAGCCTGATGCCGGGAAGCGTGTCAATCAATTTTGCGGTGGGCGAAGCGCAAGTGGTGGCGCGCCGCCACGTCGTGCAGGGTGTCGAGTTCCTGGCGCGGCATGGCCAGCGCCACGTGCATGTCCGGCCGGACCAGGTAGGCCGCGTCGCGCAGCAGGCCGGCGTCGGCGGCGGCCTCGGTCCATGGATAGACGTGCAGCGGCAGCGACAGCCCGCAGGCCGTGGCGTCCAGCGCGGGCGAGGCCGCGCCGTAGACGTGCAACTGCCACTCCAGCGATTGCAGCGCCTCGAAGTTGTCGCCGCCGTCGGCCTGCGGCACCCACGGCAGACGGTCGCCGCCGATCACGTCGCCGGCGCGGCCCGCGCTCAGGGGACTGTCGGGATAGTGGATCTGCACTTGCGACAAGGTCTTGAACGCCGTGCGGCGCGCGGCCGCAAAGCCGGCCAGCATGGGCAGCAGGTGCGGCACCAGCCAGTTGCGCAGCAGCTGCCCGCCGGCGCCTTGCGACACCACCAGCTGGAACACGCGGTCGGTGGTGGCCACCAGCTTGCGCGCGAAGACGATGCGTTCGGCCTGGTAGGTGTCGAGCAGGGCGGGATCGGCGCGGGCTTGCAGCACCTGGGCCAGTTTCCATGACAGGTTGACGGCGTCGCCGATGCCGGTGTTCATGCCCTGGCCGCCGGCGGGGCTGTGGACGTGGGCGGCATCGCCGCTCAGGAAGCAGCGGCCGGAGTGGAACTGCGACGCCACGCGATGGTGCACGCGGTAGGTGGAGAACCAGTTGACCTGTTCCACCTTGATGCCGAGCAGCGGCTCCAGCACAGGGCGGACGTCCTCGAACCCCGGCTCCGGCATGGCCTCCGCCTGCGGCGGCATGATGCCGATCAGGCGCTGCATGCCGCGCGAGCGCACCGGCAGCATCAGCGCGAAGGTGTTGGCGCCGATATGGCCGACCAGGTCGCGGTTTTCCGGGCCCGAGGTCTTGACGTCGGCCACGTAGTACAGATGGTCGTAGGTGCCGCCGGCGAAATCGAGCTTGAGCGATTCGCGCACGCGGCTATGGGCGCCGTCGCACCCGCACAGGTAGGCGCTGTTGCAGGCCACATGGGCGCCGTCCCGTTCCAGCATGGCGCGCACGCCCCATTCGTCCTGCGTGAACGACGCCAGCGCGGTGTTCCATTCGACCTCGACGCCGAGCGCCTTCAACTGCTCGACCAGGAAGCGTTCGTGGTCGTCCTGCGGGAAGGCCAGCACGAAGGGGTAGGGGCTGAGTCCCGCGCCGATGTCCTTGAACGGCAGCTCGATCACATCCTCGCCGCCCTCGCGCAGGTGGATGGCTTCGACCTTGATGCCGAGGTTGACGACGACATCGGCAAAGCCCAGCTGCCGGTAGAACTCCAGCGTGCGCGCATGCACCGCCATGGCGCGCGAAGCCTGGCCCGGGCCGCTGTTCTTGTCGATGATGCGCAGGGCAACGCCATGCCGAGCCAGGCGGATGGCGAGCACCAAGCCGGTGGGACCGGCGCCGACGATGAGGACTTGAGGGGCCATGTAATGAGTCTACATCCGCCGCCCGACGGGGCGCGTTCGATTGAATACGAGCTTAAGAAACGGCTGGTAAGATGCGAAACATTGTTTAACTTGCACCTATGCGCCATGACCGTTTCCGCCACTCGCCGTACCCTGTTGCTGGCGCTTGCCGTCGCTCCTTTCGCCAACGCCGCCGACCTGCTCGACAACGCGCCGTCATCCATGCCGCTGTCGGCGGCGGCGCTGTTGGCCAAGCTGGAGGCCGATTCGGGCGGCCGGCTGGGCGTGGCCGCGATGAACACGGCCGACGGCCGCCGCCTGCTGCATCGCGCCGATGAGCGCTTCCCGTTCTGCAGCACGTTCAAGATGATGCTGGCGGCGGCGGTGCTGGCCAAGGGGCCGGCGCTGCTGAAGAAGCGGGTGCGGTATTCGAAGGCCGACATGGTGACGTATTCGCCGGTCACCGAAAAGTATATCGGCCGGGGCATGACCGTCGCGGCGCTGTGCGAGGCCACCATCCAGACCAGCGACAACACGGCGGCCAACCTGCTGATGAAGCAGATCGGCGGGCCGGCCGCGGTGACGGCGTTCGCGCGCGCGATCGGCGACATGGAATTCCGCCTCGACCGCATGGAGACGGAGCTCAACACCGCGCTGCCCGGCGATCCGCGCGACACCACGACGCCGGCGTCGATGGTGGAGTCGCTGCACAAGCTGGTGCTGGGCGATGGCCTGGGCGCGGCGCAGCGCAAGCAGCTCAAGGACTGGATGCTGGGGACCACCACCGGCGACACCCGCATCCGCGCCGGCGTACCGGCCGGCAGCCAGGTGGCCGACAAAACCGGCACCGGCGACTACGGCACCACCAACGATATCGGCGTCATTTGGCAGCCGGGCAAGGCGCCGGTGGCGCTGGTGGTCTACTTCACCCAGCCGGGCAAGGATGACAAGGCGCGCAGCGAGATCATCGCCGAAGCGACCAGGATAGTCGTCGAGGCCTTCCGAGTCGGTTAAACTACGGCCTTACACTTTAAGGCCTGACCATGACGAACCAAAAACAAGCGCCTGCGGGCCGGGTAGCGAATCCCTTCCTGAACGCCGATTTCTACGCGCGCATGCGCGACTACACGGAGCGCGACGCGGCCTTTTCCAAGGAAGCGAAGGCGATCGGCGAAAGCGGCGCCGGCAAGCAGGGCACCGATGCGCGCCATGCGCCTTCGCTGCAGGTGCTGCGCGCCACGGTCAAGAAGGGCCTGACGCTGGAGGTCATGTTGAACCGCATCGTGCAGGGCGTGGAGTCCGGCCTGTGGGAGCCTTGGCTGGCGGCCTACGGCATCGAACTGCGCGGCGTGAACTACGCCAAGACCGGCGAGCGCAATGCGCGCCTGGCGATCGACATGAGCATGAGCTCCAAGGCGCATACGATATTTTCCGCCGCCGGTGTCGGCAACTGGCGCAGCCTGGTGGCCGAGGACTGCGCCCAGATCCAGATCGACAAGCCCACCGAGAAGACGCCGGCCAAGCTGACCGCCATCTTCTTCCTCGACGCTCCCGCCTAATTCCACTCCAGGTGGACCACGCTGTAGCCGCGCTGCTTGAGTAGCTTGAGCAGCGACGGCAGCGCCTTCGCGGTCGGCACGTTCACGTCGTGCATGAGAAGGATGCCGCCGCCGGTGGTGTCCAGGCTTTTGACCAGGCGCTCGACCAGGATCTCGGTGGTGTCCTCCGGCAGCCAGTCGTTGATGCCGAGGTCTATCGACATCACGGTGACGCCGGCGTCCTTGAGCGCGGCCAGCGTGGCTGGCGTCTCGGCCAGGTAAGGGAAGCGATAGGCCGGCGTGGCCTTGCCGAAGACGGTCTGGTAGGCCGCCCGCACTTGGCGCAGATCGGCCAGCTGCGCCGGTTCGCTCATCGTGGTCAGGTTTGTGTGCGTCTGGCTGTGCACTCCGGCCGAGTGGCCTTCCGCCACCACGCGCCGCGCCAGCTCGGGCGATTTCTCCAGATTGGTCCCGACCATGAAGAACGTGGCCCGCGCGCATTGGTCCTCAAGCGCCTTGAGCACCAGCGGCGTGGTTTCCGGCATCGGGCCGTCGTCGAAGGTCAGTACGATTTCGTTCTTTTGCAGCGGCAGCGGCGCGTGCTGCAGCGCGCCGTACAGCGCGGCCTCGCGCTTCAGCGTGATGGTGCGGGCGGTGCCCAGCTTATCGGGGCCGCAGTCGGCGGCGTTGGTCAGGCCGGCCAGCGTGACCAGCAAGCCTGCTATCGCGATTCTCATTGTGCTTGGTCCTGAAGTGGGAGTGCCAGCGAGGCTACCAGATTATTCGGCAGCATGGTGGACGCCGTGACCGTCGCCGGCACCGCAAGGTCCTCCGACCATTCGACAAGCTGTATGCCGTGGCATTTGAGCGTGGCCTCATGCCGGGTCCACGCCAGGACGAATGCGAGCGTGCTGTCGGCGGCGGGCGTGGCGGCCAGCGCGGCGCAGGCTTCCGGGCCGAGATAGTCGCGCGCCACGGCCTGCCAGTTGAAGACTTCATACACGCGCATCAGGTCGATGCCGACCGCGCCGTGCAGGTTGACCGCGGCGATCGAGCATCCGTCCTCGTGGCTGAAGGAGCAGCCGATATCGCTGTCATGCCCGTCCACGACGACTTTCAGGGGATGGCCCGGGAGCGAGTGGATGCCGAAGCTTGCCGCGGGCTTGCCGGTCAGCGCGGCCAGCACCTCGGATATCGCGCGCCGGATTTCAGCCCGCTGGTGCGCCCGGGGCATGTCGTGCGCGACCGTTATGTAGATCGCCACGACGCCGTCCTGCTGCGTCGGCACGGGTCCCGGCCAGGGATGGACGATCAGCTCCATCATCGCGCCGGCGCGGCGGGACAGCCGGCCCAGTAGCCATTGGCGGGAATCTGCTCGCCCTTCATCACCAGCGTCAGCGCGCCGAGGCGGGCGTTGTCGCCGACGACGGCGCTGTACAGCACCGCGCTGCGCGGTCCCATGTAGACGTTCTTGCCGATGGTGACGCGGTCGATCTTCATCACGCGGTCCTCGAACAGGTGGGTTTGCGGGCAGGTGAGCGCATTCAGTTCGCTGTGGTCGCCGATGTGGACGCAGTCGAATTCCGTGATGTCGGTGGTGTCGAGATAGACGCCCTTGCCGATGCGCGAACCGAGCATGTTGAACGCCAGCGGCAGCCACGGCGTGCCGCGCAGGTAGCGCATGAAGTTCGGCACGGCGATGCCTTCGTACAGGTTGGTCACGCCCTCGGACAGCCACACGAACGGCGTCCACATCGGCTCCGACTGTTTGCGGTAACGGCCGATCAGCAGCCATTTGAGCAGCACCACGAAGATGTAGTTGCCGATGCCGTAGCCCAGGCCCGCCAGGGTCAGGTCCCACGTCACCTCGGCCCAGCGGCCGGCGCCGGCGGCCGGCATCACCGCCAGCACCAGCGTGTAGCCGACCGCGATCACCAGCGCATGCGGCGCGACGATGCGGAACGCTTCGATCAGGCCGCGGCCCAGGCGGCGCATGGGCGACGGGTGGAAGGTCAGGTTCTCGGGATAGCCGCTGGTCTGCTCGCGCGCGGGCAGGTTGATCGGCGGGGAGCCCAGCCAGGTGTCGCCGCTTTTCATTTGCTCGTTGTCCGGCGCGCGCGAGTGCACGCCGATCAGTACATGCTCCGGCAGCACCGTGCCGTCCGGGATGTAGGCGCCGTTGCCGACGAAGCTGCGGTGCGAAATCACGGTCGGCTTCATGATCATCCAGCCGCCGTCGATCTCCTCGTCGCCCAGCATGACCGCGTCGGCGATGAAGGTTTCGTCGCCCAGGGTCAGCATGTCCGGCACCACGCCCAGCGCGGTGGAGATCTCGGCGTCCTTGCCGACCTTGGCGCCGAGCAGGCGATACCAGTACGGCGCGAACACGGTGGCGTAAATGCCGTGCAGGACGTTGAGGCTCGATTCCTGGATCTGGCTCACCAGCCACTTGGCGCAGTAGGTGTTGCTGTGGATGGCCGAGCGGCCCGGCTGCAGGCGTGGCAGCACGCTCCAGCGGATGCCGGCCGACAGCAGCGCCGTCAGCACGATCAGCACCGTGCTGGCGGGGAAGGCCAGCAGGAAGTAGCGCAGCAGCTGGACGCGCACGTCGTCGCCCTGGATCCACGGCAGCCATCCGGCTTCGTCGAACCAGTCGATCAGCACGAAGCTCGGGAACACCGGCATGAAGAACAGCGTGACGATCAGCAGGATGCCGAAGATGAAGAACAAGCCTTCACCCATGCGGCGCGCGGCGCTGGCTTGTGGGCGCGGCGGCAGGCGGGTGGTGTCGAAGGCGCCGGTGTCGCGCGCCGGCGAACCGGCCCACACGCGGCCGGCCGGCACGCGCATGCCGTCGCCCAGCGCTGACTGGCCTTCCAGGTGGCCCAGCGCTTCGATATGCGTATTGCCCTCCATGACGGCGAAGGAGCTGACGCAGGTGTCGTCTTCCAGCGTGATTTGGCCCAGCAGCAGGCGGCCGCGCTGCACACGGGCGTTCTCGAAGTTGACGGCGTTGCCGATGCTGACGTTGTCGCCGATGCTGAGCAGGTCCGGCGAGCGCAAGGTCATCGAGCCGATGATGACGTCCTTGCCCACCTTGGCGCCCAGCGCGCGCAGCCACCAGGCGTTGAGCGAGGAGCCGCTCAGCAGGTAGGCAGGCGCCGCCTCCACCAGTCGGTCGGCCAGCCACCAGCGATAGTAGGTGATGCCCCACAGCGGATAGTCGCCGGCCTGCAGGCGGCCGGCGATCAGCCATTTGCCGGCGATGGCGATGCAGAATTCGCCGATCGTCGCCAGCAGGAACACGCCGACCGAGGCGGCGATCGCGATCGCCACGGAGTCGCCAGGATCGCCGGTGAAGAAGTGATAGGTGAAGAACGGCGCCAGCCACTGCGCCATGCGCAGCGCCACCAGCGCCGGCATCGCGGCCACTTGCGCCACGCCGCAGGTCCAGCGCTTGAGCGAGGAGGGCGGCGTCCAGTCGGCCTCCGCCTCGGCGGCCTTGGGCGCGTCGGCCAGCACCAGGGCGATCTTGCCGACCTGGCGCTGCTGGTAGATGTCGCGCACGGTGATGTGGGCGAAGCGCGGATCGGCGCGCAGGGCCGAGGCCAGGCGCGCCGCGAAGAACGAGTGGCCGCCAAGGTCGGTGAAGAAGTCGGCCTGGCGCAGCACCGGCTGGCCGGGGAACAGCGTGGCCAGCGCGGCGAACAGCGCTTCCTCACCCGGGGTCTCGGGCAGGTCGGATTCCTCGTTGCCGCCGGCCGGCGGTGCGCTCAGCGGCATGGCCTTCAGCGCCTTGCGGTCGATTTTGCCGGAGGTCAGGCGCGGCATGGCTTCCTGCATTTCGTAGCGGCCGGGGACCATGTACGGCGGCAGCGTGGCGGCCAGGCTGGCGCGCAGTGTCCTGGCGTCCAGCGTGGCGCCGGCTTCCGGCACGATGTAGGCCACCAGCTGGTCGATGCCGTCGTCCTTGCGCAGCAAGACAGCGACCGTGCCGACGCCTTCCTGCTGCGCCAGCACGGCCTCGATCTCGCCGAGCTCCACGCGGAAGCCGCGTATCTTCACCTGGTCGTCGGCACGGCCCAGGCACAGCACCTCGCCGTCGGCGTCGATGCGGGCCAGGTCGCCGGTGCGGTACAGGCGGGCGTCGTGCTGGCCGCTGGACCATGGGTTGACCAGGAATTTTTCCGCCGTCAGGTCCGGTCGGCCAAGGTAGCCGGCCGCCAGGCCAGGGCCGGTGATGCACAGCTCACCGATCTCGCCGCGCGGCAGCAGGCGCAGCGCCGGTTCGTGCGGCGCCGCGGCCGCTTGTGCCAGCGGGTTGTCGGCGTCGATGCCGGCTGGCGCGTCGGGGCCCTGCGCCACGGCCGCGGCGGCGATGGCCGGTTCGGTGCTGGTGTCGATCACCAGCAGGCCGTAGTTGGGCAGCGGCGTGCCGATGGTGACCGGATGGCCCGGCTGCAGGCGCGCCAGGCTGGCCGACACCGTCGCCTCGGTCGGACCGTAGGTGTTGAACATCTGCCGGCCGGGGCGCGACCAACGCTCCACCAGCGATTCCGGACACATCTCGCCGCCCAGGTTGATCAGGCGCAGGCTGGGCACTTCCTGATTGAACAGCGCCAGCAGCGTGGGCACGGCGTGCAGCACCGTGACCCGGTTCTCGTCGAGCATGCGCGGCAGCGTTTCGGGGTCGCCGCTGATTTCCTTGGGGCCGATCCACAGCGTGGCGCCAACCAGGTAGGCGATCCAGATCTCTTCGAACGACATGTCGAAGGCCACCGAGAAGCCCTGATAGACCTTGTCCTGCGCGCTCACGCCGAGCACCGCGTTCTCGCTGCGCAGGAAGTGGCAGATGCTGCGCTGGGTGATCAGGATGCCTTTCGGCTTGCCGGTCGAGCCGGAGGTGTAGATGACGTAGGCCGGCACGTCGGGCGAGACGGCGGCGCGGCGCGACAGCGTGGCGCCGGCCGGCGGCGCGGCCAGCAGCGCCTCGGCGGTCCACACGGGACGGCCGATGTCCGCCAGGCGCGGCGCGAAGGCGGCGCAGGTCAGCACGCCGGCGCCGTCGGCGTCGTCCAGACACACTTGCAGGCGGTCGACCGGGATGTCCTCGTCGACCGGCAGCCAGGCCGCGCCGGCCTTGGCGATGCCCGCCTGCAGCACCAGCAGCTCGATGCCGCGCGGCAGCCACAGGCCGACGATCTGGCCCGGGCGCACGCCGGCGTCGATCAGGCGGGCCGCCACCAGGTCGGCCTGGGCGTTCAGTTCGCGGTAGCTGAGGCTGCGGGCGCCGAAGATCAGCGCGGTGTGGTCGGGGGTGCGGGCGGCGCTTGCTTCCAGCAGGTCCGCCAGGATTTCCTCGCGCAGCAACTCGCTTTGCGGTTTCCCGTAAAGAATGTCTGGATGCGATTGCGGAATGTGCGGTGTTACTGGGTCGTTCATGCTGAGACTTTATTTTGTGTTGGCGGGTGTCATTGTACGGTACGGATGTGCGTTCCAATAGAGGAAGAATGCAAGTTCCGCTGTCAGCCTTTACAATGGGAAATATAGGGAGATTTTCCTGTGTCACCGAGGAGCCGCATGTCAATGAACCGTCCGTTTATCGCCCCCATGCAATTTGACGATCCGATTGCCGCTTATGAACAGGTTTTGGCCATTTACGAGGCCAACGTCGCCCACCTGCGCGATGCCATGAAACGCTTTGTGGCCGGCGAGGATGTCGGCGAGCACGTGCGCGGCTGCTACCCGTTCGTGCGGGTCCACACCGACACCGTGGCGCGCGCCGATTCGACGCTGGCGTTCGGCTTCGTGGCCGGCCCCGGCACCTACGAAACCACGCTGACCCGGCCCGACCTGTTCGCGCGCTACTACCAGCAACAGTTCAAGCTGCTGCTGAAGAACCACGGCAGCCACCACCTGCGCATCGAGGTGGGCACCAGCTCGCAGCCGATCCCGATCCACTTCTCGTTCGCCGAGCACGAGCACATCGAAGGCAATATGAGCGCGGAGCGGCGCCTGCTGATGCGCGACGTTTTTGATCTACCCAACCTCGCCGCGATGGACGACGGCATCGCCAACGGCACCCACGAGCCGCCGCCGGGCGAGGCCCAGCCGCTGTCGCTGTTCACGGCGCCGCGCGTGGACTACTCGCTGCAGCGCCTGCGCCACTACACCGGCACCTCGTGCGAGCACTTCCAGAAGTTTGTGCTCTTCACCAACTACCAGTTTTATATCGACGAGTTCGTCAAGCTGGGCCATGAGCTGATGGGCCAGGCGTCCGGCGCGCCGGGAGACGACTACATCGCCTTCATCGAACCGGGCAACATGGTCACGCGCCGTGTCGGCCAGGCGGTGCAGGCCAGCGACGCGCACGGCGCGCAGCCGCCGCGCCTGCCGCAGATGCCGGGCTACCACCTGGTGCGCGCCGACGGCACCGGCATCTCGATGGTCAACATCGGCGTCGGCCCGGCCAACGCCAAGACCATCACCGACCACATCGCCGTGCTGCGCCCGCATGCGTGGCTGATGCTGGGCCACTGCGCCGGCCTGCGCAACACGCAGCAGCTGGGCGACTACGTGCTGGCGCACGGCTATGTGCGTGAGGACCACGTGCTCGACGAGGACCTGCCGCTGTGGGTGCCGATCCCGCCGCTGGCCGAGGTGCAGGTGGCGATCGAGGCCGCCGTGGCTGAGGTCACGCAGCTCACCGGCCACGATTTGAAGCGCGTGATGCGCACCGGCACCGTCGCCAGCACCGACAACCGCAACTGGGAGCTGCTGCCGCAGCGCACGCCGGAGCGCCGGTTCAGCCAGAGCAGGGCGATCGCGCTGGACATGGAAAGCGCCACCATCGCCGCCAACGGCTTCCGTTTCCGCGTGCCGTACGGGACTTTGTTGTGCGTGAGCGACAAGCCCATGCACGGCGAGATCAAATTGCCCGGCATGGCTAACCAGTTTTACCGCGAGCGTGTCGACCAGCATTTACGGATCGGCATTCGCGCGCTGGAACTGCTGCGCGCGCTGGGCGTGGACAAGCTTCACAGCCGCAAGTTACGCAGCTTCACGGAGGTCGCGTTCCAGTAAATCCATGCAAAAAATGCATGAAGCCCGCCAAGCGCGGGCTTTTTTTTCGTTTGCTCCGCCTTTGGTGATACCTTTTTCGATATCAAAAACCGGAAAAAATTGATTGGTTTGTTTTTTTGCCAGCCCATAAGATGAATTCCGAGTTAGTCGAAAACACATAAAAAAGATAACACTGGAGACATATGAACAAGCAAATGACCGGGACTGTCGAGTCCCAGGCGAAGCATCGCCTTGTCCTGAAAACCGGCGTCGCGGTACTGGCTGCGGCCGGCCTGCTCAGCAGCGCCTCGGTGTGGGCGCAAGCCGCCGCCGAAAAGACGCAACCGACCGACACCCCGACCGACGCCGCGACCGTGGTGGTCACGGGCGTCAAGGCATCGCTGATCAAGAGCCTGGCGATCAAGCGCACCAGCGACCAGGTGGTGGAATCGATCGTCGCCGAAGACATCGGCAAGCTGCCCGACAACAATGTCGTCGAAGCGCTGCAGCGCGTGACCGGGATCCAGGTCACCGACCGCGCCGGCGGCGAGGTCGGCACCTTGTCCATCCGTGGCCTGCCCGACGTCCAGACAACCTGGAACGGCCGCACCATTTTCACCGCGTCCGGCACCCAGGTCGCGCTCCAGGACATCCCGTCGACCCTGGTTCGCCAGATCGACGTCTACAAGACGCGCGACGCCAGCCAGCTGGAAACCGGCATCGCCGGCCAGGTCGACGTGAAGTCGCTGCGGCCGTTCGATTTCAAGGGCCAGAAGATTTCGCTGTCGGCCCGTGAAACCTACCTCGAACCCGCGAACAAGGCCAACCCGCAGCTCAGCGCCATGTTCAGCAACCGCTGGCAAACCGGCATCGGCGAAGTCGGCGCGCTGGTCAACCTGTCGGAAGTCAAGACGAAATACCGCAACGAAAGCGTGACGCCGGGCGCGATGGTGCCGTTCACCAGCCCGAACGCCGCCGAGGTTCCCGCGGGTTACACGCCGCTGCAGCGCATCTTCGACAACAACATCTGGACGCCCGGCACCCACACCGGCTTGCCGACCGCGGCCGGTTCGACGCTGGATTTCAACGGCAAGGCTTATCCGTACTACCTGGCGCGCGACGCCGTTTTTCAGAGCGACCTCAAGGGCGACCGCGAGCGTCCCGCCGCCAACATCGCCCTGCAGTGGAAACCGAACAGCGATTCGGTCTACACCTTCGAATCGATGTACAACGGTTATCGCGACAAGACCTTCAACCAGTTGCTGTTCAGCTTTGTCGACTGGTGGGGTGACCTCGGCAGCAACCCCGCCAGCTCGATCACGACCTTCCCGGGGACGAACATCATCAAGAGCCGCAACGTCAACAACGTCTACGGCTTCAACAGCGGCGACTACACCACGTCGGCGACCGACTCCTACGTGTATGCCCTGAACGGCAAGTGGGACATCAGCGACAAGCTGAAGCTGGAAGGCGACCTGTCGTACCAGACCAGCACCTTCCACTCGGAATTCACCGCCACCCGGATCGATCGCGTCGCGCCGTCCATCTCGGTCGACTTCAATGGCGGCGGCGGCAACACGGCCTTCCGTTTCAACAACAACGCCGACCTGACCGACCCGAGCAAGTGGAATGTCGCGCAGTTCTACGACACCGCCAACCGCAACAAGGGCAGCGCCGCGACCGCCAGCCTGGGCGGCGTCTACGATGCCGACTGGGGTGCGCTGCAGTCGATCCAGTTCGGCGCGCGCTTCGACGACCGCAAGGCGTCGGAGGCCAACCGGACGCAATCGGCCTTCCTGGGCCGCAACCTGGCCTCGCTGGGCGCGGCGTATTCCTCCACCAACGCGAACTTCGGCACGTCCATCTCGGACGTTCCGCGCTCCTGGGTGGAGCCCAACGCCTACTACATCCGCGACCATATCGACGAGTGGCGCAAGATGTACAACGCGGCCGATGCGAACTTCCTGACGACCGACAAGCTGAGCCTGCAGAAGACCTTCGACGTCGATGAAAAGACGAAGAACCTGTTCGTGATGGGGAACACCCAGAACGAGCTGTTCGGCCATCGCCTGCGCGGCAATTTCGGCGCGCGCTATGTCAAGGTCGATACCGACATGAACTTCTACAAGGTCGACGCCACCACCAAGGCGGTCACGCCGTCCGGCGCCAGCAAGTCGACCAGCAAGGTCCTGCCCAGCATGACCCTGATTTACGACCCGGCCAAGGACGTCGTGGTGCGCTTCAACTACGGCGAAACCCTGCGCCGCCCGACTTTCGGCGACCTGAATCCCGTCCTGCAACTGGGCGACGACGTGTCCAAGGTGGGTTATGGCTCGGGCAGCGGCGGCAATCCCGACCTGAAGCCGACCCACTCCAAGAACCTCGACCTGACGGGCGAGTGGTACTTCCAGAAGGACAGCGCGCTGTACGGCACGCTGTTCAAGCGCAAGATCGACGGCCTGGTGGTGAGCTTGCGTCACAAGGTGCACGTCGATCCGGCGAACGACCCGTTCCGCAACTCGACCTCGGGCGGCGACCATACGAACGGCTACGACTACGTCATCAACTCGCCGGTCAACGCCTCCAACGGCGACATCAAAGGCGGCGAGCTCGGCTTGATCTACTTCCCGAAAGGGCTGCCGAGCCTGCTGGACGGCCTGGGCATCCAGGGCAGCTACACGCGGCTGACCTCGTCGCAGAACGTCCCCGACGCCAATGATGCCGGCGTCATCGTCTCGCAGCTCGAGACGCCGTTCTTCGGCGTGTCGCACAGCTCGTACAACGCCACGCTGGCCTACGAAAAGGGTCCGGTCAGCGCGCGCCTGTCCTATGTGTGGCGCTCCGGCTTCCTGGCCAGGAACGAAGCGGCCTTGTTCGCCAATCCGATCGGCATCTGGCGTCAGCCGGAAAAGAGCGTGGACATGCAGATCTCCTACAAGATCAACGACCGGATGTCGGTCGATATCAGCGGCGTCAACCTGACCAATGAAATGCAGCAGCAGTACTACCACTTCGGCAGCGCGGGTACGCCGCAGTTGACCAATTTCGGTACGCTGCAGATCGGACGTTCGGTCTCGGCCGCCTTGCGCTGGCAGATGTAACTGGAAGACCTAAGAGCGTTCCCGTCAGCGGGAACGCCAACCTGTTGGAGTATCAGATGTCGAATCAAAAATTGTCGTTGGTGGAAAAAATAGGCTTCGGCGCTGGAGACATGGCGCTGAACGTGGTGATCTCGTCGATGATGTTGATCATTACCTTCTTCTACACCGACATCTACGGCCTGAAGACGATGGACCTGGCGCTGATGTTCGGCGTGGTGAAGTTCGTCGGCGCGATGGCCGACCTGACCATGGGCCAGATCACCGACCGTTTCACCAGCCGCTGGGGGCGTTACCGTCCGTGGCTGCTGTTGCTGGCGGTGCCGTATGGCCTCAGCGTGTTCTTCGTCTTCACCACGCCGGACTGGGGCTACAGCGCCAAGCTGGTTTGGGCCTATTCGACCTACATCATCATGACCATCATGACGGCGGGCGTCGGCATTCCGTACATCTCGCTGCCCAGCGCCTTGTCCAAGGATCCGCAGGAGACCTTGTCCGCCAACGGCTACCGCCTGTTCTTCGCCAAGATCGGCGCCTTCATGGTGACGGTGATCGTGCCGCTGCTGTCGGAGCGCTGGGGCGGCGGCAACGCGGCCGCCGGCTACCAGTTCGCCATGGCCGTGATGGCCGGCATGGGCGTGCTGCTGTTCCTGTTCTGCTTCTTCACCACCCAGGAGCGCGTGCGGCACGTGGTGCAGCGCCAGTCGCTGTGGGAGCAGGTGAAGGTGCTGGTCCGGAACGACCAGTGGCTGATCCTGTGCGGCGTCTGCGTGACCGGCACCATCGGCTACGTGGTGCGCGGCTCGGTGGCCATCTACTACGCCAAATACTATCTCGGCGCCGACGGCCCGACCATCTCGGCCTTCCTGTCCACCGGCGTGGTGGCCGCCATCCTGTCGATGATCGCCTCGACCTGGATCACCAAGTTCTATTGCAAGGTCAAGCTGTTCCGCTGGACGCAGATCGGCGTGGGTCTGATCAGCGCCGCGATGTACTTCTTCGTCGGACCGGGCGACACCATGCTGGCGTTTGTGTTGTACTTCCTGCTGTCGTTCGTGGTGGACCTGCATGCGCCGGTGTTCTGGTCGTCCATCGCCGAGACCATCGACTACGGCGTCGTCAAGACCGGCAAGCGGGTATCGGGCTTCGCGTTCGGCGGCATCTCGGTCTGCCAGAAGGCGGGCATGGGCATCGCCGGCATCCTGGTCGGCAAGCTGCTGACGCATTTCGCCTATGTGCCCAACGTCGAGCAGAGCGCCTATGCGCTGCACGGCATCGTCTTGATGATGACGCTGATACCGGGCTTCTTCCACACCGTCATGGGGCTGTTGATGTTCAAGTACCGTATCAACGACAAGTACTACACCGAAGTCAAGGCGGCGATGGGAGTCAAAGCTTATGTGGCAGTCTAATTTTCAGGAAATGGAAGCAATGGAAGAAGTCCTCACCCCGCTGATCGAGCAGCGCGCCGATCCTTTTATCATTCGTCACAGCGACGGCTACTACTACTTCACCGCCTCGGTGCCGCAGTACGACCGCATCGAGCTGCGACGCGCCAAGACCATCGCGGGCCTGGCGGACGCGGAGAAGGTCGATGTCTGGCACAAGCCCGACACGGGCCCGTACAGCGAACTGGTTTGGGCGCCGGAGCTGCACTACAACGACGGCGCCTGGTACGTCTACTTCGCCGCCGCGCCGAGCCGCGAGATCAAACACAAGCTGTTCCAGCACCGCATGTACGCGATCCGCAACGCCAATCCCAATCCGCTGGAAGGCGAGTGGGAGTTCATGGGGCAGATCGACACCGGCATCGACACCTTCTGCCTGGACGCCACCACCTTCACCCACAAGGGGCAGCTGTACTACCTGTGGGCGCAGAAGGACGTGGCCATCGAGGGTAATTCCAACCTGTACATCGCGCCGATGAAGACGCCGTGGCAGCTGGGCGGCCCGCCGGTCATGCTGAGCAAGCCGGAATTCGATTGGGAGATCCGCGGCTTCTGGGTCAACGAAGGGCCGTCGGTGCTGAAGAAAAACGGCAAGGTCTTCATCAGCTACTCGGCCAGCGCCACCGACGAGAACTACGCCATGGGCCTGTTGTGGGCGGACGACCGCGCCAACCTGCTGGACCCGACATCGTGGACCAAGTCGCGCCAGCCGGTGCTGCAGACCTGCTTCGAACACGGCGTGTACGGACCGGGACATAACAGCTTCACCATCGGCGACGACGGCGAGACCGTGATGTTGGTTTATCATGCACGCACTTATACCGAGATTATCGGCGATCCGTTGTGGAACCCGGACCGGCACACCTATGTCAAACCACTGAAGTGGGACGAGCAGGGCATGCCGGTATTTGGAAAGCCCTCGATAGCCTGAACGCACCGCGAAAGCGGAAATTTATAGAACACTCGCGGCGGCCACGGAACAAATTCCGTCGGCCGCCGTTGCCGTAGAAAGCCTCCATGCAGCCCAACGTCACCGCAGCACCCTTCGGCCCCGAAGCCACCCTGTACACCCTGACCAACGCCAATGGCATGATCGTCAAGATCAGCGACCTTGGCGGCGTGATCACCGAAATCCACACGCCCGGCCGCGACGGCAAGCTGGCCGACGTCTGCCTGGGCTTCGACGATGCCGCCGCCTACCTGGGCGAATCCCACTACTTCGGCGCGCTGATCGGCCGATACGGCAACCGCATCGCCAACGGCCGCTTCACGCTGGACGGCCAGACGTACCAGCTGAACGTGAACAACGGTGTAAATCATTTACACGGAGGCGTGGACGGCTTCCACCGCCGCATGTGGGAAGCCGAAACCTTCGCCACGCCCAAATCGGCGGGCCTGATCCTGAGCTACCTGAGCGCCGACGGCGAGCAGGGCTACCCCGGCAACCTGGAAGTGACGGTCATCTACGAACTGCGCGAGAATAACGAATTGCGTATCGCTTTCCACGCCATCACCGATAAGGCGACACCGGTCAACCTGACCAACCACGCCTATTTCAACCTGGCCGGCAAGGGCGACATCCTGTCCCACGAGCTGACCATCGCGGCCGACGCCTACACCCCGGTCGACAGCGGCCTGATACCCACCGGCGAACTGCCTGCGGTGGCGGGCACGCCGTTCGACTTCCGCACGCCGCACGCGATCGGCGCGCGCATCGACCAGGACGACGAGCAGCTGCGCCACGGCGCCGGCTACGACCACAACTTCGTGCTGAATAAATCCGCGCCGCGCGCGCTGGAACTGGCGGCCCGCGTGCGCGATCCGTCCTCCGGCCGCGTGCTGGAGGTGCTGACCCAGGAGCCGGGCGTGCAGTTCTACAGCGGGAACTTCCTCCATGACGGCATGGGCGGGAAAGGGCGCATCTACGGCTATCGCAGCGGCTTCTGCCTCGAACCGCAGCATTATCCCGATTCGCCCAACTGTCCCGAATTCCCGTCGACGATACTACGTCCCGGCGAGGAATACACCACCGTCATGGCTTACCGCTTTAGTGTCGAGGACTGATACCAAATTGGGTATCAAAGTCGAATAATAATTTATTGGAAAGATATCTCAGTACAACTTAGTATGGCTTCATCGATGCGGGGGCATGACATCAGGCTCCCGCACAGGAACATACTGAGGAGATATGCATGTCCGAGAACGACAAAAAGGTGAAGCTGCGCTCCGCCGAGTGGTTTGGTACGCAAGACAAGAACGGTTTCATGTATCGCAGCTGGATGAAGAATCAGGGTATCCCCGATCATGAATTCCAGGGCAAACCTATCATCGGCATCTGCAACACGTGGTCCGAGCTGACCCCTTGCAATGCCCACTTCCGCAAGCTGGCGGAACACGTCAAGCGCGGCATCCTGGAGGCGGGCGGCTTCCCGGTCGAGTTCCCGGTGTTTTCCAACGGCGAATCGAACCTGCGCCCGACCGCCATGTTGACCCGCAACCTGGCCAGCATGGATGTCGAGGAATCGATCCGCGGCAATCCGATGGACGGCGTGGTGCTGCTGGTCGGCTGCGACAAGACCACCCCGGCGCTGCTGATGGGCGCCGCCTCGGTCGACATCCCGACCATCGTCGTCAGCGGCGGCCCTATGCTGAACGGTAAACTGAACGGCAAGAACATCGGCTCCGGCACCGCCGTATGGCAGCTGCACGAGCAGGTCAAGGCCGGCGAAATCTCCATGCACGAATTCATGTCGGCGGAATCGGGTCACTCCCGCTCCGCAGGCACCTGCAACACCATGGGCACCGCGTCCACGATGGCTTGCATGGCCGAGGCGCTTGGCACCACGCTGCCGCACAACGCCGCCATCCCCGCCGTCGATTCGCGCCGCTACATCCTGGCGCACATGTCGGGCATCCGCGCCGTCGAGATGGTGAAGGAAGGCCTGACGCTGTCGAAGATCCTCAAGCGCGAGAACTTCGAGAACGCGATCCGCGTCAACGCCGCCATCGGCGGTTCCACCAACGCCGTGATCCACCTGAAGGCCATCGCAGGCCGCATCGGCGTGGACCTGGAGCTGGAGGACTGGACCCGCGTGGGCCGTGGCACGCCGACCATCGTCGACCTGCTGCCGTCGGGCCGCTTCCTGATGGAGGAGTTCTACTACGCCGGCGGCCTGCCGGGCGCGATCCGCCGCATGGGCGAGGGCGACCTGGTGCCGCATCCGAGCGCACTGACCGTCAACGGCAAATCGCTGTGGGACAACTGCAAGGACGCGCCGATCTACGACGATGAGGTGATCCGTCCGCTGGACAAGCCGCTGCTGAAGGATGGCGGCATCTGCATCCTGCGCGGCAACCTGGCGCCGCGCGGCGCGGTGTTGAAACCGTCGGCCGCCACGCCGGAGCTGATGCAGCATCGCGGCCGCGCCGTGGTGTTCGAGGACTTTGAACACTACAAGAGCCGCATCGTCGATCCTGAACTGGAAGTCGATGCCAACTCGGTGCTGGTGATGAAGAACTGCGGCCCGAAAGGTTATCCCGGCATGGCCGAGGTAGGGAACATGGGCCTGCCGCCGAAACTGCTGGCGGCCGGCGTCAAGGACATGGTCCGCATCTCGGACGCGCGCATGAGCGGCACTGCCTACGGCACCGTGGTGCTGCACGTGGCGCCGGAAGCGATGGCCGGCGGCCCGCTGGGCATCGTCAAGGACGGCGACTGGATCACGCTCGATTGCGCCGGCGGTTTGCTGAACCTGGAGATTTCGGATGCGGAGATGGCGGAACGCCAGGCCGCGCGTGTGCCCGGCTCGGCGCCTGGTCCGAAGACCGGTTACCAGCAGCTGTACATCGAACACGTGCTGCAAGCCGATGAAGGCTGCGACTTCGACTTCCTGGTCGGGAATCGTGGATCGGCCGTGCCGCGCCACTCGCACTAATCAAAATCCGGAGACACCATGTTACTCGTACAATTCAAGAACGAACAAGGCGCGCGCCAGATCGGCGTGCTGGAACAGAACACCATCCGCGTCATCGAAGGCTACGACACCACCTACGCGCTGGCGCAAGCCGCGATCCGCAAGTCGACCGGTCTGGCCGACCTGGCGGCGCAAGCCACCGGTTCCGCCGTGGTGGCGTTCGACGCCGTCGCCGCGGCCGGCCGCCTGCTGCCGCCGCTGGACCACAGCGACGACGCCCACTGCTACGTCACCGGCACCGGCCTGACCCACCTGGGCAGCGCCGACACCCGCGACGCCATGCACAAGAAAATCGGCGGCGACGTCGCATCCCTGAGCGACTCCATGAAGATGTTCCGCATGGGCGTGGAAGGCGGCAAGCCTGCGGCGGGCCAGGCCGGCGTGCAGCCGGAATGGTTCTACAAGGGCGACGGCTCCATCGTGGCCGCCAGCGGCCAGGCCCTGAACATGCCGGACTTCGCGCTGGACGGCGGCGAAGAGCCTGAAGTGGCGGGGCTGTACGTGATCGGCGACGACGGCCAGCCGTACCGCGTGGGCTACGCCATCGGCAACGAGTTCTCGGACCACGTGACCGAACGCCAGAATTACCTGTACCTCGCACATTCCAAGCTGCGCGCCTGCGGCCTGGGCCCGGCGCTGCTGGTCGGCGAAGCGCCGGCGCACATCGAAGGCACCTCGCGCATCTACGACGTGGAAGGCAAGGTCCGTTGGGAGAAGGCCTTCTTCAGCGGCGAGCAGAATATGTCGCACACCATCGCCAACCTGGAGCACCACCACTTCAAGTACCCGCTGTTCAAGCGTCCGGGCGATGTGCACATCCACTTCTTCGGTACGGCGACGCTGAGCGTGGCCGACAACATCGTCGTCAAGCCCGGCGAGACGTTTGAAATCGAAGCGCCGCAGTTCGGCCCAGCCTTGCGCAACAAGCTGGCCGTGTACAAAACCGAAGTCGCGAAAGTGAAGGCACTATGATCATCACCGGTGAAGCACTGATCGGCGGCGTCGCCGTCAAAGGCACGGGCAGCCCTGTCCGCGCCTACAACCCATCGTTGCAGCAGCCGATGGAGCCTGAATTCCATGCGGTCGATTTCGACCAGATCGACCAGGCCTGCCGCCTGGCCGACGCCGCGTTCGACACCTTCCGCGCGCTGAGCGACGAGAAGCGCGCCGTCTTCCTCGAAGCCATCGGCGAGCAAATCATGGCGCTGGGCGATGTGCTGGTGGAGCGCGTGATGGCCGAAACCGGGCTGCCGCGCGCCCGCATCGAGGGTGAGCGTGGCCGCACCGTCGGCCAGCTGAAACTGTTTGCCAACCTGCTGCGCGAAGGCTCGTGGAACGACGTCCGCATCGACAAGGCGTTGCCGGATCGGGCGCCGCCGCGTCCGGACCTGCGCATGCGCATGATCGGACTCGGTCCCGTCGCGGTTTTCGCGGCCAGTAACTTCCCGTTGGCTTTTTCTGTGGCCGGCGGCGACACCGCGTCGGCATTGGCGGCCGGCTGCCCGGTGGTGCTGAAGGCGCACTCCGCGCATCCCGGCACGTCGGAGCTGGTGGGCCGCGCCGTGGTCAAGGCCGTGGAGCTGTGCGGCCTGCCGGCCGGCGTGTTCGCGCTGCTGACCGGCAGCGGCAACGGCATCGGCCAGGAGTTGGTGCGCCACCCGGCCATCAAGGCGGTCGGCTTCACCGGCTCGCGCAGCGGCGGTACGGCGCTGATGGCTGTTGCGGCCGCGCGTCCGGTGCCGATTCCCGTGTATGCGGAAATGAGCTCGATCAATCCAGTGTTCCTGATGCCGCGCGCACTGGCTGCGCGCGCCGAGGACATCGCCGGCGCATTCGCCGGATCGCTGGTGCTGGGTGTGGGCCAGATGTGCACCAATCCCGGCCTGGTGATCGGCGTCGCCGGCCCTGAGCTGGACCGCTTCGCCAACGCCGCCGCGCAAGCGCTGGCCGGTGGCGCCGCTTGCGCCATGCTGTCGCCGGGGATCGCCGGCAGCTTCCAGCGCGGCGTCGCCCAGCTGGCCGAGCATGCGGACGTGAAGACGCTGGCGCTGGCGCCGCAGGCGGAAGGCAAGGGCGCTCCGGCGCTGTTCGTCACCAGCGGCGCGGCCTTCCTGTCGCAGCATGCGCTGTCGGAGGAGGTATTCGGACCGGCTTCGCTGCTGGTCGCCTGCAAGGACATGGCGGAACTGCGCCAGATCGCCGAAAGCCTCGAAGGCCAGCTGACCGCCACGCTGCAACTGGATGACGGCGACCTGGATGAAGCGCACAAGCTGCTGCCTGTGTTGGAGCGCAAGGCCGGCCGCATTCTGGCCAACGGCTTCCCGACCGGCGTGGAAGTCTGCAGCGCGATGGTGCACGGCGGACCGTTCCCGTCGACCTCCGATGGCCGCAGCACGTCCGTCGGCACGGGCGCGATCGTGCGCTTCCTGCGTCCGGTGTCGTACCAGAACCTGTCGCAAGCGCTGTTGCCCGAAGTCTTGCGCGACAACGGCCCGGTGGTTTGGCGCCGCCGGGAGGGTGAACTGACGCGTAACTGATCCAAGCCGGCGTGGGTTCCCGTCTTCACGGGAATCCATGCCGAGCAAAAAAAACACATAAAAAAAGCAGGAGACAGCATGACCCAACTAGCCAAATTTGGCAGCCTGCGCGGCAAGCGCGTATTCATCACGGGCGGTGGCACCGGCATCGGCGAAGCGATGGTGATTTCCTTCGCCGAGCAGGGCGCCCAGGTGGCCTTCGTCGACATCGCCCGCGACGCCAGCCTGGCGCTGGTGCGGCGCGTGAAGGAAGCCGGCTATCCCGAGCCGCTGTTCCGCCAGTGCGATATCACCGACATCGCCGCGCTGCAGAAGACCATGTCCGAGCTGGCGGCCGCCGTCGGCGACTTCGACATCCTCGTCAACAACGCCGCCAACGACCAGCGCCACGAAACGGCCGAAGTGACGGTCGACTACTGGAACGAGCGGATCGCCATCAACCAGCGCCCGATGTTCTTCACCTGCCAGGCTGTCCTGGAGGGCATGAAGAAGAAGGGCGCGGGCTCGATCATCAACGTCGGCTCGATCTCATGGCACGTCAAGAACGCCGGCTACCCGGTCTACGCCACCTCCAAGGCGGCGGTGCATGGCCTGACGCGCGGCCTGGCGCGTGAATTCGGCGCCCACGGCATCCGCGTCAACACGGTTACGCCGGGCTGGGTGATGACGCAGCGCCAGATCGACCTGTGGCTTGACGATGCGGGTGAGCAGGAGATCCAGCGCAACCAATGCCTGCCGACCAAGCTGATGCCGCAGCACGTCGCCTCGATGGTGCTGTTCCTCGCCGCCGAAGACGGCGCCATGTGCACCGCCCAAGAATTTATCGTCGACGCCGGCTGGGTCTAAAAATTGGGGTCAAGTCTGACATTCGGACACGAGCTGAACCGTAGCGGGCCGCTACGGTTCAGCTCGTGTCCGAATGTCAGACTTGACCCCATTCTTAAAAAAGGGAAATGCATGATGAAGACATGTTTCACTTTGGTGGCGCTCGCCGCCAGCGCAATGGCGACGGCTTCGCAGCCCGTGCTCACCAGTCCCGATCATCACATCAGCGTCAGCGTGCTGCCGACCGCCGGCGGCGGGCTGGCTTATTCGATCTCCCGCGACGGCAAGCCGGTGCTGCTGGCCTCCGACCTCGGTCTTCAATTGCAGGGCGCCGACCTGGCGAGCGCGCTGACGCTGGCCGCGACCTCCAAGCCCCGCGTGGTCAGCGACCAATACGAGATGGCGGTCGGTAAAAAGCGCAGCATCAGCTATCGCGCCAATGAGCAGACCTTCACGGTGCGCAACGCGCAGCGGCAGGCGATGGATATCGTGTTCCGCGTGTCGAACGATGGCGTGGCCTTCCGCTATGTCGTCGCCGAGCTTACACTGCCTCACAAGAAGCTGATCCAGGAACGCACCACCTTCGCGCTGCCGCCTGCAGCGAAGGCGTGGATGCAGCCGATCGCCGTTGCGCAAACGGGTTGGGGCCGGACCAATCCGTCCTACGAAGAGCACTATCAAATGGATGTCCCGGTCGGCACCGTGTCGCCATCGCCGGCGGGCTGGGTGTTCCCGGCGCTGTTCAAGAGCGGCGACAACTGGGTCGCCATCTCCGAGGCCGGCATGGACGGCAGCTTCCAGGCCTCGCGCCTGGCGCCGGAATCCGCCGGCGGAAAATACAGCATCGGCAATCCGATGGCGGCCGAAGTTTATCCAGAGCGCGGCTTGATGGCCGAAGTCGATGGCACGCTGACCTCCCCATGGCGCCTGCTGGCATTGGGCTCCCTGCAGACCGTGACCAATTCCACGCTCGGCACCGACCTGGCCGCGCCGGCCATCGCCTTCGACAAGCAGCTGGTCAAGCCGGGCCACGCCTCGTGGAGCTGGGCCCTGATGAAGGACGATGCCACGGTCTACGACGTGCAGAAGAAGTTCATCGACTACGCCGCCGATATGCACTGGGACTACACCCTGATCGACGCCGACTGGGACCGCAAGATCGGCTACGACAAGGTCAAGGAGCTGGTCGACTACGCGGCGACGAAGAAGGTTGGCATTCTGCTGTGGTACAACTCGTCCGGTCCGTGGAATTCGACCGTGTACTCGCCAAAAAGCCAGCTGCTGACGCATGAACAGCGCGTGGCGGAGTTCAAGCGCCTGCACGACATGGGCGTCAAGGGCGTGAAGATCGACTTCTTCAACGGCGACGCCCAGTCGATGATCGCCTACTACGTCAGCATCCTGCGCGACGCCGCCGATGCCGGCCTGCTGGTCAACTTCCACGGCGCCACGCTGCCGCGCGGCTGGACCCGCACCTGGCCCAACCTGATGACGATGGAAGCGGTGCGCGGCATGGAGTTCACCACCTTCGAGCAGGCCGACGAGGACAAGATGCCGACCCACGCCGCCATGCTGCCGTTCGCCCGCAACCTGTTCGATCCAATGGACTTCACGCCGATGGTGTTCGGCGATATCCCGAAGATCAAGCGCACGTCCAGCAACGGCTTCGAGCTGGCCACGTCGGTGTTGTACATCTCCGGCATCCAGCACTTCGCGGAGATCCCGGAAGGCATGGCTACCGTGCCGGCCTACGTCAAGTCCTTCCTGCAGGAGCTGCCACGCAGCTGGGATGACAGCCGCCTGGTGGATGGCTATCCGGGGCAGTACGCGGTGATCGCGCGCCGCTCCGGCGACACCTGGTACATCGCCGGCATCAACGCGACGGAATCCGACAAGACGCTGACGCTGGACCTGTCCTTCGCCGGCGCCAAGCAGGGTGTGGTGATCGGCGACGGCGACGCCGAGCGCAGTTTCAACCAGCGTGGCATCGACGCTGGAAAAAAAGTAGCTGTAACGATCAAGCCGCACGGCGGCTTCGTCATCAAATTATAAACAGGAGACTAGAATGAACTACATCAAACAAGGCGTACTTTCCCTTTGCCTGCTGGCTTCCGGCGGCGCCTTCGCGGCCGACGCGATCGGCCTGACCATTGACGCCGCCAAGCCCGGCGCGGTCATCAACAAGGATATCTACGGCCAGTTCGCAGAGCATCTGGGCACCGGCATCTACGAAGGCATGTGGGTCGGCCCAAAATCGAAGATCCCCAACACCAAGGGCTGGCGCAACGACGTCGTCGGCGCGCTGAAGGCCATGCATGTACCGCTGGTGCGCTGGCCGGGCGGCTGCTTCGCCGACGAGTACCACTGGAAGGACGGCATCGGCCCGCGCGAGAAGCGTCCGGTCAAGGTCAACACCAACTGGGGCGGCGTGGCTGAATCGAACGCCGTCGGCACCCACGAGTTTTTCGACCTGGTCGACCTGCTGGGCGCGGACGCCTACGTCAACGGCAACCTGGGCACCGGCAGCGCGCAGGAGATGTCGGAGTGGGTGGAGTACATGACCTCCGACAGCCAGTCCACGCTGGCCAACCTGCGCCGCAAGAACGGCCATGAAAAGCCGTTCAAGGTCGCCTATTTCGCGATCGGTAACGAGGCCTGGGGCTGTGGCGGCAATATGTCGCCGGACCACTACTCGGACCTGTATCGTAACGTCGAGACCTTCCTGCGCGCGCCGCAGCAATACCGTCCGAAGATGATCGCCAGCGGCGGCAACGACAACGATGTGTCCTGGACCGAGGTGCTGAGCAAGCGGCTGAAGTCGCAGACCGACGGCATCAGCTTCCACTACTACACCATCCCGACCGGGAAGTGGGATGTGAAGGGCGCCGCCACCGGCTTCCCCGAGAAGGAGTGGATGTCCACGCTGACCAGCACCCTGCGCATGGAGGACCACATCGTCAGGAACTCCGCAGCGATGGACAAGAACGACCCGGAGAAAAAACTGGGCCTGTTCGTCGATGAATGGGGCACCTGGTATGACGTGGAGAAGGGCACCAACGCCGGCTTCCTGTTTCAGCAGAACACCCTGCGCGATGCGGTTGTTGCAGCACTTAACTTCAACATCTTCCACGCCCATGCGGACCGCGTGCGCATGACGAACATCGCACAGATGGTCAATGTGCTGCAGTCGATGATCATCACCGACAAGGACAAGATGGTGCTGACGCCAACCTATCACGCCTTCGAGATGTACGTGCCGTTCCAGGGCGCGACCTCGCTGCCGCTGACGTTGTCGAACAATCCGCAGTACACGCTGGACGGCGCGAGCGTGCCGGAGATCAGCGCATCGGCGGCGCGTGGTACGGACGGCAAGCTGTATCTGGCGCTGGTCAACACCAATCCGGGCCAGGATGCGGACGTGGCGATCAACGTGCCGGGTCAGACGATCAAGTCGGTCAAGGGCCGCGTTCTGACCGCCGCCGCGATGGATGCACACAACAGCTTCCAGGCGCCCCAGGCGATCAAACCAGCCCCGTACAGCGCCAACGCGGTGGACGGCAAGCTGACGGTGAAGATCCCGGCCAAGGCCGTTGTCGTCGTCGCGGTGGAGTGAGATCATGAGCGAACACGATATCTCGGTATCGCGCCGTAGGGCCATCGCCGGCGGCGTGGCATTGCTGCTGGCGGGCTGCGGTGGTGGTGGCGGTGGTGGCGCTAGCCCGGTAACGCTGGCGCCTACGCCTACGCCGACCCCTACGCCAACGCCAACGCCAGCGCCAGCGCCAGCGCCAGCGCCAGCGGCGATCACCTTCGGCGACGCTTCGGTGCACGATCCGGCGGTGATCAAGGTGGACGGCACCTACTACGTCTTCGGCTCGCACCTGGCCGCCGCCAAGTCGACGGACCTGATGAACTGGACCAAGATCGCGGACGGCGTCAACGCCAGCAACCCGTTGTTCAACAACGTCGTCACGGCGCTGGCGGACACCTTCACCTGGTCGCAGGTGACGGACCTGTGGGCGCCGGACGTGGTCAAACTCGGCGACGGTAAGTTCTACTTCTACTACAATTCCTGCAAAGGCGATTCCCCCCGCTCCGCGCTGGGTGTGGCGGTGGCGGACAAGATCGAAGGCCCGTACGTCAACAAGCAGATCATGCTCAAATCCGGCATGTGGAATCAGATCAGCGAGGACGGCGTCAACGTCTACGATGCACTGACGATGCCGAACGTGGTGGATCCGAACACCTTCTTCGACAAGGACGGCAAGCTGTGGATGATCTACGGCTCCTACTCGGGCGGCATCTTCATCCTGGCGATGGATCCGGCCACGGGACTGCAGAAGCCGGGCCAGGGCTATGGCAAGCACCTGATGGGCGGGAACCACAGCCGCATCGAAGGCGCGTATGTGATGTACAGCCCGCAGTCGAAGTACTACTACCTGTTCACCTCCTTCGGCGGACTGGATGCGAACGGCGCCTACAACATGCGCGTGGCGCGCTCGCTGAACCCCGACGGCCCATACCTGGACGCCAAGGGCAACGACATGGCGAACGTCAAAGCCAATCCGGCGTTGCCACTGTTCGACGACGCCAGTATCGCGCCGTTCGGCCAGAAGATCATGGGGAACCACCAGTTCGCGCTGGCGGATGGCGAAACGGGAACGCCGTTGGGCTACGTATCGCCGGGCCACAACTCCGCCTACTACGAGGCGGCGACCGGACAGTACTTCCTGGTGTTCCACACGCGCTTCCCCGGCACCGGTGAGTTCCACCAGATCCGCGTGCACGAGATGTTCATCAACGAAGACGGCTGGATCGTGGTGTCGCCGTTCCGCTACGCGCCGCTCAGCAAGAATGCGACGCCGTTGTCGGCCGAAGTCACCGCCGCCGATGCCGCCGGAACGTATAAGATGATCAACCACGGCAAGGACATCACGGCGGCGATCAAGCCATCGCAGAATGTCAAGCTGGCGGCGGACGGCACGGTTTCCGGCGCCGCCACCGGCACCTGGAAGCATAATGGCGCCAACAAGATCACGATCTCGCTGGGTGCAGCCGGAACGTTCAACGGCGTGCTGTCGCGCCAGTGGAACACCAATGCCGGCGCTTTCGTGGTGACGTGGACGGCGCAGTCGGTGGACGGCGTGTCGATCTGGGGCGCGCGTACGGGGAGTTGAGATGAAGTCTGCGGTATTTGCATTGTGCCTTGCGGCGGCGTCGGTCGGCGCCGCCAAGGAGGTCAGCGTCCACGATCCTGTCATGGCGAAGGAGGGCGATACCTGGTACGTATTCAGTACGGGGCCGGGTATCACCTTCTACAGCTCAAAAAACATGAAGGACTGGACGCCGGAAGGCCGCGTCTTCAAGGGCGATCCGGCGTGGGCCAAGCGCGCCGCGCCGACCTTCGACGGCCATGTCTGGGCGCCGGATGTCCACCTCCATAACGGTCGATACTATTTATATTATTCCGTATCGGGCTTCGGCAAGAACACATCGGGTATCGGCGTCACCGTCAACAAGACGCTCAATCCGCGTTCGCCGGACTATCGTTGGGAAGACAAGGGCATGGTGTTGCAATCCGTGCCGCTGCGCGACGACTGGAACGCCATCGACCCGAACATCGTCGAAGACGGCAAGGGCGGGGCGTGGATGGCGTTCGGCTCCTTCTGGAGCGGGCTGAAACTGGTCAAGCTGAACGCGGATTGGACCGGCCTGGCGGAGCCGCAGGAGTGGCATGCCATCGCCAGCCGCTCGCGGGGGCCGTCGGTGGCGGACAAGTCGGCGGGGCCGGACGAGATCGAGGCGCCGTTCATCTTCAAGAAGGGCGATTACTACTACCTGTTCGCGTCGTTCGGGCTTTGCTGCCGCAAGGGCGATAGCACTTATCACGTCGTCGTCGGCCGCTCCAGGGACGTTACCGGTCCTTATGTGGACAGGAACGACGTCGACATGATGAAGGGCGGCGGCTCCGTCGTCATCGCCGGCGACAAGGACTGGAAAGGCCTGGGCCACAACAGCGCCTACACCATCGACGGCAAGGACTACATGGTGCTGCATGCCTACGAGACGGCCGACAACTACCTGCAGAAATTGAAGATCATGGAAATGAAATGGGATGCCACCGGCTGGCCGACAGTAGACGCGGCAGACCTGAACCGCTACCGCAGCAACCAGCTGCCTTCCCCATGACGGTCATGAAAGCCGCGCTGCGCGGAGCAGTTGCGCTGGCGGCGGCTGCGATGCTGTGCACCGCCTCCGCCGCCACAACGGCCGCGCCGTTGCGCCTGTTCCCGCTCGCCGACGTACGGCTCGGCGACAGTCCCTTCCTGGATGCCCAGCGCACGGATCTCCACTACCTGCTGGAGATGGAACCCGACCGCCTGCTCGCCCCATTCCTGCGCGAAGCCGGTCTGCCGCTGAAGCAGCCCAGCTACGGCAACTGGGAATCCTCCGGCCTGGACGGACACCTCGGCGGCCATTACCTGTCCGCGCTGGCGCTGATGTACGCCTCCACCCGCGACGAGGAAGTGCTGCGCCGCCTGAATTACTTCGTGGCGGAGCTCAAGCGCTGCCAGGAGCGCAACGGCAACGGCTACATTGGCGGCATCCCGGACGGCAGCGCCGCCTGGCAGGCCATCGCCAAGGGCGACCTCCACGCCGACAACTTCTCGGTCAACGGAAAATGGGTCCCGTGGTATAACCTGCACAAGGTCTACGCCGGCCTGCGCGACGCCTACACCTACGCCGGCAACGCGGACGCCCGCGCCATGCTGATCGCCATGTCCGACTGGGCGCTGGAACTGACCTCGCACCTGAGCGAGGAGCAGATGCAGTCCATGCTGCGCAGCGAGCACGGAGGCATGAACGAAGTGCTGGCCGATGTCGCCCAGATGACGGGCCAGAAAAAATACATGGACCTGGCGATCCGCTTCTCCCACCAGGCCATCCTGCGGCCGCTGGAAGAGGGCAAGGACCAGCTCACCGGCCTGCACGCGAACACGCAGATCCCAAAGGTGATCGGCTTCAAGCGCATCGGCGACATCACCGGCCGGCGCGACTGGCAACAGGCCGCCCAGTTCTTCTGGCAGACCGTGCACGATCACCGCACCGTCGCCATCGGCGGCAACAGCGTCAAGGAGCACTTCCACGACGATAAGGACTACTCGCCGATGGTCGAGGAAGTCGAAGGCCCCGAGACCTGCAACACCTACAATATGCTCAAGCTCACGGAGCTGCTGTTCCTGGGCGATGCCAAGGGCAGCTACACCGACTACTATGAGCGTGCGTTGTACAACCATATCCTGTCCTCGCAACGGCCGGATAGCGGCGGCTTCGTCTACTTCACGCCGATGCGGCCCAACCACTACCGCGTCTACTCGCAGGTGGACAAGGCCATGTGGTGCTGCGTCGGCTCTGGCATCGAGAGCCACGCCAAATACGGCGAGTTCATTTACGCGCATCGCGGCGACCAGCTGTACGTGAACCTGTTCATCCCTTCCACGCTGAACTGGCGCGAGCAGGGCGTGACCATCACCCAGGCCAACCGCTTCCCGGATGAAGACCGCAGCACCATTGTAGTCAAGGGCGCCAAAGCCTTCACGATGAAGATACGTTATCCCGAATGGGTGGCGCGCGGTGCCCTGCGGATCACGATCAACGGCAAGCCGGTGGCGGCCAACGCGGGCGCGGACCGCTACGTCAACCTGCGGCGCCAATGGCGCGATGGCGACAAGGTCGAGATCCGCCTGCCGATGAAAACCCATCTGGAGCAGATGCCGGACAAGTCCAACTACTACGCGGTGCTGCACGGTCCCATCGTGCTGGCGGCGCGCACCAATCCCTTCGCCGGCGAAAAGCTGAACTTCTTCGCCGACGATTCGCGCATGGGCCACGTGGCGCAGGGCCAGGTCTGCCCGCTGGAGTCCGCGCCGATGCTGGTCAGCGACACCAAGGCCTTCATGGACCGCTTCAAGCCGGTGCCCGGCAAGCCGCTGACATTTACGGCGCCGGGTCTGGTGCAGGGCAAGAACGTCGACAACGTCACCTTCATCCCGTTCTTCCGCCTGCACGATTCGCGCTACGTCGTCTACTGGCCGTATTCGACGCCGGCCAACCTCGCATCCATGCAGGCCAAGGCCGCGCAGGACGAGGCGGACCGCCTGGCGCTGGACGCGCTGACCATCGACCAGGTGGCGCCGGGCGAGCAGCAGCCGGAATCGGATCACTTCTTCAAGGGCGAGGGCGCCGACGCTGGCGTCAACAAAGGCCTGCACTGGCGGCACGCGAGCGGATGGTTCAGCTACGACCTGACCGACAAAAAGGCCGAGGCGCGCATGCTGCGGTTGACATATTCAACATTGGATGCCGGCCGCCGTTTCGATATCTTTATCAACGGCCAGCCGTTGGCCGAGGTGACGCTGGACGCCACGGCGCCGCAGGAAATCTACACCAAGGATTACGCGATACCGCCTGCCATGGCGGCTGGCGGCAAGTTGACAGTCAAATTCGTGGCCCGCCAAGGCTCGATGGCAGGCGGTCTATATGGCCTGCGGCTGCTGCGCTGATGTCAAAATTAATATCGAACTGCTTAAAAATATCATTGGATAGATATTTGAGATTCTCATAGTATCTGATCCATAAAACACAAAATCCATCTGGAGACTTTGCCATGAATAGCAATCGCAGAACCGTATTGGCCGCCGCATGCCTCGCCGCCTTCGCCCTCAATGTTCCGGCCTTCGCGGCCAAGCCGCTGGTGATCGGCTTCTCGCAGGTCGGCGCTGAAAGCGAATGGCGCACCGCGAACACCGTCTCGATCAAGGACGCCGCCAAGAAGGAGGGCGTCACCCTCAAATTCGCCGACGCCCAGCAGAAGCAGGAAAACCAGGTCAAGGCGATCCGCTCCTTCATCGCCCAGCGCGTGGACCTGATCGCGTTTTCGCCGGTCGTTGAATCGGGCTGGGACACGGTGCTGCGCGAAGCCAAGGCCGCCAAGATCCCCGTCATCCTGACCGACCGCGCCGTCAACGTCAGCGATCCTTCGTTGTACGCCACCTTCCTCGGCTCGGACTTCGTGGAAGAAGGCCGCCGCGCCGGCCGCTGGCTGCTGGAGCGGGCGAAGAAGACGCCCGATGCCGTAATCAATATCGTTGAGCTGCAAGGCACCGTCGGTTCGGCGCCGGCGCTGGACCGCAAGAAGGGCTTCGATGAAGTCATCGCCGCCAATCCGAAGCTGAAGGTGATCCGCTCGCAGACCGGCGACTTCACCCGCGCCAAGGGCAAGGAAGTGATGGAGGCTTTCCTCAAGGCCGAGGGCAAGAAGATCAATGTGCTGTACGCGCACAACGACGACATGGCGATCGGTGCCATCCAGGCCATCGAGGAAGCCGGCATGAAGCCGGGCAAGGACATCGTGGTCATTTCCATCGACGGCGTCAAAGGCGCTTTCGAGGCGATGATCGCCGGGAAGCTGAACGTGACCGTGGAGTGCAACCCGCTGCTGGGTCCTCAACTGATGCAGCTGGCGCGCGACGTCGTCGCCAACAAGCCGGTGCCTAAGCGCGTCGTCACCCAGGAAAGCGTGTTCCCGGCCGAAGTCGCGGCCAAGGAATTCCCGAACCGTAAATACTAAGCCGATGAATAACATAACTTCCGCGCCTGCGCCGGTGCTGGAGCTGCGCGGCATCAGCAAGGCATTCCCCGGCGTGCAGGCCTTGAGCGGTGTGGCGTTGAACCTGTATCCGGGCGAGGTGCACACGCTGATGGGCCAGAACGGCGCCGGCAAATCGACGCTGATCAAGGTGCTGACCGGTGTGTACACCCCGGACCAGGGCCAGATCCTGCTGGAGGGCCGGGCGATCCACCCTTCGTCCACGCTGGATGCGCAGAACCTGGGCATCAGCACCGTTTATCAGGAAGTGAACCTTTGCCCGAATTTGTCGGTGGCGGAGAATATCTTCATCGGCCGTTATCCGCGTAAGCGCGGCGGCATCGACTGGTCAGCCATGCAGCGGCAGGCGGTGGAGCTGCTGGAGCGGATGCAGATTCGGATCGATGTATCGCTGCCGCTGGCGCACTATCCGCTGGCGATCCAGCAGATGGTGGCGATCTCGCGGGCTTTGCTGGTGTCGGCCAAGGTGCTGATCCTCGATGAGCCGACTTCCAGCCTCGATGAGAAGGAAGTCGATCTGCTTTTCAGCGTGCTGCGCGGATTGCGCGAGCAGGGCATGGCGATCCTGTTCGTCACCCACTTCCTCGATCAGACCTACGCGATTTCGGACCGCATCACGGTGATGCGCAACGGCGAGCGCGAAGGCGAGTACGCCTGCAGCGAGTTGTCGCGGTTCGACCTCGTGAACAAAATGGTCGGCGCCCCGGCGTCGTCGGTGGCCGATGCTGGCGGCAGCGCCACCGTCACCGCCACGGCGGCCGCGCCGTCGAAGTTCCAGACCTTCCTGCGCGCCGTGGGCCTTGGCCGCAAGGGCGCGCTGTCGCCGATGGATATCGAACTGCGCCAGGGCGAGCTGCTGGGCCTTGCCGGCCTGCTGGGCTCCGGCCGCACCGAGGCGGCGCGCCTGCTGTTCGGCGCCGACAAGGCGGACGGCGGCAGCATCGTCATCGACGGCAAGGAGCGCAGCTTCACCTCGCCGCGCGACGCCATCGCCGCCGGCATCGGCTTCTGCTCCGAGGACCGCAAGCATGAAGGCGCGGTGCTCGAACTGTCCGTGCGCGAGAACCTGATCCTTGCGCTGCAGGCCCGCACCGGCATCCTGCGCGCGATTCCGCTCAAGCGCCAGCAGCAGCTGGCCGAGGAATACGTCAAGGCGCTGGGCATCAAGACGGCCAGCATCGAGACGCCGATCGGCACGCTCTCCGGCGGCAACCAGCAGAAGGTGCTGCTGGCGCGCTGGCTGGCCACCGATCCCAAGATGCTGATCCTGGACGAACCGACGCGCGGCATCGACGTGCGCGCCAAGCAGGAGATCATGGACTACGTGACGGCCTTGTGCCGCAAGGGCATGGCCATCCTGTTCATCTCGTCCGAGCTGCCGGAGGTGCTGCGGGTCAGCGACCGCATCGTCATCATGCGCGACCGCAAGGCGGGCGGCGAATATCCGCGCGGCGCGCTGGACGAAAGCTCGGTGCTGCAGGTGATCGCAGCCGGAGACGCCCATGAATAGCCCGCTGAACGACATCGCCGCACCTCGCGCCGCCGCCACCGTGCCCGCTGGCGCCACCTTACCAACGACTGCATCCATGTTTGTGCGACATCCCTTATTCCGTCCGCTGGCCGCATTGGTCCTTCTGCTGCTGGTGGACCTGCTGCTGGTTCCCGGCTTCTTTCACCTGGAGATCAAGGACGGCCACCTGTACGGCAGCTTGATCGACATCGCCAACCGCGCGGCGCCTCTGGTGCTGGCTGCCCTCGGCATGACGCTGGTGATCGCCACGCGCGGCATCGACATCTCGGTCGGCGCCGTGGTCGCGATCAGCGGCACCGTCGCCGCAATGCTCATCGGCGGCACGATGGTGATGCAGAACGGCGTGCCCGAATACGTCGCCAACACGCCGATGGTCTGGGCGCTGTGCGCGGCCATGGGCGCGGCGCTGCTGTGCGGCGCGTGGAATGGCCTGCTGGTGGCGGGCCTCGGCCTGCAGCCCATCGTCGCCACGCTGATCCTGATGGTGGCGGGACGCGGCCTGGCGCAGCTGTTCACCGACGGCCAGATCGTCACCGTCTACTACAAGCCGTTCTTCTTCCTCGGCAGCGGCTACCTGTTTGGCCTGCCGTTCTCGCTCTACATTGTCGGCGCCGTGTTCCTGATCACCGCGCTGTTGATGCGCAAGACGGCATTGGGCCTGTTCATCCAGGCGGTGGGCATCAACCCGGTCGCCGCGCGGCTGGCCGGCTTGAAGACAGCGGTGCTGATCTTCTTCGTCTACGTTTTCTGCAGCGCCTGCGCCGGCCTGGCAGGGTTGATGATCAGCGCGAACATCAAGAGCGCGGATGCCAACAACGCCGGCCTGCTGCTGGAGCTGGACGCCATCCTGGCCGTCACGCTGGGCGGCACCTCGCTGGCCGGCGGCAAATTCAGCCTGGCCGGCAGCGTGATCGGCGCGCTGATCATCCAGACGCTGACCTACACGATCTATTCCCTCGGCCTGCCGCCGGAAGTCAACATGGTCGTCAAGTCCGTGGTGGTATTCCTGGTGTGCCTGTCGCAGTCGGCGGAATTCAAGAACATGTGGCGCGCCTTCCGCGCCAAGAACAAAGGTGGCGCGGCATGAGCACCATGATCCTTCGCGGGCGCGCCTGGATGGCGTCGCCGTATTTCACGTCCCTGGTCACGGTGGCGCTGCTGGTTGTCCTGCTGGCGGTGGGCGGCGTGGCGTATCCGGGCTTCCTGTCGCTGCAGGTGCTGTTCAATCTTTTGATCGACAACGCCTTCCTGCTGGTGATCGCGGTCGGCATGAGCTTCGTCATCCTCTCCGGCGGCATCGACCTGTCGGTGGGCTCGGTGCTGGCGCTGACCACCATGATCTCCGCCTGGCTGCTGCAAAGCTGGCACCTGCCTCCGCTGCTGGTGATCGCCATCGCGCTGACGCTGGGCGCGGGCTTCGGCGCGGCCATGGGTGCGATGATCCATTACTTCAAGCTGCAGCCGTTCATCGTCACACTGGCCGGCATGTTCCTGGCGCGCGGCCTGTGCTACCTGATCAGCATTAACTCGATCACCATCGACGATCCGCTGTACGTCGCCATGTCGCAGACGCAGTTGCCGGTGTTCGGCGGCTTCATCTCCCCCGGTGCGCTGATCGCCGTGCTGACACTGGCCGCCGCGATCTACGTCGCGCACTGCACGCCGTTCGGCCGCGCCATCTACGCGGTCGGCGGCAACGAGCAATCGGCGTTGATGATGGGCCTGAGGGTAGGGCGCACCAAGGTGCTGATCTACGCCTTCAGCGGCTTCTGCGCCGCGCTGGCCGGCGTGCTGTTCTCGTTCTACATGTTGTCCGGCTACGGCCTGCACGCCCAAGGCACGGAGCTCGACGCCATCGCGGCGGTGGTCATCGGCGGCACGTTGCTCAGCGGCGGCTATGGCTACGTGGCCGGTTCGCTGTCGGGCGTGCTGGTGCTGGGCACCATCCAGACGCTGATCGCCTTCGACGGCACCCTCAGCTCGTGGTGGACCAAGATTGTCATCGGTGGTTTGCTGTTTGTATTCTGCGTGGTCCAGCGTTTGATGGCGCTGGGCGCACGACAAAAAAAATAACTGGAGAGAGCATTGAAAAACAAGTTGATCAAATTCGCGGCCATCGCGGCGGCGGGCCTGGCAATGGGCGCGGCGCAGGCGGCCAACCCGTTGTTCCCCAAGCTGTTCACGGCCGATCCGTCGGCCTATGTGGAAAACGGCACCGTCTACCTGTACGTAGGCCATGACGAGGCCACGCCGAAAAGCCCGGACTACGTGATGAACGAGTGGCGCGTCTACACCAGCTGCGACATGAAGAACTGGACCGACCGCGGCTCGCCGGTGCAGGCTTCGACCTTCAAGTGGGCCAAGGGCCACGCCTGGGCGGCCGACATCACCAAGCGCGATGGCAAGTACTACTTCTATTCGACCGTCGACCACGCGACCATTCCCGGCCACGCCATCGGCGTCGCCGTCTCCGACAGTCCGACCGGCCCCTTCGTCGACGCGCGCGGCTCGGCGCTGGTCACCAACGACATGACGCTGCAATCGCCGATCGCCTGGGACGACATCGACCCGGCCATTTTCCAGGACGACGACGGCCAGGCTTATCTCTACTGGGGCAACACGGTGCTGAAGTACGCCAAGCTGAAACCGAACATGATCGAATTCGACGGTCCGATCCAGACCGTCGGCATGGACATGTTCACCGAGGCGTCCTACCTGCACAAGCATAACGGTACATACTATTTATCCTATTCGCGCAACTTCCCCGAGGAGACGGCCTACATGACCGGCCCGAGCGCGACCGGCCCGTGGCACTATCGCGGCGTGATCATGTCGAAGAACGCCAAGGTCAAGACCATCCACCAGGCCATCATCGATTTCAACGGCAAGTCCTACATCTTCTACCACAACGCCAAGCTGCCCGGCGGCGGCGAGTACCGCCGTTCGGTGGCGGTGGAAGAGTTCCGGTACAACGCCGACGGCACCATTCCATTCATTCCGCAGACCAGGGAGGGCCCGGCGGCCAATCCTTCTGCGGCGTGCAAGTGATACCGCAACTGCCGGTATGCCATCAACAACCATACCGATTGTGATATCATTTTTCCATGGAAACTAACCCGAACTGGTTCTTGCGTGCGCGCCTCAAAACGCGCCAGCTGCTTCTGCTGATCGCGCTCGACGAACAACGCAATATCCATCGCGCCTCGGAAGAGCTGCACATGACGCAGCCGGCCGCCTCCAAGCAGTTGAAGGACCTGGAGGAGATGCTGGGCGTGCAGCTGTTCGATCGTCTGCCGCGCGGCATGGAGCCGACCATCTACGGCGAGACGATGATACGCCACGCCCGCATGGCGCTGACCAGCCTCTCGCTGGCGCACGAGGACATCGTCGCCATCAAGGCCGGCCTGTCCGGGCAGGTGGACATCGGCACCATCATGACGCCGGGGATCTCGCTGCTGCCGGTGGCGATCACGCGCACCAAGGCGCAGGCGCCCAAGCTGCGCATCGGCGTGGAGATGGAGCAGTCCAACATCCTGCTGGAGCAGTTGCAGCGCGGGCGGCTGGACTTCATGATCGGCCGCATCCCCGAGCGCCAGAGCGCGGAGGGCCTGAGTTACGAGGAGCTGGGCGACGAGCCGGCGTGCGCGGTGGTGCGGCCCGGCCATCCGCTGCTGAAGGCGCGCAACCTGTCGCTGCGCGATATCGCCAGCCAGCCGTGGATCCTGCCGCCGCAAGGCAGCATCCTGCGCGCGCGCTGCGAGTTGATGTTCCGCCGCGCCGGCCTGGAGGTGCCGTCCAACGTGGTCGACACCACGGCCGTGCTGCTGATTAAACCGCTGCTGCAGCAGACGGACGCGCTCAATGTCATGCCGATCGCCGTCGCCAAATACTACGAGTCGCAGAATGTGCTCAATATCCTGCCGATCGAACTGCCGTGCCGCATGGACGCCTACGGCATCATCACGGTCGATGGCCACATCATGTCGCCGGGCGCGAGCCTGCTGTTGAAGTCCGTGCGCGAAGTGGCGAAAGAGATGTACTAAGGCTTGTGCGCAGCCGGCTGCTGGAAGCTGGCGAAGGCGTCCAGCAGCACCTTGGCGCGGAAGGGCTTGAGGATCACGCGGCTGACATGCCGGTCGCGCAGGTCGTTCAGCAATCCGGCGGTCGCGTTTTCCGCCATCACCGCGATGGGGATGTCGCTGTCGCTGACGTACATGCCGTTGCGCATCCGGTCCAGCAAGGCCAGGTTGTAGGTGCAGCCGGGCAGCAGGCCGCAGTCGATCGAGATCACCGCGCCCTGGAAGCTGTGCGTGAGCAGCAGGCGCTCGGCCGCTTCCATGCTGGCCGCTTCATGGATGGTCCCCAGTCCCAGTGTGCGCGCCGTCAGCGCGACCGTCCGGCGCAACAGCGGTTGTTCCTCCACCAGCAGCATGTTCAGGTTCTTGACCGGATTCTCAGGCATCCGCAGCCTCCGTGCGTTGGCTGAGTTCTTCCAGCAGCAGGTCGCGCAGCGTCGCCAGGATCGCCAGTTCGGTCGCGTCCAGCGTGCGCGGCTTGTGGTCGATCAGGCAAAGCGTGCCGATGGTGAAGCCGGACGGCATGGTCAACGGCGCGCCGGCGTAGAAGACCACATGCGGCTCGCCGATGACGATGGGATTGTCGGCAAAGCGCGCATCGGCGCGGGCATCCGGGATGACGAAGATATCGGCTCGCAGGATCGCGTGGGCGCAGAAGGAAGTGTCGCGCGCGGTCTCGCACACGTTCATGCCCACGTTGGCCTTGAACCACTGGCGGTTCTCGTCGACCAGCGACAGCAGCGCGATCGGCATGTCGAATTCCTCGGCGGCGAAGCGTGCCACCTTGTCGAAGCGTTCTTCCGGCGGCGTGTCCAGGATCAGCAGTTCGCGCAGCGCCGCCAGGCGCTCGGCATCGTTGTCGGGGATCGGTGCGGCTAGCATGGGCATCGGGCGCTCGAAGTGGACGTATGCCGACTTTAGCATCGCGGCGGCGGCCGCGCGACTGAATGTTGGCCCGGTCGCCAATCTGTTGCGAAATCGCCTGTGCTAGGCCTGCATCTGGTGGCAGCTATGTTCGCAGGCTTCGCAGGCGCGCACGCATTCCTCCATGCCGTCCAGTTCCAGGCAGCTCAGCGCGCACGCGTGGCAGATGTCGGCGCACAGCGCGCATATCCTGGGGCTGAACCGCGATCCGCTCAGTTGCAGGTTGGCCGACATTTCGCAGACCGCCGCGCAGTCCAGCATCAAGCGGAAGTGGTTCGGCTCTACGTGGCGACCGCCCATTTCCAGGCAGTGGGTCAGCGCGGTTTGCAGGCACGCTTGATGGCAGTTGTCGCAGGCGTCTATGCAGTCCTGCATGGCTGATGTGATATCCATGACAATTCCTTTCAATGACGATGCAATGGAAAATCCATGCTAGGCCGGGGTGCGCCCGCGTTCTGTGCGCGTCCGCTCTTTTCGGATATCGCGGTTATTGTTGACTCAGTCAACAATGTATTGCAGAATCCTTCCATGTTTCAGCCGGAGGGTGTATGTCAGTTCCTGTTTTCGATGACCGCGTCGCGGCGGTCCGTTCCTTCAACCGCTTCTTCACGCGCCAGATCGGCGTGCTGCGCGAGGGCCTGCTGCACAGCGAATACACGCTGACCGAGATGCGCGTGCTGTACGAGCTGGCCCACCAGGGCGACCAGCCGGCGGCGGTGCTGGGCCGCGACCTGGGGCTGGACCGCGGTTACCTGAGCCGCATCCTGGCCAAGTTCGAAGGCGCGGGACTGGTGTCCAAGGTGCCGTCGGCCACCGATGGCCGCTCCAAGCTGCTGCACCTGACGGCGCAAGGCCGCGCCGTCTACGAGCCGCTGGAGCGCCGCTCGCGCGAGGAGGTCGGCGACCTGCTGGCCCGCTTCGGCGAGTCCGACCAGCTGCGCATGCTCGATGCGATGCGCACCATCCAGCAGATGCTGGATGCGGAGAGCGGCTTGAAATACGCCCAGCCGTTCGTGCTGCGCCCCCATCGCGCCGGCGACATGGAGTGGATCGCACGGCGCCACGGCGCCATCTACACCGAGCAGCAAGGCTGGGACGACAGCTTCGGGAAACTGGTCGGCGAGATCTGCGCGGACTTCGAACGCAACTTCGATCCGGCGCTGGAGCATTGCTGGATCGCCGAGATGGCGGGCCAGCCGGTCGGCTCGATCGCGCTGGCGCGCGACGGCGAGGAGGGTGTCGGCAAACTGCGGCTGCTGCTGGTGGAGGAGCAGGCGCGCGGCTACGGCCTCGGTTCGCGGCTGGTGGACGAATGCCACCGCTACGCCCGCGCCGCCGGCTACCGCAAGATGCGCCTGTGGACCACCGACCAGCAGAAGGAAGCCCGCCAGATCTACCAAAACAAGGGATACGTGCTGGTGGCCGAGGAGCCGGTGCACGCATTCGGCCAGGACATGGTCAACGAAACCTGGGAACTGACGCTCTGATATCACGCTGGCGATTGCCTGCGCGGCCGCTTCTCTGGCACTATCCTCAACGTGGTAGTTTAATCAACCGTGGGGATACTATGCAAAAGAACAGGCTGGGGATGTGGTCCAAGCGTGTCGTAATCGGATTGGTGGTGTTGATATTGGCGGCCGTGGCCGGGGCGTGGCTGTATTTGCGCGGCAGCCTGGCGCAGCTGGACGGCACGGTGCAGACGCCTGGCCTGGAGGCCGGCGCCAGCGTGGCGCGCGATGCACACGGCGTGCCGCTCATCAGCGGCGGCAGCCGGATGGACGTGGCCTACGCCACCGGCTTTGTGCATGCGCAGGAGCGCTACTTCCAGATGGACCTGCTGCGCCGCGTGTCGGCCGGCGAATTGTCCGAACTGTTCGGCGCGCGCGCACTGCCGCTGGATAAATCCCATCGCCTGCACCGCTTCCGCGCCCGCGCCGAGCTGGCGCTGAACGCCATGCCGGCCGCCGACCGCGCGCTGTTGGAGCGTTACGTGGAAGGCGTCAACGCCGGCCTGCGGAAGCTGGGCGCGAAGCCATTCGAATATGCGTTGATCGGCATGCCGCCGCGCGCGTGGTCGGCGGCCGATTCGCTGCTGGTGATCTGGGCCATGTACTTCGACCTGCAGGGCAGCCAGGAGCCGCGCGAACTGGCGCGCGGCTGGTTCCGCGACCATGCGACCGAAGAGCAGCGCGCCTTCCTGGCGCCGGAATCGACGCAGTGGGATGCGCCGCTCGACGCGCCATCGGTGACGTCCGCCGACATCGCGATACCCGCCGCTCCACCCGCATGGTGGGGCAAGCCGAAGGCCGACGGCGGCGCGGCGCATACCGATCCGAAAGTGGCGGCGGCGGAACTCCTCAACACCGTGGGCAGCAACAACTGGGCGGTGGCGGGCGGCCGCAGCGACACCGGCGCGGCCATCGTGTCGGACGATATGCACCTCGGCATACAGCTGCCGGCGATCTGGTACCGCCTCGCCTTGCAGTTCCCCGACGGGAAGGGCGGCCAGCGCCGCGTGGTCGGCGTCACGCTGCCCGGCACGCCGGCGGTGGTGGTCGGCAGTAACGGCCATGTGGCCTGGGGCTTCACCAACAGCTACGGCGACTATCTCGATTTGATCGCGCTCGATACCGACCAGGCGAAGCCGGGCCAGGTACGCACCCAGGCCGGCTGGGAGACGCCGGTGGTGCACGAGGAAACGATATTAATCAAAGGCGAACCGGCTGCCAAACTGGCCGTGCGCGAAACCAGCCTCGGTCCGATCCGCGAGGCCATGGGCCGCAGCTACGCCATCCACTGGGTTGCGCACACGCCGGCGGCGGTCAACGTCAACGCCAGGAACCTGGAGTTCGCCGACACGCTGGAGCAGGCGATGGCGGTCGCGGCGACGATGGGCATCCCGGCGCAGAATTTTGTCGGCGGCGACGACAAGGGCAATATCGGCTGGACCATCGCCGGCGCGCTGCGGCGCCGCGCGCCGGCCGGCGTGGCCGCCACCTATCCGCTGTCGGCGGACGACCAGGCCGGCGTCTGGACCGGCTGGCTCAAGCCAGAGGAATACCCGAAGGTCGTCAACCCGGCCGCCGGCCGGCTGGCCACGGCCAACAGCCGCCAGCTGGCCAACGCCGGCGCCGAACTGCTGGGCGACGGCGGCTTCGACCTCGGCGCGCGCACGCACCAGGTGCGCGACGACCTGACCGCGCTCGGCCCCAAGACCGACGTGAAAAAAGTCTACGCCATCACGCTGGACGACCGCGCCGTGTTCCTGGCCGCCTGGCGCGAACGCGCGATGGCCGCGCTGGACGCCAAGGCCGTCGAAGGCAAGCCGCAGCGCACCGAAGCGCTCAAGCTGCTGAAGGACAGCTGGACCGGCAAGGCCAGCGTGGACTCGGTGGGCTACCGCATCACGCGCGCCTATATGTACGCGCTGTACGACATCCTGTTCGAAAGCGCCAACGAGGAAATGGCGAAGGTCGACGCCAAGGCCAACATGGCGGCGGTGACGTCGCGCTGGCCGGTGGTGGTGGCGCGTGTGCTGGATGAGAAGCCGGCCGCCTGGTTGCCGCCGCAGTACGCCAGCTGGCAAGCCTTGCAGCTGGCCGCGCTGGACCGCGCGATCGCCGACCTGACCAAGGACGGCAAGCCCTTGGCCAGCGCCACGTGGGGCGAGCGCAACACGGCGGCCAGCGCCCATCCCTTCGCGGCGGTGGTGCCGGTGCTGGGCAAGTACCTCAAAGTGGCGCCGGACATGCTGCCGGGCGACCAGCACATGCCGCGTGTGTCGGGACCGTCGTTCGGCCAGTCGGAGCGGCTGACGGTGTCGCCGGGCCATGAGGAGCAGGGCGTGTTCAACATGCCGGGTGGGCAGAGCGGCCATCCCTTGTCGCCGTACTTCCTGGATGGCCGCGCCGACTGGGTCAGCGGGCGGGATACGCCGCTGCTGCCGGGGCCTGCGGCGCATACGCTGATGTTTGTGAAGTAGCGCGGCCAAGGCCGAACAGTGGGCGCAGCACGGCGACGCGGCGCACCACTTCGAACACGCCGAAGCTGATGGCGAAGGTCAGCACGACCAGCACCGCGCCCTCCGTGCCGGGCGCCATCTTCACCGGCTTGAGCCAGTGCGCCATGGTGACGATCAGCGTCTGGTGCAGGATGTAGACCGGGAACACGGCTTCGGTCAGGTAGCGGCGCTTGGCGCTGTCGAAGGCCAGGTGGCGGTGGCCGAATCCGCAGATGGCCAGGATCGGCGCCCACTGGCCCAGGCAGAAGATCATGCGCAGCAGCGGCTTCATTTGCGCGATGATCGGCAGGTTGCCCACCGATTCGGGCATCGAGTGCAGGCACACCACCACGGCCCAGCTGAACAGCCACAGTCCCAGGCTGGTCCAGCGCAATTCATCCACCCTGGCCCAGAAGCCATTTTGCAGCGCCAGCATCACGCCCATCCCGAACAGGAAGAAGTAGTGGGCGTGGTTGTACCAGTCGTTGACCAGCGCGTGGGTTTCGGGGAAGGCTTCGGCCAGCGCGTAGCGGGCCACGAACAGCGCCAGCACCGGCAGCGCGACGATCTTCCAGCCGGTCAGGCGGCGGCCCAACGTGGCGGACCAGGAGCGCAGGCGCTCGGCGCCGGCCAGCGCGGCCACGCCGCCGATTACCATCGTATAGGCCCACAGGTAGACCACGAACCAAAGATGATTCCATGTCGGCAGGTCGAGGCAGCCGCCGTCCTTGCAGAAGCCGTGGTAGCCGGTGACGTACAGGCGCATGAAGTCGGCGTAGCTGCCGGCGTAGTTGAGTTTTTCGATCACCTCGAAATACGATTGCGGCGGCACGATCACCAGCATGCCGAACACCAGCGGCACCAGCAGGCGCCAGCTGCGCTGCCGCAGCAGGGCGCCGACGCGTACCTTCTGCAGCATGAAGGCGGTGGCGACGCCGGAGATCATGAACAGCAGGCCAAGGCGCCACGGCGAGGACAAGAGCATCAACGGTTCGATGGCGTCGCTGGCGTACGGGCTCTTGACGTGCCATCCCCAGCTCACGTAGTACATGCCGGTGTGGTAGAAGATCAGGACGCAGAACGCGAAGATGCGTATCCAGTCGAGGAAGTACAGGCGGTTGCTCTCGGTTGGGTTCATGGTGGGCTCCAGGTTGAATGAAGCCAGTCTAGCGAGGCTGCGCGTCCGGCGTCCAGCGCGCGGGGGCGAAGCGGGATGCAGGTGGGGCGAACCGGCTTACCGACCGCTCAACCGCTCCATGACTTCGGCGCGGTATTGGCGTGAGCAGGGCACGCGCGCGCCGCTGCGCAATACCAGTTCGCCGTCGCCCTTGTCGAGGTGCTGCACGCTGACGATCCAGTCCAGCTGCACGGCGGCGCGCCGGTGGCAGCGCTGGAAGCGCGGACCAAGCTTGTCGACCAGGCCGGCCAGCGTCTGGCGCATCAGCGGCTGGCCGTCGGCGGTGTGCAGCACGACGTAGTTATCGGCGGTTTCGATCCACTGGATATGCTCGACCCGAACGATGCGGGTGCCGCCACGCTCGGGGATCAGCAGCTGGCTGATGGCGGGCAGGGGATGCTGCAACGGCGGAGGCGCTTCTTCAATCAGGAGTGGTGGCATGGGTTGGATGGTCTGGGCGGCACGCTGTTGCGCGAGGCGTTCGCGCACGCGCTGGAGGGCGCGTTGCAGGCGTTGCTGGTCGTAGGGCTTGAGCAGATAGTCGATGGCGTTGGCGTCGAAGGCGCGGATCGCGTATTCGTCGTAGGCGGTGACGAACACCACCAGCGGCGCCGGCGCGGGCAGCGAGGCGGCGACATCGAGGCCGGTGATCTCGGGCATCTGGATGTCGAGCAGCAGCAGGTCGGGCGCGAAGCCGGGCAGGCGCTCCAGCGCTTCGACGCCGTCGCGGGCTTCCTCGATCGCGCCGACGTCGGGCTCCTGCTCCAGCAGGCGGCGCATCTTGTCGCGCGCCGGGCGCGCGTCGTCGACGATCAGGACGCGCATGGCAGCCGCATTTCCGCCCGCACGCCGGCCGGCGCGAGCTGGATCAGGTCGAAGGAGGCGCCGGCGCCGTACAGGGCCGCCAGCCGCTCGCGCAGGTTGCGCACGCCGATGCCGGCGCTGGACTGCGCGCCTTCGCCGACGCGCAGCGTGCCGCCGTCGTCCTCCAGCCGCAGCACCATCGCGCCTTGCTCGCGGCTGGCCGAGATGCTGATGGCGGTGGCCTGGCGGCGCCGTTCCACCGTGTGCTTGAAGATGTTCTCCAACAGCGGCTGCATGCTCATCACCGGCACCTGGCAGTCCAGCAGCGTCTCGTCGATATGCCAGTCGATGTGCACGCGGTCGGAAAACCGTTCGCACATCAGGGCCGCGTAGCCGCGCAGCAGGCGCAGCTCCATCGCCAGCGTGACCTGGTGCTGCTCGCTGACGTCGAGCGTGGCGCGCAGCACGTCGGCGAGCTGGATCAGCATCGCGTCGGCGCGCGCCACGTCGCTGTGCATCAGCGAGGAGATGGTGTTCAAGGCGTTGAACAGGAAGTGCGGCTGCATCTGCTGGGTGAGCCGCAGCAGCTGCGCTTCGCGCAGCGAGGCGTTGACGCGCTCCACGCGCAGCTTCTCGTTCTGCATCGCGTGATACGACAGCACGCCGAACATGATGGTGGCGAAGATGCTGAAGAAGACCGTCATCTTCACGTCTTCGTACAGGAAGGTCTGCGGCCAGGGCAGGTGGGTGTAGGTGTCGCCGGCCAGCGCGTACACGCCATAGCGGATGCCGAAGGCGACCGGCACGAACAGCACCCAGTAGATCGGCAGCCACACCAGCTGGCGCGCGAACCATTGCAGCGGCTGCGCCAGCAGGTGGTCGTAGCGGCGCGTGTAGTGGCGCTGGGCCAGCAGCAGCAGGGTGCCGGTCAGCGCGGACGAGGTCTCCCACACGATCGGCTTCCACACGCCGGTATGATGGTCGCGCAGGTATTCCTGGACGGCGGTGAGGTTCATCAGCAGCCAGAACAGGATCCAGGCCGCAGCGATGGTGATTTGTGTGCGCTTCGGTAGCATGGCCCAGATGATTACCGATTCTTATCAATAGGTCAATGAGTCGATAGGACTAGCGGTAGCGCGCCTCCATCAGGTCGATCTCGCGCACCAGCTTGCGCGAGATCTCGTCGGAGATGTGGTCGTTGCGCGCCAGCTCGTAGATGGCGTGACGTTCGGCCGTCAGCGCCGCCAGCCGCAGCTCCTTCTCGGCGTGGTCGGTCTTACGCCAGGCCGCGCCGGCGTTCGGATCGACCTCCCGCAGCTTGTGCTCGTAGAACGCGATGATGCGCGCCGCCGCCTGCGGATAGACCTCGGGGTCGACGCAGGACTCGGCCTCCATCAAGGCGATCTGCGCCTGCTCGGTGGCGGCGATGGCGGCGTTGGCCGCCGCGCGGCGCGCCAGGTCTTCCTCCTGCTGCTCTTCCGGCGAGGCCGGGAAGGTCATGCCGGCCAAGAGGCGCGGCAGGCCCAGGCTGGCCGTCAGCAGCGAGACCAGGATCACCGAGCAGGCCAGGAAGATGGTCAGCGCGCGCGCCGGGAAGGGCGCGCCGTTGGGCATGGCCAGCGGCAGCGTCAGTACGCCGGCCAAGGTGATGGCGCCGCGCGCGCCGGCCAGCGTGGTGGCCAGCAGCAGGCGCGGATTGATCTTCATGCGCGGCTGGTTGCGGATCTTCTGCTTGTAGATGGTCAGCCGCAGCGACGCCCACACCCACAGCATGCGCAGCGCCAGCAGGCCGATGTTGATGGCCACCGCGTACACCGCCAGCCACCACGGGTTCAGGTGGCCGCTCTCCTCGATGGTGGCGCTGGCGTCGCGGAAGATGTCGGGCAGCTGCTCGCCGAGCAGCACGAACATGATGCCGTTCAGCGCGAACTGCACCGTGTCCCACACGGCCGAGCGCTGGATGCGCGTGTTGGCCAGCGTGTGGCCGCCCAGCTCCGCGTAGCTCATGGTGATGCCGGCCGCCACCGCCGCCAAGATGCCGGAGGCGTGCAGGCGCTCCGCCACCAGGTAGGCGCCGAACGGCAGCAGCAGGCTGACCAGGATGGGCGATCCGGTCGGCTCGCCGAAGCGGCAGCTCAGCCAGTACTGCAGCCGCGTCACCAGCAGCGTCACCGCGACGCCGGCGCCGATGCCGGCCGCCACCAGCCAGACGAAGGTGAGGGCGGCGGTGCTGACCGAAAACGCGCCGGTCAGCGCGGCCGCCACGGCGAAGCGGAAGCACACCAGGCCGGAGGCGTCGTTCAGCAGCGATTCGCCTTCCAGGATGTGCATCAGCCGCTTGGGGATGGGCGTGGTGGCGGCGATCGAGCTCACGGCGATCGGATCGGTCGGCGAGATGATGGCGGCCAGCGCGAACGCCACCGGCAGCGGCATGGCGGGAATCAGCCAGTGGATCAGGAAGCCGGCGCCGATGACGGTGAACACCACCAGTCCCAGCGCCAGTTCGAGGATGGTGCCCTTGTCGCGCAGCAGGCCGCTCTTGGGGATGCGCCAGCCGTCCAGGAACAGCAGCGGCGGCAGGAACACCAGGAAGAACAGGTCCGGCTCCAGGTCGACGCCGCGCGTGGATTTGGCGGCGATCAGCGCGCCGAGCGCGATCTGCACCAGCGGCAGCGGCACCGCGCGCGGCAGGAAACGGGTGAGATAGGCGCTGGCCACCACGGCCAGCAGCATCACCAGCACCACTTCGATTGAATCCATACTCATTCCTTCAACATTGCAAGACGCCAGCAAGCTTACACCATCGCCGGTTTTGCAAAAAGTTGGGGCAGGGCACTAGCAAACCGGAAATCTTTCTGTCATAATCTTGTCTTCTGCGGGAGTAGCTCAGTTGGTAGAGCGCAACCTTGCCAAGGTTGAGGTCGAGAGTTCGAGACTCTTCTCCCGCTCCAGAATTCGGTAGCACATTGAAAGGAAGCCTGCGGGCTTCCTTTTTTTACGTCCATACCGTTGTATCTCGTGCTGTAAAACAATATCTCTTCTTTCAAAGTGTGACGGTGGGCAGTGGCAGACGTTATACTTGCTACGGAGCTACCACCGACGGAGACGAAATCTATGAAATCAGTTCAACAGGAAGTTGATGAGCGCAGTAACCTGACCAACTCCAATAAATTCGAACTGCTGCTGTTCCGCCTTGGCGCCGACGCCAACGGCGAACATTCCGAGTTGTTCGGTATTAACGTCTTCAAAATCCGCGAGATCGTCGCGATGCCGGAAGTGACCGCCGTGGCCGGATCCCCGCCACACATGCTGGGCGTCGTCAACCTGCGCGGACAAATCATCACGGTGCTGGATTTGCCAGGCATCGTCGGTGTGACCCCAAAAACTGGTCTGAACATCATGCTGGTCACCGAGTTCGCCCGCACCACGCAAGCGTTCGCGGTGGAGTCGGTCGATGAGATCGTCCGCCTGGACTGGAGCCAGGTGCTGACCGCCGAAGGCACGGCCGGCGGCAAGGTCACCAGCATCGCGCGCGTCGACGGCGACGTGCAGAACACCCGCCTGGCGCAGGTGCTGGACGTGGAAACCATCCTGCGCGAGTTGGTGCCGCCGGAAGGCAAGGACGTCGATCCGGAAACCATCGGCCCGAAAGTCATGCTCAAGCCGGGCGCCGTGATCCTGGCGGCGGACGATTCCGTGGTCGCGCGCAACCTGATCGAGAAGGGCCTGGAAGCGATGGGCGCCCACTTCATCATGACCAAGTCCGGCAAGGAAGCCTGGGACCGCCTGCAGCACATCGCCGACGGCGCCAAGGCCGAGGGCGTGCCGGTCAGCGATCGCGTCGCCCTGGTGCTGACCGACCTGGAGATGCCGGAGATGGACGGCTTCACGCTGACCCGCCTGATCAAGCAGGACGCGCGCTTCGCCAAGATTCCGGTGGTGATCCATTCCTCGTTGTCGGGCAAGACCAACGAGGACCACGTCAAGGGCGTGGGCGCGGACGCCTACGTGGCCAAGTTCTCGGCCGAGGACCTGGCCGACACGCTGCGCACGGTGTTGGGCAAAGCGGCGGCGAGCTAAGCACGCCGGCACAAACAAGGGTAGTATCGAAGGGCCGTGACGGCGACGTCGCGGCCCTTTTTTTGTATTCCATTTCTCGAAAGGATATACCGTGGCAGCTAAGAAAATTCTGTTTCTGACCGGCGACTTTGCGGAGGATTACGAGACCATGGTGCCGTTCCAGGCGCTGCAGATGGTGGGCCACACGGTGCACGCGGTGTGCCCCGACAAGCGGGCGGGCGAGACCGTCAAGACCGCCATCCACGACTTCGAGGGCGACCAGACCTATACCGAAAAGCCGGGCCATCTGTTCGCGCTGAACGCCAACTTCGACGACGTCGACGTGAGCAAGTACGACGCGCTGATGATCGCCGGCGGCCGCGCGCCGGAATACCTGCGGCTCAACCCGCGCGTGATCGAGATCGTGCAGCAGTTCGCGGCGGCGTCCAAGCCGATCGCCGCCGTGTGCCATGGCGCGCAACTGCTGGCGGCGGCCGACGTCATTCGCGGCAAGACCATCTCGGCGTACCCGGCGTGCTCGCCCGAGGTCAAGCTGGCCGGCGGCAATTACGCCGACATCCCGGTCGACCAGGCCGTCACCGACGGCAACTTCGTCACTGCGCCGGCCTGGCCTGCGCACCCGGCTTGGCTGGGCCAGTTCCTGCAGCGGCTGGGCACGGAAATCAAGCTCTAGATCAAGTTGGGGTCATGCCCAGGCAGCGGGCATGGAAGCGGATGTGGTCTTCCATGAAGGTGGCGATGAAGTAGTAGCCGTGGTCGTATCCGTCGTGCCGCCGCAGTTCCAGCGGCTGCGCGGCGGTGCGGCAGGCGGCTTCGAATACTTCCGGATACAGCTGCTCCTTCAGGAACTTGTCGCCCAGTCCCTGGTCGATCAGGATGCCGGCCGGGAAGGTCGTTTGCAGGCGCGCCATCAGCAGGCTGGCGTCGTGCCGCTCCCATGCTGCGGTGTCGTCGCCCAGGTAGCCGCTGAAGGCCTTCTTCCCCCACGGGCACATGGACGGCGCCGCGATCGGCGCGAACGCGGACACGGAACGGAACACGTCCGGCCGCTTCAAGGCCATCGTCAACGCGCCGTGGCCGCCCATCGAGTGGCCGAAGATGCCGATGCGCTCGCCGTCCACCGGCAGCTCGCGCACCAGCAGTTCGCGCAGCTCGTGGATGTAGCTGTACATGCGGTAGTGCGTGGACCACGGCGCTTGCGTCGCGTCGATATAGAAGCCGGCGCCGACACCGAAATCCCAGCTGTCCGATTCGCCGTCGACGCCGGCGCCGCGCGGGCTGGTGTCCGGCGCGATCAGCATCAGGCCTGCCTCCGCCGCGGCGCGCTGGGCGCCGGCCTTGATCATGAAAGTCTCTTCATTACAAGTCAGTCCCGCCAGGTAGAACAACGCCGGCACGGGGCCTTGCGCAGCCTGGGCCGGCATGAAAACGGAGAAGCGCATCGGCAGGCCGATCTCGCGCGATGCGTGCCGGTAGAAGCGCTGTACGCCGCCGAAGCAGGCGTGTTCACTGATTAGTTCAAGCATGTTGGTCCTTTATGTTCCTTAGCGCACAGTGAGCACGCCCGTTGTCGTCCAGAATTGTACAAGTATCTTAAAGAAGGAGAAATACATGCCGGATATTCAGGTCGTCATGACCGAACTAGGCTGGCCCTTGGCGATTGCTTTGGCTTGGCTGGCGGGAGAATTCATGCATCGTTGGACACGGCTGCCACGCATCAGCGTCTACGGCGTGGTCGGATTCCTGATGGTGCAAGCCTTTCCCGCCGCGTTGAGCAGCGGCGCTTCCAGTACCGTGACGTTGTTGGCCAACCTGGCCTTCGGACTGATACTGTTTGAATTCGGTTATCGCATCAACCTGCACTGGCTGCGCATCAATCCGTGGATCGCGGTCAGCGGGCTGGCGGAATCGGCCGCCACGTTCGGCATCGTCTACCTGATCTCGCACCTGACCGGCATGCCGCCGCTGACGTCGCTGTTGCTGGCCTCGCTGGCCATGTCCACGTCGCCCGCCGGCGTGCTGCGCGTGATTAACGAGGAGGACAGCTCGGGGCAGGTGACCGAGCGCGTGCTGCACCTGGTCGCCATCAACTGCGTGCTGGCGGTGTTCGTGTTCAAGGTGGTGGTGGGCTTCTGGGTGTTCCAGACGTCGGGCAGCCTGACGCAGGCCATTTCGCACAGCCTGATCGAGCTGCTGATCTCGGCCGTGATGGGCGCGGTGATGGGCTTCCTGGTGCCGGCCGTGCTGCGCCGCCTGGGCGCGATGGCGCAGGACGGCACCATCGCCTTCGCGCTGGGCGTGATCCTGCTGGTGGCGATGGCGCACGCGTTCGACGTCTCGCCGGTGCTGGCCACGCTGACCTTCGGCCTGGCCGCGCGCCACAGCCGCGTGGCCTTCAGCCGCACCGAGCGCAACTTCGGCGGCATCGGCGAACTGCTGACGGTGCTGCTGTTCGTGTTCGCCGTGTCCACGCTGGAGTGGGAGCGCGTGGTCGAAGGCGCGGGCCTTGGCGTGGTGCTGCTGCTGGCGCGCTTCATTGTGAAGGCGGTTGCGGTGGCGGCGTTCTCGCACGTCGGCGGCATCTCGTGGCGCAAGGGGCTGTTGACCGGTATCGCGTTGTCGCCGATGTCGGTGTTCGTCACGCTGCTGCTGGAGCAGACCAAGTACATGGGTATCGTGCTGGTCGACGAACTGGCCGCGCTGGCGGCGATGACGCTGCTGCTGGAGGTGATCGGCCCCATCATCACGCAGCGGGCACTAATCTGGGCCAACGAAACCCCGGCAAAAGAGGAGCATTGACATGCCATTGGAACCCTTCAAATCATCGCAGCCGCTCACCATGGGCGTGGAGCTGGAGCTGCAACTGGTCAGCCTGTCGGACTTCGACCTGACCGCGTCCAGCCCGGACCTGCTACACCTGTTGAGCCGCAAGCCGTTTCCCGGCAACGTCACGCCGGAAATCACCGAGAGCATGATCGAGATTAACAGCGACGTGCACACGCATCACAGCGAGCTGGTGTCGCAACTGCAGGTGATCCGCGACACGCTGGTGCAGGCGGGCGAACAGCTCAACATCGGCATCTGCGGCGGCGGCACGCACCCGTTCCAGAAATGGGCGGACCGGCGGATCTTCGCCAAGCCGCGCTTCAAGGAAGTGTCGGAGCTGTATGGCTATCTGGCTAAACAGTTTACGATTTTCGGCCAGCACGTGCACATTGGCTGCGCCTCCGGCGACGACGCGTTGTTCCTGCTGCATTCGCTGAGCCGCTACGTGCCGCACTTCATCGCGCTGTCCTCGTCGTCGCCGTATGTGCAGGGGAACGATACGCTGTTCAATTCGGCGCGGTTGAACTCCGTGTTCGCGTTTCCGATGAGCGGGCGGGCGCCGTTCACGCAAAGCTGGTCCACCTTCGAGCACGAGTATTTCGCCAAGATGGAGCACACCGGCGTGATCAAGAGCATGAAGGACTTCTACTGGGACATCCGGCCCAAGCCGGAGTACGGCACCATCGAGCTGCGCGTGTGCGACACGCCGCTGACGGTGGAGCGGGCGGCGGCGCTGGCCTGTTATCTGCAGGCGCTGTGCCGCTATCTGCTGGAACGCCGCGAGGCGGCGCCGGTGGAGGACGACTACCTGGTCTACAACTACAACCGCTTCCAGGCTTGCCGCTTCGGGCTGGATGGCACGCTGGTGCATCCGAAGACGTATGAGAGCCTGTCGCTGCGCGAGGACATCCTGACCACGCTGCGCAAGATGGAGCCGCACGGCGCGGCGTTGGGCGGCACGGCGGGCTTGCAGCATCTGATGCAGGTCACGCACGAGGGCAGCGACGCCCACTACCTGCGCCAGCAGTTCGAGCGCAGCGGCAGCGCCGAAGGCATGGTCGATGCGGCGATCCAGCGCTTCCGGGGACATTAGTCGGCCATATGTAACTGATTCGCTGCGTGAGGGGGGGGATGGATGCCAAGCGAGCCGTGCAGACCTATCTCAATCGTGTGCGCTATGCCGCGCATGAATGTCGGCGTAAAGTGGTGGATGATACCGAGGAGTTCACCATGAATGGCGAGAACCAGCCCCAGCAAGAACAACATCGCATCGTCGAGCGCATTGCACGTGTCGAGACCGCGATTGACTGTCAGGACAAGGCGCAGTCGCCGCTACATGAATCGATGCAACGTGGCTTCGCCCGCATTGACCAGCAACTTGATCGGCTTCGCGATGAACTGGTCCGTATGAATGGACGGATTACACAAGCGCGCACGACGGATTTCCGCATCTTGCTCGGCATTTGCATGACGACAGCTTGCGGAACGATCGGCCTTATCGTCAAAGTCTTTAGCGCGCTTTAGCCGCGACGGCCATGGCGGCTTGATGTTCGATGTGGCCGGGGTCTTCCTAGAACCGCGTCTCCCGCGCCACGCGCAGGAAGTTGTCGAGGATGGCGGTGCAGTCGAGCAGTTCGACGCCGCCGGCCTGGTGGAATTCCGGGTGCCATTGCAGGCCCATCACGAACGGCGCCTTGCGGTAGCGGATCGCCTCGACCATCTTGTCCGGCACCGACAGCGCCTCCACCGCCATGTCGCGCCCCAGCGTCTTGACGGCCTGGTGGTGGATGGAGTTGACCAGTCCAACTCCCTTGCCCTTGAACAGCTTGGCCAGCGACGAGCCGGCCGGGAAGCTGACCTCGTGCCGGTTGCGGTCGTACTCGTCGTTGACGTGGGCCAGCGAATCGGGGACGTCGGAGGCGATGTCCTGGTACAGCGTGCCGCCGAAGGCGACGTTGATCAGCTGGCAGCCACGGCAGATGCCCAGCACCGGCTTGCCCGCCTCGACGAATTCATGCAGCAGTTCCAGCTCGTACATGTCGCGCGCACGGTCGCCGCTCCATTCGGGGCGGGTCGGCGTTTCCGAATAGCTTTGCGGCGAGACGTCGGCGCCGCCTTGCAGCACCAGGCCGTCCAGGTGCTTGGCGTAGTCGCGCAGGCGGATGTTGGACGGGTGCAGCAGGCCGTCGGTGTTGACGGTCGGGATCATGAACACCAGCACGTCGCGCGACATCACCCATTGCGCGATGGACTCCTCCAGATATTGCAGGTTCTTGCTGCGCAGGCCGGTGGCGCCGGGCTCGGGGTGGAAGATGCGGGCCGACACGCCGATGTGCAGCGGCCGCTGGATGATGTGGCGCGTGGCCGCCGCGGCGAAGCGCCGGTAGCGCGCCATGAGCACGCGGCCCCACAGGCTGAAGACGGTGTCGCCGGGGTCCAGATAGCTGGGCGTGCCGGTGTCCGGTCGCGCGCGCCGGTCGCGGTCGCTGCTGCGCCGGTGCTGCGGTTGCTGTGCCTGATCCTTGTCGTCCGCTTCCCCGCTCATGCCTTGCCTCGTCCGCTATCCACAGGATTGCAGTGTGCCACATGCCGATGCCATCAGTCGCCCGCTACGCCGCTTGAAAAAACTGAAACGAGCGATTGACAATCTCGCGTTAAAACCTGGGGTACCAAACCGACAGCGATATCCTACACGCGCACAGCGGGATAGCTTATATGCCGCCTGTTGAACTGGCCTTACGATAAATCCTCCTTGACACATCGGCGGTGACAGCACTGATGAGCTGGGTTTTTTTATTACATCAACCGGAGGCTATATCATGGCAAACTCGAATCAAGGCAACCAAGGTAATCAAGGCAATCAAGGCAATCAGGGCGGGAAGGGACAGAGCCAGCAGAGCGATACCAGCAATCGCGGTTTCGCTTCGATGGACCCCGATAAGCAGCGCGAGATCGCCGCCGAGGGCGGTCGTGCGGCACACGCGTCCGGCAACGCGCATGAGTTCACGTCCGAAGAGGCACGCCAGGCTGGCAGCCAGAGCCACAAGAACGATGGCAACCAGCAAAGCGGTTCGTCCAACGCCACGTCGCGCAGCGGCGGTCAGGGCAATCAGGGTGGTTCTGGTTCCTCTGGCGGCACACGCGGCGGCACGCCTGAGCAACATGCTGAAGCTGGCCGTCAAAGCCACAAGAATGACCTTTGATCGGTCTTGAACCACGATCATGGCGGCCTCGGGCCGCCATTTTTTGGTCCGCCACGCGGGGCGCGGCCTAGCCGCTCTGTGTCAGTTCGCGCAGCAACGCGTCGGCGAAGGCCGTCACCAGGGGCTCGGCTTCGCGCCGGCTGGCCAGGCCGACCTTGGTGTACAGGGTGCCGCGCGACAGCGGAATGAAACGCACGCCGGCCGGCGCCATCAGCTGCATGCATTCGGGCACGATGGCGATGCCGAGGTTGGCCTCGATCAGGCTCAGCTGCGAAGACTTGCGCGACAGTACCCGCGCCGGCTTGGGAAAGAAGCCCTGGTCCAGGCACAGGTTGGCCACCAGGTAGCTCAGGCCGCCACGGTCCTTGTGCGGAATCGAAATGAAGGGCTCCTGGCTCAGGCTGGCCAGTTCGATATTGTCGAGCGCCGCCAGCGGCGAGTGGCGCGACACCGCCACCACCAGCCGCTCGGTGGTCAGCTCGCGCGCCTGGATGTGCGGGAACTTGCGCAGCGTGGGCATGCGGATCAGGCCGATGTCGGCGCGGCCTTCCTCGATGTCCATCGTCTGGTCCTCAGACGGCGCCATCGAGATGTCCAGCGTCACGCCGGGGAACTGTTGCAGCAGGCGGCCCAGGGCGCCGGTCAGCGCCGGCGTCAGGATCACCGAACTGGAATGCTGCAGGCGGATCAGGCCCTGGGCGCCCTGGCCCACCTGACGCGCCTGCACCACCGTGCGGTCGATGTCGTCGAGGATGCGCTTGCTGCGTTCGAAGAACAGTTGGCCGGCCGGCGTCAGCTGGATATGGCGCGAGTCGCGCGTGAGCAGCTGGGTTTGCAGCTCGTCCTCCAGCTCCTTGACCTGCCGGCTCAGCGCCGACTGCGCGACGTACAATTTCTCGGCCGCGCGCGAGTAGCTGCCGGCCTCCACGATCTCTACAAAATATTTAAACTGTTTAAGTGAAATCACCGCTATGCCGTTTCGAGATAGTTGGCCGCCGAATTTGATATTGGATTGCCAAGCGCGGCGCCGTTAAAGTGAAGCGTCTCTCTTCATTTACGGAAACCGCCATGTTGGAACTTATCGGAATAATCGGCGTGGTCGTAAGTATTGCATTAAAAGTAATATGCGTCCAGATCGGCTGCGGGAGCGGCGTCGACGATAAAGAGGATTAATGCCCCTATAATCGGGCATGATAAAAAAATACCTGCTCCTCGCCGGCAAGCTGTTCGCTTCCTTGTTGATGTTGTGCTTGTCGCTGTGGGGCGGCGGTGCATTATGGTTCCAGGCCGCGCCCTGGCTGGCGGTGGCGTGGGGCGTGGCCAGCCTGGCGTCGCTGGCGTGGTGGTGGCGCCGTGGTGCGCGGATGTTGCTGCCTTGGCTGATCGCGTTCGCGCTGATGATGGGTTGGTGGAGCACCATCAAACCCAGCCACGACCGCGTGTGGGCGGACGACGTGGCGCGCATGGTCACGGGCCGCGTGCAGGGCAATGTGGTCACGCTGGATCAGGTGCGCAATTTCGAGTGGCGCAGCGATGCCGATTACACGCAGCGCTGGGAACAGCGTTCGTATGACCTGAGCCAGTTGCGGTCGGTCGATGTGGCGCTGTCGTATTGGATGGGGCCGGCCATCGCGCACACGCTGGTGTCGTTCGGCTTTGCGGACGGCCGCTACCTGACGTTCTCCATCGAGATCCGCAAGGAGCGCGGCGAAAGCTTTGATGCCATCGCCGGTTTCTTCAAACGCTTCGAGACGGTGCTGATCGCCGCCGACGAGCGCGACATCCTGCGCGTGCGTACCAACGTGCGCGATGAGGACATGTATCTGTACCGGTTGAAGATGCCGCCGGAGGTCATGCGCTCTTTGTTCCTGTCGTATCTGGAGGAGGGGGCCTTGCTCAAGCGCGAGCCGCGCTTCTACAACACGCTGACCGCCAACTGCACCACCATCATCTTCGAAATGGCCCGCCGCATCGATCCAGGCCTGCCGCTGGACTGGCGGCTGCTGGCTTCCGGCTATCTTGATCGCTACCTGTACGACATTCGGGCGCTGGCCGGGCAGGGCGGCTTCGACGCGCTGCGGCAGCAAGCCCACATCACCGCCAGGGCGCGGGCGGCCGACAGGGCGACAGACTTTTCCGACCGCATCAGGCTCCCCTGATAATCGCGGAAATATAGTGCTAGTATTTGAGCCTTCGGCTGAGTTTGGCTGATAACTGACATCGGAGGAATTGAATTTGGGATTGTCTACAGCGGGGTTGGCATTTCGGCCTAACGCGTCAACGTTGGACGAACAGGCGTTGGTGCAGATGGTCTTTGGAAGCTCTTTCGATCCGTCCGCAACGGAGAATGCACGTGACATCCGGGTGCCGGGCAATGTGGCGGTCGAATCGAAGAATGGCGCAACCTTCGTTTATAACGGCGAGATAGCGGGAAAAATTCTCTTCGAAGGGCGATCGCTGGAGCCTGCGGTATTTGCGGCGCTGGGAAGACCAGAGCTGGTTTTGGTTTTCTGCCATTATGATTCGGGTGGCTCGTTCGGCTACGCCATCATTAAAGACGGCGTCACAGTTCGCTCACGAGTTCACACCCTGGACAAGACGGTGGATGAAGGAACGCCCAACGCGTTCGAGCTGCCGTGGCTGACGGCGGAGTCGTTTATCGACGAAGAAGGTGAGCCCCCTGCCTACCGGAATCTGGAAACGGGCGAAGTCACATCTGAGCCTTACGTCACGGCGCATCTGCTCGTCCAGGTGATGAATGCTTTCTTTGGCGTCGTCCCCTGGGATGAGTGGGACTACAGAACCAAGCTCAATTTCTACAGCAGACAACCGTCCGAGAAAACGCCCGCGCCACCGGCCGCCAAAGCGTGGTGGAAGTTCTGGTGATGGAGGATGGAAATGATCAGGGTGCCTGTGCTCTACCTCTGAGGACGGCAAGACCGGCTGGTTCCACAGGCGGCCAGCCAATACATTACTGGTCACATCACAGGAGAACGCATCCCTTTTAAGTTGAACATATCGATTCGCCCCGAAGGCGGGCGTCCAGGTTAACTGATGTGGCATCAATTGCATGCCATGTCATCAACATTTCATCATTGTTACGTAAGCTGCTGTCTCGCATGACTTCAGTTTTCATGTTTCCCTGACAATCGACCTGGATCAATCAAATGCAAATTTTTAAATTCGCGCGCGCCCGCACGCAGGTGCACGCATGAGCCGGCGTGACTTCCTCCGCAAAATGGGCAAGTCGGCCGGCGCCAGTGCCGTGCTGGCGACCTTTCCACCGTCCATTCAAAAGGCGCTGGCCCTCCCCGCCAACCAGCGCACCCGCAGCCTGCAAGATGTTGAGCACATCGTCGTGCTGACGCAGGAGAACCGCAGTTTCGACCATTACTTCGGCACCCTGGAAGGGGTGAGGGGATTCGGCGATCCCTTTCCGATTCCAGTGATGGATCGGCAAAATCTCTTCAATCGCAAATCCGTCTTCGTGCAGCGCTCTGTCGGCGGGGCGCCGGTGCCTGGCCGGCCCACCTGGCCCCAGGGCAGCGCCATTGCGCCGTTCCGGCTCAACACGGTGCAGGACTTCCCAGTCATGCGCGTGGCCGGGACCCCGCATTCCTGGCTCGACGCCCAGCTGGCGTGGGACCACGGACGCATGAATGACTGGTGCAACGTCAAGCAGAACCACGCGATGGGCTATTACGCCGACGCCGACATTCCCTTCCAGTTCGCGCTCGCGCGTGCCTTCACCATCTGCGACCACTATCACTGCGCGACCCAGACCGGCACCAACACCAACCGGCTGTTTCTGTTCACCGGTCACAACGATCCCCTGGCCGCTGCGGGCGGCCCATCGACCGACAACAGCCGCGACGACTTCAATCCGGACATGTCCACCGACTACTTGTGGACCACCTATCCGGAGCGCCTCGAAGCGGCGGGTGTCAGCTGGCAGGTCTACCAGAACATGGCGGACAACTTCACCGACAACTCGCTGGCGGGATTCCGTCCTTTCCGCAACGCGTGGTATCGCCGGCCGGGCTATTCGCAATCCCTGCGCGATCGCGGCACCACGACGCGTGACCTCGACCTGCTCAAGGCCGACGTGCTTGCCAACCGCCTGCCGCAGGTCAGCTGGGTCGTCGCGACCGCCGAAGGCTCCGAGCACCCGGGGCCCTCAAGTCCCGCGTCGGGCGCCGACTACATCGCGCGCGTGCTGGACGCACTGACCGCCAATCCCGATAGCTGGAGCAAGACGGTCCTGCTCATCAACTTCGACGAGAACGACGGCTTCTTCGACCACATGCCGCCGCCGGCGGTTCCCGCGTACACCAGTTACAGCAGCAATCCGGCGCAGGCGCAGCTGGCCGGTGCGTCGACCGTCGACACGACCGGCGAGTACCATCACGTGCTCAACGGCGCGGATGCGCGCACGCTCCATCGTCCCTACGGTCTCGGGCCGCGCGTGCCGATGTATGTCATCTCGCCGTGGACCAAGGGCGGCTGGGTGAATTCGCAGGTCTTCGACCACACGTCGGTGGTGCGTTTCATCGAGGCGCGTTTCGGTGTGCGCGAGCCGCTGATCAGCCCATGGCGCCGCGCGGTGAGCGGCAACCTGTTGTCCTGTTTCGACTTCGCAAACCCGAACGACAACGGCTTCACGCAACTGCTGCCGGAAACGGCTGCGCGGCGTTCGATGGCGCTGAGCCTGCCAAACACCAAGGTGCCCGCAACGCCGACCACCCTGACGGCACCCGTCCAGGCCGCCGGCGTGCGTCCGGCGCGCGCGCTGCCCTACGAACTCCAGGTGCAGGCGCAGGTGCCGGTCGGAGGCGGCCAGGTGGAGCTCAGATTCGACAACCTGGGCGAAGCCGGGGCGGTGTTCCATGTGTACGACCGCCTGGCGTTGGATCAGGTCCCGCGCCGCTACACGGTCGAACCTGGCAAACAGCTCAAAGGCCGCTGGAACACCGCGTCCGCCTACGATCTCTGGGTGCTGGGACCGAATGGCTTCCATCGCCACATCGTCGGGGACGTGCGCGGCGACGGCAACGCTGCATGGCCGGAAATCAGCCTGCGCGCCGAACGCAGCGCCGGCGAGCTGGTTATCGACCTGGTCAACAATGGCGCGCAGCCGTGCACCTTCGTACTCACCGCCAACAAGTACTACTCCAACAAGCCGATGGAAGTGCGGGTCGTCGCACGATCGAGGAGCGCGGTCCGTCTACCGCTGGCATCGAGTTCCAACTGGTACGACTACAGCGTGCGTGTGGCCGGCGTGCCGGGCTGGATGCGCCGCTTCGCCGGCCATCTGGAAAACGGTCTGCCGTCCATCAGCGACCCTGCGATGCGCGGGGCAGCGCAACTTGACCAGTACCGCGTCATTTGATTTTTATAAGGAGCTTTTCATGAAGTGCAGATTTCTCGTCGCCGCGGCCTTGTTCGCCGTGGCATGTAGCGGCAAGGCTGACGTCATCTACGGTCAGAACCTCGTTGTCAACGGCGATGCCGAAGCAGGCGTGAGCGGCTGGACTGGCTACACGGGTTACAACATGGTCCAGTCGGTGGACTATGGCAACAACTGGGTGCTTCCCACCCAGCCTGGCCCGGTCGATCGCGGAACGAAGATGTTCGCCGGCCTCGGACAATATGCCGTGGGTACCCAGACCCTGGACTTCGGCGTGCCGACGGCCCGGAACAGTGCCTATACCCTGAGCGGATGGCTCGGCGGCTGGGCCGCCCAGGGCGATAACGCGCTGTTCTATGTGCAGTTTCTCGATGCGGCGAACAATGAGATAGGAAACGCCGCGATCGGCCCCGTCACCCCGCAGGATCGCGGCAACCAGACAGGCCTGTACTACCGGGAGTCCGTCGGCATCATGCCTGCCGGTACCAGCAAGCTGTCGTTCTGGCTGTCGATGGAGCGTCTCGCTTCGAACGACAACGATGGCTATGCGGATAACCTGTCCTTCATCACTACCAGCCCGGTACCGGAACCGGGCATGGTGTCGATGTTCGTGCTGGGCCTGGGCATGTTGGCCGGGGCGGCCCGCCGCAATAAGCGCGCGCACATGTCGTAATTGGAATCGACAGCACTTCAGCGTGCGGAGTAGAGGCCGTTGAGGTGCTGGAGTTGCACTTCGGACGCGGGCTGTGACAGGGCCACGCGTCCGCTTTGCATCAGGTAGACGTGATCGGCCACGCCCACCGCGCTCGGTCGCCAGCATCTGCGCCTCGCCGCCGGATGGCGACGTTGCGGTCGGCCATATCCAGGATTTTCACCATCGGCAGCGTTGAATATGGCGGGGCGGTCGCATTTGGTGCTGTGACGGGTTCTTGGTGTTTGTACTCGCAAATAATAAAAAAGAAAGCCAGGCAAGCTAATTCAGAATGACGTACATAATGCATGTCACCGTGAGAATAACAAGCAAATTACTAGCCATAACCCGCGTCAAGTAGATTAAAAATATAAAATCTCTCCGTTGGAATAGTCCAACACTAGCATTATATTTTTAGAAATTAATGTAATACTACACATCCCGGCATGCGGTCCTCGCACATGCCTGATTCGCCCAGATTTATCACCATCCTCCACTTGTTATTGGAAAGGTAGTGTTATGCCTGTCGATAAAACAAATAATCCCGCATCCAGTTTCCAGCAAACATATGACGTGATAGTCATAGGTGGCGGCCCGATGGGGCTCGCCACCGCGTATTGCAACAGTAAGCGCGCCGCCTCCACGCTGGTGCTGGAACAGTTCACCTTCCTCAATCAGCAGGGCAGTTCAGCCGGCGTCTCCCGCCAGTTCCGCATTCCCTATCCTGACGAATACATGGTGAAAATGGCCGAAGATGCGCTGCCTTATTGGGCCGAACTGCAAACCCACACCCAGGAACCGTTGCTGACGACGGTCGGCACCTTGTGGTTTGGCGACCCCACCGTCCAGTCGACGGAGGGCAACATCGCCGCTGCGGAACTAGCCATGCAGGCGCAGGACGTGCCTTACACCGCCTTGACCGTGTCGGAAATCGAACAGCAATATCATTTTAAAGACTTGCCGCAGAATTACCGGGGCCTGTTCCAGGCCGACGGCGCCAGCATCGACTTGCGCGCCACCCAGCGCACCCTGTACGACTGCAATCTCGCCAGTCCGCATGTGACGATGCTTGAACAGGCGCCGGTCATCGGCATCGAGCAATCCGATCAGTTGTTCAGGGTGACGACTCCTGGAGGCACTTATGTTGGCAAGAAGTTGGTGATTGTGCCGGGGCCTTATATCAACGACGTCATTAATATGCTCAATTTCAGGATAGAGGCGACATATTGGAATATGACCTCGTGCTATTTTAAAAAGACCGACCCCGCCATTCAATACCCAACCTGGTTTGTTTTCCAGCAGCCGGAAGGCGATAGCGGCAATCAGTTCTACGGTTTCCCCGAGGTCGATTGGGATCACCCCGACTATATCCGGGTTGCGCCGGACTTCGTTATGACGCCCCTGTCCGACCCCAACCTGGCCAGCTTTGTGCCCAACCCGGAGGAATTGGCGTACACCTCCGAGTGGGTGCGCAAGCATATGACCGGACTCGACCCCACTCCGCATTACAAATCCACCTGCCTGGTGGCGCTGAGCAAGATCGCTGGCAAGGAAATGCTGATCGACTTCGCCCCAAGGTACGTCCCCAATCATCAGAACATCGTCATGTATGCAACCGGCTGGGCCGCCAAGTTCGTGCCGCTGCTGGGCAGCATCCTGTCCGAGATGGCACTCGACGGCAAAAGCTCGTACGACATCTCGCACTTCCAGACCGGCCAACGCTACTTCAGAAGCATGTAAATAATTTAGCCACTTATATCGGGAGTCTACAATGGTTGACAAGAATACGGCACTGAACACCGGCATGCAGGATGGATTGAAACTCGACGTAGCCATCGTCGGCGCCGGTATCTCCGGCATCTACTCCGCCTACCGCCTGACCACGGCCGGCGCCAGCACGGGCAGTCAGGTGCAGGTCTTCGACATGAACACCCGCATTGCCGGACGGCTCGAATCGGTGCGCCTGCCTGGCATGCCGACGGTACAGGGCGAACTGGGTGGCATGCGCTACCTGACCTCGCAGAAAATCGTCACCACGCTGATCGAAGAAGTCTTCGCCGACCAGATGGAAGCGGTGGAGTTCCCGATGGGCGATCCGGCCGATTTGTATATGTACTTGCGCAAAGACCGTTGCAAGCAAAACGCCTGGACCGAAGCGCAGCGCAAGGGCGAGAAGCTGTCTACCCGCTACTATCTGGACGACGACGACATCGGCTTCAGCGCCGACCAGCTGTTCAGCAAAGTCATTTACAACGTGCTGACCGCCGATCCATGGTTCCGGGAGAATTACGGCCAGTACGTTCACCAGATCGACGAATATAACTACGCCATCGAACTGACGCTGCGCCAGTGGGACCAGATCAAACCCTACCTGACCTACCGTTTCGAAGGCTCGCCGTACGACAGGCGCCTGGTCAACGACATCGGCTTCTGGAATCTGCTCAAGGATCAGGTCTCGCAGGAGGGCTATACCTTCCTGTCGACCGCCGGCGGCTACTACTCCAACACCATCAACTGGAATGCGGCGGAAGCCTTCCCCTACATGATCGGCGATTTCTCCGCCGGCGCGACGTACAAGACCATCGCCCAGGGTTTTGACAGCACGGTGTATGCGATGGCGAACGCGTATATGAGCTACCCAGGCGCATGCATCTGGTCCGAAAACAAGCTGCTGACCTTTAACCGGCAGGATCCGCAACTTGCCACGCATCGCTATGAGCTCGTCTTCCTCAACCTGCGTTCGAACCAGGAGTGGCGGGTCTACGCGAACCGCCTGGTACTGGCGATGCCGCGGCGTTCGCTGGAACTTCTGGATCAGGACAACTTCTTCTTCAACGTCAACCAAAATACCGAACTGAACAAGAACATTCGCTCGGTCATCATGGAGCCTGCGTTCAAGATCCTGATGGGATTCGATACGCCGTGGTGGAATGAGCTGGGGATCACCGCCGGGCATTCCATCACCGACTTGCCGATGCGCCAGTGCTACTACTTCGGCACCGCGCAAGTGACCGACCATTCGATGCTGCTCGGTAGCTACGGCGATATGGAGACGGAGACGTTCTGGAAGGCGCTGTCGGACGATCCGGTGAAATTCCGGCCACGCGCGACCAGGCTGGCATCGCAGCAGGAAGTCGAGGCGCTGAACGACGTCGCGGCGAGCGACATGATGGTCAAGGAGGTGGTCAAGGAACTGCGCGAATTGCACGGCGTGGGAGTCCCTATGCCCTACGTTACCTGGTTCAAGGACTGGGGCGATGACCCGTTTGGCGCCGGCTATCATGCCTGGAAGGCGGGCTACAAGGTGCAGGATGTGATGCCCTACATGCGCAAGCCTTTGTCGACGGAGGATATCCACATCTGCGGCGAAGCGTATTCGGATCAGCAGGGCTGGGTCGAAGGCGCCTTCTGCGAGGCGGAGAAAATGCTGCAGTCCTATTTCGGCCTGCCTCGCCCGAGCTGGCTGCCGGCTGATTATTACCTGGGCTGGTAGATCGCCGCGGCATAACTTCACCTCACCGCGCAAAGTACAAATCGTGGAGCTGCTGGAGTTGCACTTCGGACGCGGGCTGTGACAGGGCCACGCGTCCGCTTTGCATCAAGTAGACGTGATCGGCCACGCCCACCGCGCGCTCGGTATTTTGCTCGACCAGTATGATGGTGCGGCCGCCGGCCTTGAGCCGCACCAGTATCTCGAACAATTCGTTGACGACCAGCGGCGCCAGGCCCAGCGAGGGTTCGTCGATCAGCAGCAGCCTGGGGTCGGACATCAGGCCGCGCGCCATCGCCAGCATCTGCGCTTCGCCGCCGGACAGCGAGCCGGCCATCTGCGTACGCCGTTCGCGCAGGCGCGGGAACATCTCGTAGGCTTCCTCCAGCCTTTGCTTCACATGCGCGCGGTGCGATTTGTGGAAGGCGCCCATGATCAGGTTTTCCTCCACGCCCATGTCGCGAAAGACCATGCGGCCTTCGGGGATCATGGCGACGCTGCGGTCGGCCATGTCCCACGTGGGCGTGCCGTTCAGGCGCGCGCCGTCCAGCCGGATCTCGCCGCCGCCCACCGGCACCAATCCCATGATCGCCCGCAGCAGCGTGGTCTTGCCGGCGCCATTGGGGCCGATGATGGTGGTGAGCTTGCCGGCCGCGACCTGCATCGATACATCCCACAACACGTTGATGGCGCCGTAGCCCGCGCGTACCTGGTCCAGTTCAAGCATGCGCCGCTCCCGTGTAGCTGCGGATTACCTCGGGATCGTTGAACACCGCTTCCGGCGTACCGTCCGCGATCAGCTGGCCGAAGTTGAGCACCACCACCCGCTGGCACAGCGCGTGGATGGTTTCGATATCGTGCTCGATGATGATGATGCCGACGCCGAAGCGCGCGTGCATCTCCTTGAGCATGCCCATGAAGCGCCGCTTGCCGTTGGTCTCCAGCCCGGCCAGCACTTCGTCCAGCAACAGCAGCTTGGGCGTGGTGGCCAGTGCCTTCGCCACTTCCAGTGCCTTGAGTTCGGTCAGCGCCAGTTCGGTGGCGGCGTTGCGGCTTGCCTTGTCGGCCAGGCTGGTGAAGTCCAGGATCTCGGCGATCTTGTCCTCGTCCACGCGGCCGGCGCCGAAGCGCTGGGCCACGATCAGGTTTTCGCGCACCGTCAGCTCGTGCATGGGCTGCGGTATCTGGAAGGTGCGGCCTATGCCCAGCCGCGCGCGCCGGTAGATGGGCGTGCGCAGCACGTCCTGGCGGTCGAAGCGTATCGTGCCGCCGGTTGGCCGCACCAGGCCGGAGATGGCGTTGAACAGCGTGGTCTTGCCGGCGCCATTGGGGCCGACCAGGCCGACCACGTCGTGCGTGCCGACAGTCAGCGTGACGGCGTTGACCGCCGTCAGGCCGCCGAAACGCACCGAGAGATTGTTCAGCTCAAGCATGGTCTTTCCTCCGCAGCAGGGCAAGCAGGCCGGTGGGACTGAAGATGATCATCGCCACCAGCAGTCCGCCCAGCACCAGCTGATGCCCGGTGGGGATCAGCGTCTTGAACACCAGTTGGTCCAGCAGGTACACCACCAGCGCGCCGACCACCGGCCCGGCGATGGTGCGGTAGCCGCCGAAGATGGCGGCGACGATGGGCACCGTGACCCACACGCTGTTGAAGGCGTAGTCGGGTTCGAGGAAGTTGATGTAGTGGGCGTTGAAGGCGCCGGCCACGCCGGCCATGAAGGCGGATACCATCAGCATCAGCCCTTTGAGCAGCGTGCTGTTGACGCCCACCACGCGGGTGGCGTCCTCGCTGTCGTGCATGGCGCGCAGGGCGATGCCGTAGTGGCTGGCGCGGATGGCGCGGTAGGCCAGCGCGAACAGCAGCACGATGGTCAGTATCGTCAGGTAGGCGCCGGTCTTGCCGCTCATGTCGTAGCCGAGTATCGTCGGCAGTCCGGGGATGTTGGCGATGCCGCCGGAGCCGCCGGTGACCGAGCTCCATTCGGTGGCGAGGATGCGGAAGATATGGGCGTAGGCCAGGATGGCCAGGGCGAAGTAGGGGCCGCGCAGCCGCAGCACCGGCAGCATCACGATGGACGCCAGCAGCGCGCCGGCGCCCCCCAGCGCGATGCCCGCCAGTACAGGCACGCCCAGTTTGGCGGTGACGATGGCCGATACATACGCACCCACGCCGAAGAAGGCGCTGTGGCCGAAGCTGACCATGCCGCCCATATTCCCCAGCAGCGCCCAGGACAGGGCGACGCAGCCGATCACCATGGCCGCGACGATCAGGCTCATGACGTAGTTGTCGGCGCCGAGCAGCATGGGAACGGCGATGTAAGCCGCGGCCAGGGCGGCCATCCACCCGAGGCGGATCATCCGCGCCTCCGGGCCGCGCCCATCAGGCCATTGGGCATCACGAACAGCACCAGCAGGAACAAGGTCATGCCGGCCAGCTCCTGCAGGGCCGAACTGGCCAGCGTGACGGTGAGCGCCTCGGCCACGCCGAGCAGCACGGCGCCCAGCAGCACGCCGGGGATCGAGCCTATGCCCGCCAGCACGGTGATGATGAAGGCCTTGACCGTCAACGCGCCGCCATACGCGGGCTGGATCACGCCGTAGCTGTACAGCGCCACGCCCGCGAACCCCGCCAGCATGCCGGCCACGATGAACGACACCAGCTCCGTGCGTCCGGGCGAAATGCCCATCAACTTGGCGGCGTCGCGGTTGCTGGAGACGGCCCGCAGCGCACGCCCGTACCAGCTGCGCGACAGCCACCACCACAAGCCGCCCATCAGCAGCAGGCTGACGACGAAGAAGATCAACTCGCTGCGCATGCTGTACAAGGGGCCGACCACGAAGGCCTCCTGCAGCCAGCTGGAACTGGTCGAGCGTACGTCGGCCTTCCAGATCAGCAGTATCAGGTTGGTCAGGATCACGCCGATGCCGAAGGTGAGTATCAGCGAGTTGATCTCGCGGTCCTTCCTGATGCGGCTGACGATCCAGTACACGCCGGCCGACGTCGCGCTGACCACGACCAGCGCGATCGGTATCGCCCACGCGGGATTGAGGCCCAGCCCCGATTCGACCGAGTAGGCGATGTAGGCCGCCAGCAGTACCAGCTCGCCGTGGGCCAGGTTAATCACCCGCATGGTGCCGAACACCAGCGCCAGTCCCAGCGCGATCAGCGCGTAGGAGCCGCCTTGCAGCAGGCCGGAATACAGCGCCTGGAGTATCAGTTCCGTCACGGCGGCTTACCAGGGCAGGCCCGGATACACCATCTTGCCGGTCGCCGTCTCGCGGGGCCAGACGATGACGATGTTCTTGCCCTGGTGCTGGCCCATGCGGTGCACGAAGTTGGGGTTGTCGCCGTTGGCGCCGAACTGCACGCGGCCGATCAGCGTTTCGCGGTCGGTCTTGCGCAGCTCTTCGGCCACGCCGCCTTTCTTCACCGTGCCCTTGTCGGCGGCGCGGGCGATGGCCTCGAACAGCAGCATCGATTGCACGTAGCCGAACTGGCCGAGGTAGTCCGGCTCCTTCTTGTACAGCGCCTTGTAGGTGTCGGCGAAGGCCTTGCCGTCGGCGGTGTCGAAGACGGCGGGGAAGGGCAGCAGCGCGGTGCCGTACACATTGGGCATCAGGTCCGGGAACTCGGCGGCCATCTTGGGCGTGGCCAGCGACCACACGCCGATCATGGCCTTGACGGGCGGCTTGAGCACCCGCGCGGCGCGCAGGATGCCGACGTAGTCGTTTTCGTAGCCGACCATCAGGATCGCTTCCGATTTGTCCTGCAGCTTGATCTTGTTGATGATCGGCTTGAAGTCGGTGATGGCCGGATCGAAGGAATGCGTGGTGGCCTTGATACCCTTGGCCGTCAGCGCCTTCTGCACCGAGTTGGCCAGGTCGGACGTGGCCTCCTTGGTCGAGAAGATGATGGACACGGATTTCGCGCCCATGTCGGCCAGGAGTCCCTGCACGGCCTTCTCGTAGCCGGCGGTGTTATTAATGCGGAAGAAGTTCTTGCGGCCGCTGTTGACCAGGCTGTCGTCCACGCCACCGGAGGTGATGTAGACCAGCCCCAGTTTGTTGGCAGCGTCGGAGGCGGGGGATATGTTGTTGGAGCCGTAGCCGCCGGTAATCGCCACCGCGCCCTGGCTGGCCAGCTTCTCCACCGCGGCCACCGCCTTGGCCGGCGCCGATTCGTCGTCGATGGTGACGATCTTGATCTTGTGCTTGCCGTTGGTCTTGTTGAATACCTCGGCGGCCACCAGCACGCCCTCCTGCATGCCGGAGCCCACGCGGGCCAGCGTGCCGGTGAGCGGCAGCTCCGCGCCGACCGTGAATTCCTCTGCTTGTGCGCCGCCAGCCAGTGCCATCGCGGTCAGCGCCGCGATTGTGATGTTTTTCATTCCAGTCTCCCTTGTGGTTATTTTTGTGCCAGTTGCCGCAGCTGTCCTTTCAAGATTTTTCCGGTTGCCGCTGCGGGCAGGGCTTGCATTTCGATGATCTCGGACGGGCATTTGTACGGCGACAGCAGGCCCGCCAGGTACTGCTGCAATTCCTCGGGCGTGACGCGGTGGCGCGGGTCGATCTCGACGAAGGCCACCACTTCCTCGTTGCCGTCGTCGGCGTTGCGGCCGACCACCGCCGATTGCGTCACCGCCGGATGGGCGTTGAGCACCGTCTCCACTTCCAGCGGATAGACGTTGAAGCCGGAACGGATGATCAGCTCCTTGGTGCGGCCGACGATGAACAGCGCGCCGTCGGCATCCTGCCGCGCGACGTCGCCGGTATTGAGCCAGCCGCCGTCGCGCATCGCCGCCGCCGTCAGTTCGGGCTCACGGTAGTAGCCGGCCATGATGTTCGGGCCGCGCACCCACAGTTCGCCGTCCTCGCCGGGCGCCACGTCGTCGCCGCCGGCATCCACCAGCCGCACTTCGACGCCGGGGATGACCTGACCCACCGAAGCGTCGTCGCGCGGTTGGTCGAGGCGGGTCTGGCTGATGGTGGGCGAGGTCTCGGTCATGCCGTAGCCGTTGTGCAGCGGCAGGCCAAACAGCTGCTGCACCTGCGCCTTCAGGCTGGGCGCCAGCGGCGAGCCGCCGGCGTAGATGAAGCGCAGCCGCGACGCCAGCGGTTCACCGGCGCCGCCCAGCTGCTCCAGCAGTCGCGCGTACATGGCGGGCACGCCTTGCAGGATGGTCAGGCCGTCGTCGCGGATCGCCTTCAGCACGGCCTCCGGCGCGAAGCGCGGGCACAGGTACAGGCAGGCGCCCGCGTACAGGGTGCCCAGCATGACCGAGGCCAGGCCGTAGACGTGGGTGATGGGCAGCACGCCGTAGGCGCGGTCGGTGGGCGTGAGGCCGCGCAGGGTACTGGAGACTGCGGCGATGAACAGCAGGTTGCGGTGCGTGAGCATCACGCCCTTGGGCTGGCCGGTGGTGCCGGTGGTGTAGATCAGCGCCGCCACCTGTTGCGCCGGATCGGCGTGCACCGGCTCCGGCGCGCAGTGGGCGTTGAGCGCACCGATCATCCATGTGCCGAACGGCGAGGGCGTGGGCACGGCAGCATGGCGCTGGCCGTGCGCGGCGGATTCCGGCGAGGCGGGGAGGGGCGCCGATGCCGAGCCATCGCCCGGCGCCGCCAGGTAGATCACCCGCCGCGCGCCGCTATGGCCCAGGATCTGGTCCACCTCGCGCGCCGACAGGCGGCCGTTGACGTTGACGATCCACGCGTCGATGTCGGCCGCGGCGAAGATCAGCGCCACCTGCGCGGCGCAGTTTTCGCCGACCACCATCAGTCGGTCGCCGGGCCGCACTTCCAGCGCGCGCAGCAGGTTCGCGGTTTCGTCGATGGCTGCCGTCAGCTCGGCGTAGGACCAGTGGCGCGCGCCGTCGTGCAGCGCCGGCGCCTGCGGCGCGCGTTCGGCCCAGCGGCGCGGGATGCCGCCCAGGCGCGCGGGCAGCGTGGCAAGCAGGCGGCCGGTGTCGAGGGCCTCCATCAGGCCCCGGCCGCCTTGATCATGTTGCGGGCGATGACCAGCTGCTGGATCTGCGAGGTGCCTTCGTAGATGCGGAACAGGCGCACGTCGCGGTAGAAGCGCTCGGCCGCGTAGTCCGACACGTAGCCGGCGCCGCCGTGGATCTGCACCGAGCGGTCGGCCACGCGGCCGCACATCTCGGAGGCGAACAGCTTGCAGCACGAGGCTTCGGTCGGGATGTCCTCGCCGTTGTCGCGGCGGCGGGCGGCGTCCAGCACCATGCTGCGGGCGGCGTAGATCTCGGCCTTGCTGTCGGCCAGCATGGCCTGGATCAGCTGGAACTCGGCGATGGGCTGGCCGAACTGCTGGCGCTCCATGGCGTAGCGCAGCGCGTCCTCCAGCATGCGCTCGGCCACGCCCACGCAGATGGCGGAGATGTGCAGGCGGCCCTTGTCCAGCACCTTCATCGCGGTCTTGAAGCCCTGGCCCTCCTTGCCGCCGATGATGCAGGCGGCCGGCACGCGGCAGTTCTCGAGGATCACGTCGCAGGTATGGGCGCCTTGCTGGCCCATCTTTCTGTCCTTTTTGCCGAGCGAGATGCCGGGCGTGCCGCGTTCGACGATGAAGGCCGACACGCCGCCCGGTCCCTTGCGCGTGGCGTCGGTGCGCGCCATCACGGTGAACACGCCGGCCTCCGGCGCGTTGGTGATGTATCGCTTGGTGCCGTTGATGACGTAGTGGTCGCCGTCGCGCACGGCGGAGGTGGCGAGCGAGCCGGCGTCGGAGCCGTATCCCGGCTCGGTCAGCGCGAAGGAGCCGACGATTTCGCCGGAGGCCATGCGCGGCAGCCAGGCGTTCTTCTGGTCCTCGGTGCCGTCGATCAGGATGCCCTGCGAGCCGATGCCGTTGTTGGTGCCGAACAGCGAGCGGAAGGCGGGCGAGGTGCGGGCGATTTCAAACGCGGCCAGCACTTCCTCCTCCATCGTCAGACCCAGGCCGCCGTATTGTTCGGGGATGGAGAGGCCGAACAGGCCCAGTTCGCGCATCTGCGCCACCAGCGCCGGGGGGATCTCGTCGGTTTCGGCCACTTGCTGCTCGTGCGGCACCAGCTGTTCGCGCACGAAGCGGCGGATGCTGTCCAACAGGATGTTGAGCGTTTCCTGGTCTCTTATCATGGGTCTCCCTTTTCGGCAGACTTCAATGTGCCGATTCGGCCAGACCCTGTCAAGCTTTGGTGTTGATTAGCGTCCCGATATTCTGGTCGGCGGCTTGTATCACCTTGGCCGACAGATCGAATTGCGCCTTGTAGACCAGCGAGTTGGTGGTTTCGGTGGCGAGGTCGGTGGCGCTGGGCGCGTCCGCCGCCTGCAGTTGCTGCGCCTGGAAGGAGATCGACACGCCGCTGCCGGCCGGGGCGTTTTCCTTGAACACGGCCTGCGCCGGCTGGAAGCCCTGGGTGCCGGTATTGGCGATCGCGTGCGCGCTGTTGCCCAACGCGCGTTCGGCGGCGTTGAGTCCGGTGACTCCTGAACTGAGTGCGGCGATGGCCATGATCGATATTTCCTTTCGGCAATTAAAGCTAGTGTACACCGGGGCGCCGGGCATTGCACGTGTTTGATTAAAAATTCGGCAGGCTTGACGTCGCCATGCAACTGGGTGAGTATTGTCGGAGAGTTACTTTTGCGGAAATGTTACATGCCTAAGTTACGCCGGCTGCTGTGCGCCTGCCTGATGCTGCTCGCGGCGGCGGCCGGGGCCGAACCCATCGTGGTGCATTATCCCAGGGCCGAGAGCGCCGACGATGAGCGCGGCGAGTACGGCCTGGCGCTGTTGCAACTGGCGCTGGCCAAGTCGGGCGGCTTGTACCGGGTGGAGTTGTCGCCGACCCGCATGCAGCAGAACCGCGCGCTGGTGGAATTGCAGTCCGGCTCCGGCCGCATCGACATCGTCGGCACCATGACCTCGGTCGAGCGTGAGCAGGCGCTGCTGCCGGTGCGGATACCGATGACGCGCGGCCTGATCGGCTGGCGCTTCGTCCTGCTGCGCGGCGACCGCAAGGAATTGCTGCGCGAAGTGCGCTCGGTGGACGACCTGAAGAGGTTTTCCACCGCCCAGGGGCATGACTGGCCGGACCTGCGCATCCTGCGCCACAGCGGCCTGCAAGTGCATGCGCTGGCCGCCTACAACGGCTTGTTCGGCATGCTGAACGCCGGGCGGATCGACTGGGCGCCGCGCTCGGCCTACGAGATCTGGGCCGAGGCGGCGCGCCATCCCGAGCTGGCAATCGATCCGTATATCGTGCTGCACTATGTCACCGCCGATTACTTTTTCGTCAATCGCGACAACCCGGCCCTGGCCGAGGCGGTGCGGGCCGGCCTGGAAACGGCGCTGGCCGACGGCAGCTTTGCGCGCCTGTTCGACCAGCACTTCGCCAGCCTGCTGCGCAAGGCCAGGTTCGACCGGCGCCGGGTGATCGAGCTGCCCAATCCGCTGTTGCCGCCGCAGACTCCGCTGGCGCGCAAGGAGCTGTGGTTCACCCCGGCCGATTTGAAACGCCGTCCGTAGGACAACTCGCTATCTTTATGCTACCCTCCCGCCCGTAGTTGCATGGGTGAAACATGTACTTTAGTTACATGAAAATATAAGGGGCTTTAGATGGCAATATTTGATTTTCTGGAAAAGGAACGGACGGTGGCGGGGTCCGGTTTCAATCGTTGGTTGGTGCCGCCCGCGGCGCTGGCGATCCACCTGTGCATCGGCATGGCGTACGGCTTCTCGGTGTTCTGGCTGCCGCTGTCGCGCGCGCTCGGCATCAAGGAGGCGCTGGCCTGTCCGGCCGACATGGACCTGATGGCCCGGATACTGTCGTCCACCTGCGACTGGCAGATCTCCATGCTGGGCTGGATGTACACGATGTTCTTCGTCTTCCTCGGCCTGTCCGCCTGGCTGTTCGGCGGCTGGCTGGAGCACGCCGGCCCGCGCAAGGCCGGCGTGGTGTCGGCGCTGTGCTGGTGCGGCGGCCTGGTGATCTCGGCGCTGGGCGTGTACCAGCACCAGATCTGGCTGATGTGGCTGGGCTCCGGCGTGATCGGCGGCATCGGCCTGGGGCTGGGCTACATCTCGCCCGTGTCCACGCTGATCAAATGGTTCCCGGACCGGCGCGGCATGGCGACCGGCATGGCCATCATGGGCTTCGGCGGCGGCGCGATGATCGGCGCGCCATTGGCCGACAAGCTGATGAAGTTCTTCGCGACGGCCGATTCGGTCGGCGTGTGGCAGACCTTCCTGGTGATGGCGGCGATCTACTTCGTCTTCATGCTGGCCGGCGCGCTGTCGTACCGCGTGCCGCCGACCGGCTGGAAACCGGCCGGCTGGACGCCGCCGGCCAAGGCCAGCGCCAACACCATGATCACCAGCCGCCACGTCCACGCCAGCAAGGTGTGGGGCATCCCGCAATTCTGGCTGGTGTGGCTGGTGCTGTGCCTGAACGTGACGGCCGGTATCGGCATCCTGGGCATGGCCTCGCCGCTGCTGCAGGAGATCTTCGCCGGCCGGCTGCTGGGCGTGAACGTCGCGTTCAACGATTTGACGCTGGCGCAGAAGGGCCAGATCGCCGCCATCGCGGCCGGCTTCACCGGCCTGCTGTCGCTGTTTAACATCGGCGGCCGCTTCGTCTGGGCCTCGTGCTCGGACTACCTGGGCCGCAAGGCCACCTACGGCATCTTCCTGGTGCTGGGCATCGCGCTGTATGGCCTGGTGCCGTCGATGGCGCACGGCGGGCAGCTGGCGCTGTTCGTCGGCTTCTTCTGCATCATCCTGTCGATGTACGGCGGTGGCTTCGCCACCGTGCCGGCGTACCTGGCCGACTTGTTCGGCGCCCAGATGGTGGGTGCGATCCACGGCCGCCTGCTGACCGCGTGGTCGGTGGCCGGCGTGTTCGGTCCTCTGCTGGTGACCTACATCCGCGAATACCAGATCGCGCACGGCGTGCCGAAGGCGCAGGCCTACGACATCACCATGTACGTGCTGGCCGGCCTGCTGGTGCTTGGCCTGCTGTGCAACCTGATGGTGCGCCCGGTGGCCGACAAGCACTTCATGACCGAGGCCGAACTGGCCGCCGAGAAGAAGCTGGCGCACGAGCGCGACGCCGCCGCATCGAGCGGCACGGCGGTCGCGTCGAACGGCGTGACCAGTCCCGCCGCCGTGGCCTTCGGCTGGCTGGCGGTCGGCATTCCGCTGGCGATCGGCGTGTGGCTGACGGTGCAAAAAGCTGCCGTGTTATTTAAATAACACAGTAGAATAGGGCGCCAGTTCGCGGGGCTGGTCCGGCATCGTGCCGGGCCGGCCCCGCTTTCATTTTCGGGAGCCCTTGGTACATGCTTGAATTACGCAACGTCGTTAAAACTTATGCGAAGAACGTGCGGGCGGTCGACGACGTCAGTCTGAATTTGCCGGCCGGCGTGGTCGGCCTGATCGGCCATAACGGCGCGGGCAAGACCTCGCTGATGCAGATGATCGCCACGCTGACCCGGCCGACCAGTGGCCAGATCCTGTTCGACGGCGCCGACATCGTCAAGCAGCCCGACGCCATACGCGGCCGATTGGGCTTCCTGCCGCAGGACTTCGGCGTGTATCCGAACCTGACGGCGCTGGAGTTCCTGCAGTACTTCGCGGCGTTGAAGGGCGTGCGCGATCCGGCCCGCCTGCGGCTGCTGCTGGAGATGGTCAACCTGCACGAGCATGCGAACCGGCAGGCGGCCGGCTTCTCGGGCGGCATGCGGCGCCGGCTCGGCATCGCCCAGGCGCTGCTCAACGATCCCGATGTGCTGATCGTCGACGAGCCGACCGCCGGCCTCGATCCCGAGGAGCGGCTGCGCTTCCGCCACCTGCTGTCGGAGATCGGCTTCCGCAAGCTGGTGATCGTGTCGACCCACATCGTCTCCGATATCGAGAACATGGCGAGCCACCTGGCCATCATGAACAAGGGCAGGCTGATGGCCTACGACACGCCGGACAGCTTCGTGCGCGACGCGCGCAGCAAGGTGTGGTCGGTCACGGTGGAGGCGCAACACTACGAGGCCCTGCGCGGCGAGGTGCAGGTGCTGCAGGCGCAGCGCAATGAGCACGGCATCAGCCTGCGCATCGCCCACGCGTCCTCGCCGTGCGCCGGCGCGGTGCCGGCCGAACCGACGCTGGAGGAAGCGCTGATGACGCAGCGCTACGCCGTGCAGGAAGCGGCGGCATGAACGCGCTGGCACTGAAGCTGTTGCTGCTGACCGAGGTGCGGCTGCGCATGCGCCGCACCGGCACGCTGGTGGCCGTGCTGGCGCTGATCGCGCTGACCTGGGTGATGGTGGGCGATCCGGCCAGGGGCGTGGCGATGATCACCGCCGACGACACGCGCGTGGCCTACACCAGCAGCTGCCTGGCCTTCGGCAGCGCGGCGCTGGGCGGCCTGTTTTTCGGGCTGGCCGGCTTCTACCTGGTGCGCGGGCGCATGAGCGAGGATGTGCGCAGCGGCGCCGGCGCGGTGCTGGCGGCCACGCCGGTCAGCAACGCCGTGTTCCTGTTCGGCCGCTGGCTGGGCGGCGTGGCCTACCTGTGCGGACTGCTGTTCATCTTCATGTTGACCATGCTGGTGCTGCACATGGTGCGTGGCCAGGGGCCGATCCAGCCGCTGGTCTATCTGCAGACCTTCGCGGTGCTGTTGCTGCCGCTGGTGTTCTTCACCACCGCGATGGCGCTGCTGTGCGACGCGTGGGCGCCGCTGATGGGCAAGCGGGGCGACGTGTTGTACTTCATCCTCTACGTGGCGCAGTTGGCGGCACCCATTGCGTTGACCGCTGAGAGCAATGGCTTATGGTCGCCGTTGCTGCTGATCGATTTTTCCGGCATGGGCGCGTCGGTGCTGACCGTGAAGGCGATACTGCACACTTCCAATTTCACCATCGGTGGCGGCGAATTCAATCCGGCGCTGGCGCCGCTGGTGCTGCCCACCTGGCTGTGGAGCGCGCAGCTGACGGCCACGCGCTTCGGTTGCGCGCTGGTGGCCTTGTTGCCGCTGTTGCCGGCCCAATGGCTGTTCCATCGCTTCGCGCCGGACCGCGTCAAGGTGCGCGCACCGGGCGGCGGCCGCTGGTCGCCGCTGGCCCTGGCCAATCGCCTGCTGCGGCCGTTGCTGCGGCTGGTGCGTCCGCTGTTCGGCCTGGCCGCGCGCGTGCCGGGCATGGCCGGCCAGGCGCTGGCGGTGCTGGCGCTGACGCTGGTGTCCAATCCGGCGGCGGTAATGGCGGCGCTGGTGCTGTGGATCGTCGGCTGCGTGCTGCCGGCGGCGGCGCTGGGCGGCGTGATCGTCGCGGCCATCGCCGTCTGGGGCGTGCTGGTGAGCGAGATCAGCGTGCGCGACCATCAGCACGACGTGGACGCGATGAGCGGCACGGCGCCAGGCGGCGGCGGGCGCCGTTATGGCGCGCAGTTGCTGGCGTCCTGCATGTTGGCGCTGCTGTTCACCGCGCCGGTGTTGCTGCGCTGGACGATGGCGGTGCCACTGCGCGCCGCCGCGTTGCTGACCGGCGTGCTGGCGCTGGCCGGCGCCGCCAGCGTGCTCGGGAGCACCAGCCGCAGCAGCCGCGTCTTCCTCGCACTGTTTCTGTTTGGCATGTACGTCGCGACACAGGCGACCAAGGTGCCCGTGCTGGACGTGGTCGGCTTCAACGGCGTCGCCACGCCGCAAACGGTGGGTGTGCAGTTGCTGCTGGGCTTGGCGCTGGCCACGGGTGGCCTCTGGCATGAAAGGTGGCGCGCCGCGCGCGATTGAATGAAGAAGGTGTGGCTCTGGAGTAATCCTGATTGCGGGGATCCGGCGATGTGCATCCCGCACGTTTGATCTAGATCAGATGTCGCGGGACTGTCTAACGTAGCCTTGGCATTCGCGCTGCCAACGCGGCGTCGAAACCGGTTCGACACTCCCCAGGCCATCCTTTTACTTTCTTTTCGAGGCAAATCTATGTATCCATTTTCCCAATCTGTCACCCCGGCAGCCAAAACCCATATGGAAGCTCAGTTGTCGTTCTTTAACGACATGTCGAAGTCCTTGTTCCGCACTGTGCAGCAGTACAGCGACCTGAACATTCAATTGGCTCAAACCCTGCTGGAAGAAAGCACGATGACGGGCCAGCAGATCATCACCGCGCACCGTCCGACGGAGGCGATCGCCGCCGCCGCCGCCCACGCCCAGCCCACAGCGGAAAAGCTGCGCGCCTACCAGCAGCACCTGTCGCGCATCGCCGCCGACACCCAGGTCGACTTGTCCAAAGTGGCGGAGGAACACGTGCAGGAAACCAGCCGCACCGCCAAGGCGCTGGCGGACGAAGTGGCGCGCGTGACGTCGGAAGAAACGGAAAAAACGCTGCGCAGCCATCAGGACGCGGTGGAGCGCTTCTCCGATCCTTTCGTCTCGCACACGGACGGCATGCGTCAATCGCGCGGCAATGAAATGCGCGGCACCTCGACCATGCAGAGCGCCGGCCATAACGGCACCGAAAGCCGTGAAGGCCGCGAAGGCAGCATGCAAGGCGGGCAAGCCTCGCAGGCCCAAACCGCCGCTCAAGCTGCTCAAGCCAGCAAACAGACTGGCGCCCGCAAGGAAACCTGAGACGGGCGACGGGGCCGATAAGCCCTGATTCCCGCCGCGCCGTGCGATCCCCCGTCGCGCGCCGCGGCATTTTTTTTTGTCCATGCTTTATCATGGGCGGCTTGACGCTGTCTGGAGATAAAGATGACCAATACCGCCGCCGCGCAGCCTGAATCGCTGCACATCGTTTGCCCGCATTGCGACGCCGTCAACCGCGTGCCCGCCGCCAAACTGGCCCAGCAGCCCGTGTGCGGCAAGTGCCAGAAGGCGCTGTTCACCGGCCAGCCGGTGGACTTGTCGGCCGCGCGCTTTCTCAAGCATATCGAGCGCAGCGACATTCCGGTGCTGGTGGATTTCTGGGCGCCCTGGTGCGGCCCGTGCCGGACCATGGCGCCGTTCTATACGCAGGCCACGCAGCGGCTGGAGCCGCAGTTCCGCGTGGTCAAGCTCAACACCGAGGAAGCCCAGGAACTGGCGGCGCGCTATGCGATCCGCAGCATACCCACGCTGGCGCTGTTCAAGGGCGGGCGCGAAGTGGCGCGCCAGCCGGGCGCGATGGACGCGGCAAATATCGTCGCGTGGGCGACGCAGAATAATCGCGGTTGAGGTTTGCCGCCGCTTATTCGGCGACGCGCTCCAGCCATTTGCGGATGCCGTCCAGCGTGCGGAAATCGGCCACGGAGCGCGTGTTGATGTGCGGGTGGCGGCTCTGCAGCATGCGCGATAGCGCGGCGCCCGGGCCAAGCTCCAGCGCGTAGGTGATGCCGGCTTCGGCGGCGGCGTCCATGCAGCCGGCCCAGTGGATGGTTTCCGCCAGCTGGCGCGAGAGCTGGTCCACCGCCTGCGCCTTGGTGGTGACGGCCGTCGCGCCGATGCCGGACAATACCGGCGCGACCATCGGCTTGAATTCCACCTGCTGCAAGGCCGTCGCGAACGGGGCCACGGCCGCTTGCATGTAGCGCGTGTGCGAGGCTACTTCCACCGGCAGACGCGTGCTGCGTCCTCCTGCCGCGTGTACGGCGCGCTCCAGTGCTTCGGCGCTCGCGGCCGGGCCGCCGGCGATGCAGGCGTCGTCGCCGTTTTCTATGCTCATGTAAAAATCGTGTTCGGCCAGCAGGACCGCCACGCGCGGCAGCGCCAGGCCGGAGATGGCCGTCAGCGTCTGGCCGGGCAGGGCGAGGGCGCAGCCGTCCATCAGCCGTGCGCGTTCGACGGCCAGCCGCACCGCAGTCTCCGGCGGGCAGGCTCCAACGACACCGTATGCGGCCAGCTCGCCGATGCTGTAGCCGGCCACCAGCGCGGGCTGCGGCGCGAACGCGCGGATCGATTCCCACATCGCCAGCGTGGCCGCGACGATCAGCGGCTGGGCGTTGCGGTTGGCGTAGATGTCCGCATCGCCGGCCAGCGCCAGGCCGGCCAGCAGCGTGCCGGCGGTGGCGTCGCCGGCGGGGCTGCTGCGGGCCAGGTCGAACATCGCCGCGTGCTGGCCGCCCTGGCCGGGGCAGAGCAGCAGCAGGCGGGAATGCGCGCCGTAGGACATAGTCATGCCCGTCCGCGATCCAGCGAGGCGAAGGCGTGCACCAGGCAGCTGGCCGCCAGCAGATCCGCCGCGCCGCCCGGCGACAGGCGCTGCCGCACGAACTCCCGATGGCTGGCCAATGCCTCGGCATGCCACTCGGCGTTGGCCGTGCCGCCAAGGTCGATGAAGCGTTGCGCATGTGCGCGCACGGCCTGCGCGCCTTGCGGGCCGGCGCGGTGATAGACGTTGCTGTCGTTGATGGAGGCCATCAGCGTGAACAGGGTGTCGATGCGCGCATGCGTCATGCGTGCGCCGCGTGCGCGCGCTGCCTGCAACGCCGGCACGCCGATGTCGAACACCGACGGTAGCCCGAGCGCGCCTTCCTCCCGCGCGCCGCTGACCGCATACAGCGCCGCCACGCGCAGGCCGTTGCTGTTTTCCTCCGGCGGCGCCGCGTGCATGGCCAGCTCGCCGCCCCAGCGTATCAGCATGGCGGCGCGCAGCGCGGCGGGCGTCATCGGCGTGCCTTGTGCACGGGCGCGTCCGGCGGTGGCGCACAGCAGGCCAAGGCTGAAGATCGCGCCGCGATGCGTGTTGATGCCGTGCGTCGCCTTGAGCATCGCCGCCTCGGCTTCGATGCCCAACTGCTTGAGCCGCGCGAACGGCGCGTCGTCCCATCCCGCCAGGCAGATTTTTTTAAAGTAGTGACGCAGCGAGAACAGGCTGCGCATGAAGGTCTGCGCGTCCATGTCGTCATGGCTGCCGGTGTCCACCGGCGATACCAATCCCGGCTTCGGATACAGGCAAAGCTCCGCGTGCAGGCTGCCGACCGCCATCCGCGCCACGTCGCCGGCAAAGCTGCGCCGCGCTTTGCGATCCTCCGCATTCGGCATCGGTACCGGCAAGCGTCGGCGCACGTTTGTGCGGATGGCGCGCATCAGCTATCCTCCAACGTCGCCAGCAGCGACGCCGTATCCACCAGCCGCACCCCATGCAGTTCCTTGACGATCACCCTGGCCGGATTGTCCATCGCCGTGCGCCACTCCTTCCACGACACCGCCTGCCCGCCGGGGAACACGATCTCGCCGTCGAGCGGAACGTGCGTCGCGTGCCGCGAGAGCAGCGCCACGCCGTCATGCAGCTCTTCCCGGCTGCGCGGATGGAACAGGATGTCGATGTCCGAGGTCGGCGTCAAATAAAGGAGCCCAGTCAGCGCCTGCATCGCCATCGATCCGTAGATGCGCAGGTGCAGGTGCGCCGTCTCGCTCTCCAGCGCCGTCAGCGACTCGCGCCACGATCCAGCGCTGCGCAAGGCCGCGCGCAGCTCCACCGCCGGCGATGTCCTGCTGATTTCCGCCGTCTGCGCGCGCAGCGATATACGCACCTTCTCGCCGGTGTCCTCGTCCGGCGGCAGCGGCAGGCCGAGACAGATCTCGTCCGGCGGCGCATCGATGTCGACGCGCCGCACCACGGCAGGCCAGTCCTGTCCCTGCCACAGCGTCAGCGCGGCCTTGTGCCTCGGCTCGGCCACGCGCATCACCTCCTGCCAGCCCGCCTCGGACAGCCACACCAGCATATGCCGTTCCAGGCCGCGCCCGGCGGCCTGCATCGTCCGCGCCGGTTCAGGCAACGCGGACATGGCTGTCGGTCATCACTGCATCGATCACCGGCTGCGCCCAGCGCCGGCCGCCTCGTTGCAGGCCCAGGGCGCTGCGCTGGTCGCCATTGGCCGGCGCGGCCAGCGCGGCGCGCAAGTGCGCGGCCAGGTCGCCTTCCCAGATCGCTTCGAGTCCGCCCATGCGCAGATAGTTCTCCGGCCCCGGCGCGAACACCGGATTACTTTGCGCCAGTTCCGTCAAGCGCTCCTCCGGCACCTTGGTGATGCGCGCCATCGCCGGCAAGCCCATGACGCGGATGGTGGCGTCGGGCAGGGCGTAGCAGGCGTCGGCCAGCAGGCCGCTGGTGATGAAGCCTCCGGACAGCGCCTGGTCGTACACCAGGCCGATGATCTTGTGCCCCTTGCGCCGCGCCAGGTCCACGCATTTGCCCAGGTGCGCCATGTAGCTGTTAATGCCCAACATCTCGTCGCGGTGGCGCAGGCGCTGGCCCTGCGTATCGACCAGCATCAGTATCGGCATGCCGGGGAATTCGCGCACCGTGCGCAGGATGGCCTTGGCCTGCGCCATCGCGATCTCCACGCCGATCGGCGTATGGGCCGTGGTGCCGATCACCGCCACCGCCTGTCCATCCACCTGCGCGCTGCCGCACAGGAAATCGTCCTGCTCGACGATGGCGTGCCCTTGCGGGAACAGCGTGTCAGCCAGTTTTTTCCAATCCATCTCAGACTCCCAAACGGTGCTGGCCGGCGGCCGCGATAAAACTGTCCACATCGAGCATCGGGATATTGGCCGCATCCGCGATGTGCATCGCACTCCAGATGTCGACCGGATCGGGCAGGGCGCCGAAGCGGGCGATGCGTTCGTCCAGCATCTGCTGCTCGGCCTCCAGCGCCTCCAGCGTCAGCTCCACCGGCCGGCCCGCCAGCGCGGCCAGCGCCTCGCGGGCGGCTTCGCGGAAGGCGGCGATATCGTCGGCCACGATGCGCTGGCAATCGCCCATCAGGTAGCGGTGCTTGCCGCCGCTGGTGCGCCACACCAGCGCACGGTCGCGCGAATCGAATTCCTCGACGCCGCTGGCGGTCTCGATCACTTCCGGGCCGGACATCGCCAGCCGGCCTTCCTCCGACATCACCACCACGTTGGCGCAGCGCGAGACGATGCCCATGCCGCCAAAGGCGCCGTTCGAGCCGCCCACCAGCACCACCACGGGGATGCCGGCTGCGCGCACGTCCAGCAATGCGCGCATCACTTCCGACACCGCGATCAGGCCGGCGTTGGCTTCATGCAGGCGCACGCCGCCCGATTCCACCAGCAGCACCACCGCCGCCACCTGGTCGCGCACCGCGCGCCGCAGCAGGCCGACCAGCTTGGCGCCGTGCACCTCGCCGACCGCGCCGCCCATGAATCCACCTTCCTGCGCCGCCGCGTAGACGGTCACGCCGCCCAGCTTCGCGCGGCCGACTGCGACGCCGTCGTCAAACGCCACCGGCGCGTTCAGCTGCCCCAGGTGGGGGCTGACGATGCGCTCCGACGGCGGCAGGAATTCCTCGAAGCTGTGCGGATCGAACAGCTGCTGCAGACGCTCGCGCGCGTTCGCTTCCTGGTAGCTGCTCATTGCGATTCTCCCAGCATGGTCTGCACCGCCTGGTCCATGCGCAGGCTGACCACGGCGGGCGTGGCGCCCATGTCGTTGATGGAGATGCGGGTATCGGCCAGCAGCCAGCGCTGGTGGAAGTCGCGCATCACCGCTTCCCAGATCGGCCCGAAGCCGACGGCGGCGGTGGTGATCTCGATGGTGCAGGCGCCGGCCAGGTCGGCCGGTTCGATCAGCACTTCCAGATTGCCGGAACCGACCACGCCCACCACGTGCGGCGCGGCCTTCAGGCGCTGCGTGCCTTGTTCGAATCGGTAGTTCAGTGTTTCCATTGTCAGCTCCTCACCAGTTGCGGAAACGCTTGGGCGGCTGGTACAAGCCACCCGATGCGCGCACCAGGTCTTTCATATTGCGGGCGGCCAGCAGGTCGCGCGTGGCCATGCGTTTGTCGATGCCCAGATCCTCCGCGCGCTGGATGATGCCCCGGTCGCGCAGGTTCTCCACCATCCGCTTGTCGCGCGCCAGGCCGACCGGCGTGTAGCCCGCCACGCCGCGTATCGCCTGCTCGCGCTCCTCGTCGGTGCGGCACATCAGCAGGTTGGCGATGCCTTCCTCGGTCAGGATGTGGCTGACATCGTCGCCGTAGATCATCACCGGCGGTATCGCCATCTTGGCTTGTTCCATCAGCTCCCACGCGTCGAGCTTCTCCACGAAGGCCGGCTGCATATGCTCGCGGAAGGTCTCCACCATCTGCACCACCAGCTTCTGGCCGCGCGGGATGGTGTTGCGGCCCGCGCGCGCCTGCTCGCCCGCCTTCAGCCACGCCGGGCTGGCGTGGCGCCGTCCGCGCGCGTCAGCGCCCATGTTGGAGGCGCCGCCGAAGCCGGAGATGCGGCCCGCCGTGGCGGTCGATGAATTGCCCTGCAAATCGATCTGCAGCGTCGAGCCGATGAACATGTCGCAGGCGTAGTGGCCGGCGGCCTGACACATGGCGCGGTTGCTGCGCATGGTGCCGTCCGGGCCGATGGCGAAGACGTCCGGCCGCGCATGAATGTAGTCCTCCATGCCCAGCTCCGAGCCGAAGGAATGCACCGACTGCACGAAGCCCGCTTCAATGGCCGGGATCAGCGCCGGGTGCGGATTGAGCGCCCAGTGCTTGCCGATCTTGCCGCGCAGGCCCAGCGACTCGGCGTAGGTCGGCAGCAGCAGCTCGATGGCGGCGGTGTCGAAGCCGATGCCGTGGTTCAGGCGCTGCACGCCATACTCGGCGTAGATGCCCTTGATGGCCATCATCGCCATCAGCACCTGGATCTCGGAGATCTGCGCCGGATCGCGCGTGAACAGCGGCTCGATGTAGTAGGGGCGCGGCGACTGCACGACGAAATCGACCCAGTCCCCCGGCACGTCCACGCGCGGCACGGTGTCCACGATGCGGTTGACCTGCACGATGACGATGCCCTGCTTGAAGGCGGTAGCTTCGACGATGGCCGGCGTGTCCTCGGTGTTCGGGCCGGTGTACAGGTTGCCGTGGCGGTCGGCCGCCTCCGCCGCGATCAGGCAGACGCGCGGCGGCAGGTCGATGAAGTAGCGGCTGAACAGCTCCAGGTAGGTGTGGATGGCGCCGATATTGAGCTTGCCGGCGGAGGCCAGCCGCGCCACGCGCACCGCCTGCGGGCCGGAGAACGAGAAGTCCAGCCGCGAGGCGACGCCGCGCTCGAACACGTCGAGGTGCTCCGGCAGCGCCAGCACCGACTGCAGCATGTGCAGGTTGTTGATGCGCGCCGGGTCCAGGTTGGCCAGCGCGTGGCCGAGGAAGTCGGCCTGCTTCTGGTTGTTCCCTTCCAGGCAGACGCGGTCGCCGCACTCCAGCGCCGCGTGCAGCAGGTCGGCGACGCGCGCGGCCGGCAGGCTCTTGCCGTCCAGTTCATTACCCAGGGCGCCGCGCGCCCGCTGCAAGCGCGCGGCGCGGTTCTGCTGCAGGGTGTTCCAGTTCATTTTATTTTGCTCCCATGATCATGTCCGGCAGGCCGGTGGAAATGGACGGGAACAGGCATAGTAGCAGCACCGCCACGAACATCAAAATCAGGAACGGGAACACACCCCACACCACATCCTTGAGCGGGATGTCGGGCGCGATGTTCTTGATGACGAAAATGTTCAGGCCCACCGGCGGGTGGATCAGGCCCATTTCCATCACCACCGTCATCACGATGCCGAACCAGATCAGATCGAAGCCTGCGGCCTTCAGCGGTGGCAGGATGATGGGCGCCGTCATCAGGATGATCGACACCGGCGGCAGGAAGAAGCCGAACACGATCACCATCAGCAGGATCACCGCCAGCAGCAGCCATTTCGACAGGTGCAGGCTGACCACCCACGCGGCGGCGGACTGGCTGATGTGCAGGTAGCTCATCACGTACGAATAGAACAGCGACATGCCGATGATCAGCAACAGCATCGTCGATTCCTTGATCGAGGAGCTGAGGATGGGCGACAGGTCCTTCGGCCGCCACACGCCGTAGATCGCGGCCAGCAGCACCAGCGCCAGCAAGGCGCCCAAGCCGGCGGTCTCGGACGGCGTGGCGAAACCGCCGTACAGCGCGACCATCACGCCGATCAGCAGGATGATGAAGGGCAGCACGCGCGGCAGCATCTCCACCTTCTGCGCCAGCGTGTAGTGCTCGTCCTCCAGGTAGGCCGACTTGGCGCCGCCCTGTTGGTAGATGACCAGCGCGGCCTTGTATTCCTTGTGCGCGCGGTAGACGGCATAGCCGGCGAACAGCAGCACCAGCAGCACGCCCGGGCCTATCCCGGCCAGGAACAGGCGGCCCAGCGACTGCTCGGCGGCCACCGCGTACAGGATCATGGTGATCGACGGCGGCAGCAGGATGCCCAGCGTGCCGCCGGCGGCGATGATGCCGGCCGCGAAACCGGGCGAGTAGCCACGGCGGCGCATCTCGGGGATGCCGGCCGAGCCGATGGCCGAGCAGGTGGCGGGCGACGAGCCGGCCATCGCCGCGAACAGCGCGCAGGCGAACACGTTGGCGATGCCAAGGCCGCCCGGTATCTTGTGCATCCACGTGTGGATCGCGGAGTACAAGTCCTTGCCGGCCGGGGACTTGCCGATGGCCGCGCCCTTCAGGATGAACAGGGGGATGGACAGCAGCGTGATCGACGCCATCTCCTCGTACACGTTCTGGGTGATCGTGTCGAGCGAGGAGGGCGGCATGCAGAAGTACATGAAGCCGGTGGCCACCACGCCCAGTGCGAAGGCGATAGGCATCCCGGAGAACATCACCACCAGGGTGACGGCGCCGTACAGGGCGCCCAGTGTCAGGTCGCTCATGCCGCGCGCTCCGATGAAGGTTTGTTGGTCATCCGTGCCAGCGTTTGCAGCACGATCTGCAGCGTGAGGATGCTCATCCCGGCGGCCATCATGGCGTAGGGTATCCACAGCGGCGGGGCGAAGGTCGAGGAGGTGGTCTGGCCGTCCACCCAGGCCTCATGGAACAGCGTCCACGACTTCCACGAGAAGAAGGCGCAGAACAGCGCCGACACCACGTCCACCATGAACAGCCGCGCCGCGTTCACGCGCGCCGGCAGCAGCGAAGCCAGCGCCTCGATGCCGATGTGGCCGCGATGCGACTGCACATAGGCGGTGCAGAAGAAGGTCACGCCGACCAGCATGAACACGGAGGCCTCGTCCTGCCAGTCGGTGGGCGCGTGGAAGAAGTAGCGCGACACCACCGAGTAGGTCAGCACGAGGGCAGTCAGCACCAGCGCCACCATGGACACCAGCATCAGCCCGTGATTGAGCTTGTTCAGCAGCGCGGTCGCCAGCGCCACGGCCGCGTTGTCCGGCGGCGCGGCCGCGCGCGGCGGCTCCAGCTCTATGCCGTGGCTCACAGCGTCTTCTCCGCCAGCTTGAGCAGCTTGGCGCAGCTCTCATTGCGGTCGCTGTAGTCCTTCCAGGCGGTGGTGCGGGCGATGGCCTGCCATTTTTTCAGCGCGGCCGGATTCAGGTCCACCACCTTGGCCTTGGCCTTGGCGTAGACGTTGGCCACGGCCGTGTCGTCGGCCTTGGCGGAGGTCAGCGCGAACGCTTCCATCTCGGCGCCGACGGCCATGATGGTGGCCTGCTGTTCCTTTGTCAGACGGTCGAAGACGGCCTTGGACATCATCAGCGGCTCGAACATGAACCAGTAGGCGCCGGCGCGGCCGGTGGTCAGCGCCTTCGACACTTCCTCCAGGCGGAACGAGATCAGCGAGGTGGAGGAGGTCAGCGCCGCCTCCATCGCGCCGGTCTGCATGGCGGCGTAGATCTCGTTGGACGGCAGCGACACCACGGCGGCGCCGGCGGCCTTGAGGATCAGGTCCATCTCGCGCGAGCCGCCGCGTATCTTCATGCCCTTGGCATCGTCAGGATCGATCACCGGCTTGGTGCGCGAGGCCACGCCGCCGGCCTGCCAGATCCAGCTCACCAGCATGATGCCCTTCTCGTTCAGGATGCGGCTCAACTCCTTGCCCACTTCGGCGTTCTTCCAGCCGTAGGCCTGTTCGTAGGATGTCACCAGGCCGGGCATCAGGCCGATGTTCACCTCCGGGACCTCGCCGCCGGCGTACGACAGCGGCACCAGCGACATGTCCAGCGCGCCCTTGCGCATGGCGGAGAACTGGGCGTTGGTCTTCATCAGCGAGGAGCCGGGATAGATCTCGAATTTGAGGCTGCCCTTGCTGCGCTTTTCCACCTCGGCGGCGAACATGCGGGTCAGGCGGTCGCGGAAATCGCCGTCGGTGACCGTCCCGCCGGGGAACTGGTGCGAGATCTTGAGGGTGGTGCTCTGCGCCCATGCCGGTTGCAGCAACAACGGGCTGGCGGCCAGGGCGGCCAGTACGGACCTGCGGGTGATTACGCTCATCATTCCTCCAAGGGGTAAGTCAAATATGCAACGCTTTGTTTTGTGTATACAAGAATATCTGGTTCGAATACATTGTCAAGCTAAATAAGCGACTTATAATGAAGCTTGATATACACAAGGCTGCGAACACCATGACCACCCATTCCGCCACGCTGCGCGAAGAAATTGAAGAGATGATCGCCATCGGCGAGCTCAAACCGGGCCAGCACCTCGATGAAACCGAGTTGGCCGCGCGCTTCGGCGTCTCCCGCACGCCGGTGCGCGAGACGCTGATCCAGCTGGCTTCCATGGGACTGGTGGTGATACGCCCCCGGCGCGGCGCCATCGTCGCGGAGCTGGGACCGCAGCAGCTGGTGGAGATGTTCGAGGTGATGTCGGAACTGGAGGCGACCTGCGGCCGCCTGGCCGCGCGCCGCATGACGCCCGTGGAGCAGCAGGCTTTGTTGGCGGCCCACCAGGCCTGCCAGGAAGCGCGCGATGCGCAGGAGCCGGACGTCTACTACTACAAGAACGAGTTGTTCCACGAGGCGATCTACGCCGGCAGCCATAACCAGTTCCTGATCGAGCAGACGCGCAACCTGTACCGGCGCCTGCGGCCTTACCGCCGCCTGCAGCTGCGGGTGCGCGACCGGCTGTCCACGTCCTATCACGAGCATGACGGCGTGGTGCAGGCGATTGTCGGCGGCGACGGCGAATTGGCGGCGCGCCTGCTGCGCGAGCACGTGATGATACAGGGACAGCGCTTCTCGGATTTGATGGCGTCCCTGCCGCAGCTGCAGCGGGACGCGGCCTGAATTAGCTGGCAGCGCCGCGCACCATCCGCACCGGCTTGGCCGCGTTGGACGGGGCCTGCGGCAGCATGTCCTGCAGCGTTTGTTTATCCAGCACCGCCAGGAAGGCCTTGGTGGCGTCGTTCAGCGTGTGTTTGAGCGCGCAGTTGGGCGTGAGCGGGCAGGTGTCGGTCTCGCGGTCGAAGCATTCGGCCATGAAGAAATCGGTCTCGGTCGCCCGCACCAGCGCGCCGATGTTGATGTCCTTCGGCTCCTTCGCCAGCCGCAGGCCGCCGTTGCGGCCCCGCACCGTCTCCACCAAGCCGGATTGACCCAGCTGGTACACCACCTTCATCAGATGGTTCTTCGAGATCGCGTGCATGTCGGCGATGTCCTGGATCGTGACCAGCCGGTCCCGGTGCGCGCTCAGGTACAGCAAGGTACGCAGGGAGTAGTCGGTGAAGGATGTCAGGCGCATGGCTCGGAGTGTCTGTTGCAGGTCAATTCACCATTCTACATCCTCATGAAGCTTTACTCCATTTGTTGCAGAATGTCGCGCACGCGCAGCAGCGCGGTGTCGATGTCGAGCGTCTCGATGCCGCCGTAACCGAGGAACAGGCCGGCCTTGGGCGGCGTGAAGGCGTAGAAGTTCGACAGCGGATAGAGGCCGACGTCGGCGCGCCGCGCCAGCCGCCGCAGCAGGTCCAGGTCCAGCGGCTTTTTGCACAGCGCGGCCACGTGGAAGCCGGCGCTGGCCGGCACCAGTTCGAACCACGGCGACAGCGGCCCGGCAAACAGGGCTTGCAGGCGCTCGCGCCGCGTCGCGTAGATCTCGCTGCAGCGGCGGATGTGGCGCGACAGGTAGCCGTCCGAGATGAACTTGGCCAGCGCGTGCTGGCTGGCGGTGGCGGTGTGCCAGTCGTTCAGGTGCTTGACGGTGAGGGCCGCGTTCAGCACCGCCTCCGGCAGCACCGCGTAGCCGAGCCGCAGCTCCGGCAGCATCACCTTGGAGAAGGTGCCGACGAAGGCCACCACGCCGTGCCGGTCCATGCTCTGCAGCGAATCGGTGGGCCGGCCCTCGTAGCGGAATTCGCTGTCGTAGTCGTCCTCGATGATGATGGCGCCGATCTCCAGCGCGCGCGCCAGCAGCGCCTCTCGCCGGGCCACGCTCATCGGCATCCCAAGCGGGAACTGGTGGGCCGGCGTGGTGTAGATCAGCCGCGTGCCTTGCGGGATCTGGTCCACCAGCATGCCTTCGCGGTCGACGCCGATGCCCACGACCTGCGCGCCCTGGCTGGCGAACAGCATGCGCGCGGCCGGATAGCCCGGCTCCTCGACCGCCACCACGCAACCCGGCTCCAGCAGCACGCGGCCCAGCAGGTCCAGCGCCTGCTGGGCGCCGTTGGTGACCACCACATTGTGGGCGGTGCAGACCACGCCGCGCGCGTAGGCGGCGTGGTGGGCGATGGCCGCGCGCAGCTCGGGGATGCCTTCCGCCTGGCGGTACATGCCGCCGGTCCTGGCGTCCTGGCGCAGGCCGTGCAGCACGCAGCGGCGCCACTCGTCGGCGGGGAACAGGCCGGGCGTGATGCAGCCGCCGATGAACTCATGGCGCGAGCGGCCTTCCGGGAACGGGTTGCGCAGCGGCGCGTGCATGGCGTCCCACTTGGCGACGATGGCGGCGCTGGCGAGGTTGGCGGCGACCTGGCGGCGCGGCCTGGCCTCCACCGGTGCGCTCACGAAGCTGCCCTTGCCGACCTGGCCCAGCACCAGCCGCTCCTGCGTCAGGCGGGTATAGACATCGGAGACGGTCTTGCGCGACAGGCCAAGCTGCTCGGCCAGCAAGCGGGTGGGCGGCAACTGCTGGCCGTCGGCCAGGCGCCCGCTGCGGATCGAATCGCTCAGCTGGCGGTACAGCTGCCCGCTCAAATCCTTCGTGCCCTCGATGACGATGTGGAGTTCCATGTTATGTTTGTGCGGCGCCTGACAGACAATACCCGGCAGTTTGCCACAGACTTGCAAGCCACACAGGAGGAACCATGGATCAGGAAACCGCGCGCCGCCAGTTCGTCAACGAGCTTTGGCAGCGCTACGAGGAGTTGCAGCGATGGGCGGAAGAGAACTGGCCGGACAAGGAGCATCCCCTGTCCAGCGCGGACTTTGTCGAGACCCGCAAGGAGATACTGGGCCTGCGCAATCCGGCCCAAGCGCCGGGCCGGCCCGCGTCGGCCAGCGCCGGGGGCGACGCCCGTGAGCCGGAGCAGGGCGGCGCTCAATACATCGACGTGAATCCGACGCCCTGGCCTTGATTGATCCTACTTGATGATGGGTCTCGCTCTCGATCAGATGCCGCTTTGCGCAAGCATCCTGGCAAAATTCTCCGCCGGCCATAGCTTTCGGTCGGACACTTGACCGTCACCGAGTTCAATCAGGCGCAGATGTCCATCCGCTGAGAGTACGGTGTCGACAGAGAAAAACGGACTGTCGACAGCTGCTGCTATTCGTCGGACCAGATCGGGGACTGTCCCATCTCTGCCATATGGCGTGCCACGAAGGACAAAATAACGTTCTTCGGTATCAGGCTGCAAGGACTCAAAACGACGGATGCAGATACCCCCCTCAATTTTCCCCCGATATTGCTTAATAAGCGCGACCAGCTCCGTCACTTCCTCGGCATTCTTTGCAATAGAGCCGCGCGACGTAGTCAGCGACTTGACGTAGTCCTTTACAAAGTAGGCAGGCCAATTCAGTTTGGCGAGTTCGATAGTGAAGTTAATGTCTTGGTCGACGAAGACGGTTTCGGGAGTCCACTCGACACAAACCTGATACCAGCCTGGTAAGTGATGGCAACGCTGATACTCAACGGCGTTGACGAGTGGCTTGGCGCCAGCATCAATCATCGCGGCGCTCAGACGAGAATAATCGTCGATGTCCAGCATCCAGCCTCGGTAGGCGACTACTTCTGCCTCATCAAATTTTGGTCGCGGCTTAAACTCTCCGCCTTGGAAGTCTTCTAACGAAAACAGTGAGCAGGCAAGGCCACTGGCAATGGCCGCATCAAACTCCTCGCGATACTCCTCATCTGGCAGTTTGCTGTTAAACGGGTCGCAGGGGTAGAGTAGTCTCATCGGATGCCTGGGCTTAGTGCGTGACCGGCTTGCCGGTCTGCGCCAGCAGCCAGGCGATCACGCTGACGACCAGGCTGGCGAGCACGCCCCAGGCCAGTTTCAGCGCGCTGTCGAACAGCAGCGGCGCCACCAGGCCGGACACCAGCGCGAACAGCAGCATCTGGATGAAGGACTGCATCGACGCCGCCAGCCCGCTATTGTTGGGGAAGTACTCCAGCGCGATCAGCGACAGGGGCGTCATCGACAACGCCAGGCCGAAGGAATAGATAAACAGCGGCAGCACTGCGTACGGCACGGCGGCCACGAAGGCGCTGTTGTAGGCCACGTTGATGACGCCGGAGGCGATCATGACCGCGAAACCCATCCACACCTGCGCGCTGCGCGAGAACCTGTGCGCGAACTTGCCCGACAGCGCGGAGCCGATCACCATGCCGCTGATCAGCGGCACGAACATCCATGCGAACGCGGTCTCCGGCAGGTGCAGGATGTTCATCACGAAGTAGGCGGCCGAGCCGATATACAGCGCCACGCCCGCGAAGCTCATGCCGACCGCGATCGACAGCAGCAGGAACTGGTGGTGGCACAGCACCTTCCAGTAGTTCGCGGCGATCACGCCGAGGTGGAAGGGATGGCGGTCCTTGACGGCCAGGCTCTCGGGCAGCGCGCGCTGCACGGCGATGAACATCAGGATGCCGAAGCCGCTGAGGAACCAGAAGATCGAACGCCAGCCGAAGCTCACCTGCAGCCAGCCGCCCAGCACCGGTGCGATGGCCGGCGCCAGGCCGAAGATCATCATGATGTGCGACAGGATCTTCTGCGCGGCGACGCCGGAGAAGCGGTCCTGCACGATGGCGCGGCCGACCACCGAGCCGGCGCCGGCCGCCAGGCCCTGCACGATGCGGCAGGCCAGCAGCACGCCGATGGACGGCGCCATCGCGCCGACGATGGAGGCGGCCACGTAGGCCACCAGCGACACCAGGATCACCGGGCGGCGGCCGAAGGAGTCGGACAGCGTGCCGTAGAACAGCATCATGAAGGCGAAGCAGAACAGGAACATGCTCAGGGTCTGCTGAATCAGCAACGGGCTGGCGTCGAAGGCCAGGGCGATGGCGGGGAACGACGGCAGGTAGGTGTCGATGGCCAGCGGCCCGACCATACTCAGGCCGGCCAGCAGCAGTGTCAGCAAAATATTCATGAAAGGCGTATTGTTCTGTGAGCCGAGCATTTTACGCGATATGCGGCCATCGCATATCCAAGGGCGAAATCATTCCTTCGCCCTGCTGCCGACGTTTTTATAATTCGAGACACTATGACTATCGATACCTATGATGGAACCGGCGTCAAGCCGTCGCACTGGAACCTGGACGGCGTGATCGAGCAGCTGCGCGTGTCGCGCGAGGCCACGCACAATATCCGCCATCACGGCAAGGTGCGTGAGCTGCCGTCGCGCGAGGCGCTGACGATCATCGTCAACGGCCTGTCGGCGGTGCTGTTCCCGACGCACTACGGGCGGCCCAACCTGACCGACGAGAGCATCGACTACTTCGTCGGCGACACGCTCAACACCACCTTGAACCGCCTGACGGAACAGGTCCGGCGCGGCCTGCAGTTTTCGCTGGAGGACGCGGCGGCCGATGAGGATGCGCTGACGCGCCAGGCCCACGCCATCACGCGCGAGTTCGCGGCAGGGCTGCCGGGCATCCGCGGGCTGCTGGTGTCCGACGTGCAGGCGGCGTTCTCGGGCGATCCGGCGGCGACGTCGGTCGCCGAGATCATGCTGTGCTATCCGGGCACCATCGCCATCCTGTACTACCGGCTGGCGCACAGCCTGCACCGGCTTGGCTCGCCGTTCCTGGCGCGGCTGATTTCGGACATCGGCCATTCGCTGACGGGGATCGACATCCATCCGGGCGCGCAGATCGGCGGCAGCTTCTTCATCGACCACGGCACCGGCGTGGTGATCGGCGAGACGGCGATCATCGGCCAGCGCGTGCGGCTGTACCAGCATGTGACCTTGGGCGCCAAGCGCTTCCCGGCGGACGAGAAGGGCGCGTTGATCAAGGGCGTGCCGCGCCATCCGGTGGTGGAGGACGACGTGGTGATCTACGCCGGCGCCACCATCCTGGGGCGCATCACCATCGGCGCCGGCTCCACCATCGGCGGCAATGTGTGGCTCACGCAGAGCGTGCCGGCGGGGAGCAATGTGTCCCAAGCGCAGATGCGCAACGATTAGGGTATGCTTTTGGTTTGAATACGCACGGAGTTTTTGGAATGACGGATCAATCGAACTATGTACCGCCGAAAGTCTGGGTGGCCAACGCGCCATCCGGCGGCACTTTTGCGAGCATCAACCGCCCGGTCTCGGGGCCTACCCACGAGAAGGAACTGCCGGTCGGGAAGCATCCGCTGCAGCTCTATTCGCTGGGAACGCCGAACGGCGTCAAGGTGACGATCATGCTGGAGGAGCTGCTGGCCGCAGGGCACAGCGGCGCCGAGTACGACGCCTGGCTTATCCGCATCAACGAAGGCGAGCAGTTCTCCAGCGGCTTCGTCGACATCAACCCCAACTCGAAGATCCCGGCGATGGTCGACCGCAGCGGCGCCAAGCCGTTGCGCGTGTTCGAATCCGGCTCGATCCTGGTGTACCTGGCCGAGAAGTTCGGCGCCTTCCTGCCGAAGGAACTGACGGCGCGCACCGAGACCTTGAACTGGCTGTTCTGGCAGATGGGTTCCGCGCCGTTCCTAGGCGGAGGCTTCGGCCACTTCTACGCCTACGCGCCGGAAAAGCTGGAGTACCCGATCAACCGCTATGCAATGGAAGTCAAGCGCCAGCTCGACGTGCTCGATCGCCAGCTTGCCGATCACCGCTATGTCGCGGGCGACGAGTACACCATCGCCGACATGGCGATCTGGCCGTGGTACGGTGTTCTGGTGCTCGGGAAGATTTACGGCGCCGGCGAGTTCCTGTCGGTGCACGAGTACAAGAACGTCAAGCGCTGGGCCGACGACATCGCCGCGCGTCCTGCGGTGATCCGTGGCCGCAAGGTCAATCGCACGTTCGGTGAGCCGGAAGAGCAGGTGAGCGAACGGCATAGCGCTTCAGACCTGGATTGAACCCTCAGATGGCGGTCGGCAGGCCGCCATGCTGTGAATTGACTCCAATGCTTAATCTTTTAATATTTCTATTGCGAAATTAATGTATCGGCAATATAGTGACGTTTCCTTAACTTTATCGGAAATCGCTATGCGTCGCTTCGCACTTGTCTTGCTTGGTCTTTTTTGTGCCGCTTCGGCTCATGCCGAACTCATTACTTTTGAATATACGGGCACCATTAATACTCTGCGGGAGTCCAACCTTGCAGTCACTGTCAGCCATTCGGTTGTGTCTAGCAAGATGGTTGCTGGTGGCGTCCGTGTCGGCGATGATTTTCATGGCGCATTTGTAATCGATACCAGCATTCCTCTTGACTCCGGCACGCCAGGCGTCGCTCGTTACATGCCGTCGCCAAACTCGCCGGCCGCGCCAGCTTCCTACATGACCTTTGATAAGACGGGCACCTCTGTTTCGTCGCTGTTCGGCGCCCCCAGTATTAATGTGTTTCACGCTGCTGGTTCCAGCGATTCCATCTTCATTGCTCCGCAGTCGCTTGGTATCTCAAGTATTTTCTTTTGGTTTAATAACCCCGGCTCCACTATTTTGTCCGACCTGTCCATTCCCTCGAATTTCAATTTGAACGCATGGTTCAACGCGAACGCGGGACTCAGCGTGTATGACTGGGCCAATGACCGGTCCCTGAACATGAGTGGCATGCTGACCTCTATTACCAAAGTGTCAGCCGTTCCTGAGCCAGAGTCCTACGCAATGCTGCTGGCCGGTCTGGCGCTGGTGTCTGGAGTCGCCGCGCGCAGGAAAAAGCAGCGCGGCTGATCCGCTATCCTTACTTGCCCGGCTTGGCCGCGCCGGCCGCTTCCAGCGCCAGCTGGTCTTCGGTCTTCGAGTAGTCGGGGAAGTATTTGTTGGTGACCGCCAGGAACTCGCGCGAACGGTAGGCCGCCGCGATGTCCTTGGCGAACTGCTTGTCCTTGTCGGCGGCGCGGATCGCCACCAGGTTGATGTAGTTGGACGAGATCTTCTCGGTCAGCAGCGCTTCCTTCAGCTTCATGCCCGAGGCCAGCGCGTAGTTCCCGTTGACGAAGGAGTAGTCGGTGTCCTGCAGGGAGCGTGGCAGCTGCGCCGCTTCCAGCGCGATCAGCTTGACCTTCTTGACGTTGACGGCGATGTCCTTCTCCGATGCCTTCACCGGGTCGAACTTCTCACGCAGCTTGATCCATCCCAGTTGATCCAGCATCACCAGCGCGCGCGCCTGGTTGGTCGGATCGTTCGGCATGGCGACGGTCGTGCCTTCCTTCGCCTCCGCCAGCGTCTTGTGCTTCTTGCTGTAGATGGCGATCGGCGCGGTCGGGATCTTCACCAGGTCCGCCAGCGGCAGCTTGTTCTTGGCCGCGAATTCATTCAGGTAGACGATGTGCTGGAACACGTTGGCGTCCAGCGAACCCTCGGCCAGCGCGAAGTTCGGCTGGATGTAGTCGTTGAACTCCACCAGCTTGACCTTGTATCCCTGCTTTTCCAGGATAGGCTTGATGCCCAGTTTGATCTGGTCCGCATACGGGCCGGAGCTGGTGCCGATCACGATTTCTTTCGGGTCCTTGGCGTAGGACGGCGCGGCGATGCCGAGGGCGATGGTCAATGCGGCGAGCAGCAGGTTGCGGCGGGGTGCGTTCATATGTGTTCCTTTGATTAGCGTTTGTCTAGGCGTTTGGCGATGCGGTTGCCGGTGAACTGGATCAGCTGCACCATGGCGATCAGGACGGCGACGGTGGCGACCATGATGTCGGTCTCGAAGCGGTAGTAGCCGTAGCGGATGGCGAGGTCGCCGATGCCGCCGCCGCCCACCACGCCGGCCACGGCGGAGTAGGACAGGAAGCTGATCGACAGCACGGTCAGCGCCAGCACCAGGCCGGAGCGGGCCTCAACCAGCAGCACGCGCAATACGATCTGCAGTTCCGAGGCACCCATGGCGTGGGCGGCTTCGATCACGCCGCGCGGTACTTCACGCAGGTTCTGTTCGACCATGCGGGCGAAGTAGGGCACGGCGGCGAAGGACAGCGGCACGGCGGCGGCCAGCGGGCCGATCGAGGTGCCGGCGATGATGCGCGTGAACGGCACCAGCGCCACCAGCAAAATGATGAACGGGAAGGAGCGCACCACGTTCACCAGCCATCCGAGCACCAGGGCGACCGGGCGATTCTGTAGCGACTGGCCGTCCGCCACCAGGAACAGCAGGATGCCGAGCGGGCCGCCGATCAGCACCGCCGCGGTCAGGCCGATGCCGAGCATGGTCAGCGTTTGCCCGAGGGCGGTCCACATCTCCGGCAGCATGGCGAGGATGGCGTCGAGCGAGGCGAGATATTCAGACATAGGCGGCCTCCGTGTTGACAGTGTTTGCGGCGAGCGCACTGGCGGCGCCGTGCTGCGCCAGTTCGCGGCCCAGCGCGGTCTTGCGCGGCTCGGCCAGGCTTGCGGCGTCGTCCAGCGCGAATTGTTCGGCGATCGCGCCATCCTCGATGACGGCCACGCGGTTGCAGATCTCGCCCAGCACCGACAACTCATGGCTGACGATGACGATGGTGACGTTCAGGCGGCGGTTGATGTCGCGCAGCGTGGCGAGCAGCGCGCGCGTGGTCTCGGCGTCCAGCGCGGAGGTGGGCTCGTCGCACAGCATGACGGCCGGTCCGCTGGCCAGCGCGCGCGCGATGGCGACGCGCTGCTTCTGGCCACCCGACAGCTGCGCCGGATAGTTGGCAGCCTTGCCGCTCAACTCCACCAGCTCCAGGCATTCATTGACGCGGGCCGTGATCTGCGCCGGCGTATGGCCGCCGTGGATGCGCAGCGGGAAGGCGACGTTGTCGAACACGGTGGCGTTTTGCAGCAGGTTGAACTGCTGGAAGATCATGCCGATATTGCTGCGCGCGTCGCGCAGTTCGCGCTTGGACAGCGCGGTCAATTCGCGGCCGTCGACAAACACGCGGCCGCTGTCCGGCCGCTCCAGCAGGTTAAACAGGCGCAGCAAGGTCGACTTGCCGGCGCCGCTCTTGCCGATCAGGCCGAAGATATCGCCGGTATTCACTTCCAGGGAAACGTCGCGTACCGCGTGGAACGCGCCGCCGTCGGGCAGCGCAAAGGTTTTACTCGCATGATCGATGCGAATCAGAGGTGTAGTCATCAGGAATAAGCGGTTGGTGCCGGGTGTAAGGTTCCGGTGCGCGCAGTATCGCATCTGCGGCTCATGCGGCAAACGAAGTTATTCCGCTTTCTATATGCCTAAAAATTATAAAGAGGAAAGTGCATATCAAAACGTAAAACTATTCGTTTTGATTTCACTGGTGCGGAATTAATCTGGCTTCCACGAACAACACAGGGAGCAGCAATGAGCGTACTTCTGATAGGCGGCAGTCCCGCAATCCCTTCAAGCACCGGCCGATTGCTGGATCATGTGGGCCAGAAGCTGTCCATCCAAGGACACTGGCGCAGCACCCTGCTGGTGCGCGACCTGCCGGCGCGGGCGCTGCTGCAAGGCGATACATCGGATCTGGCGATCAAGCGCGCGCTGGCCGCGGTGGCCGCCGCCGACGCCATCGTCATCGCCACGCCGGTGTACAAGGCGTCGTTTACCGGCATCCTGAAAGCCTTTCTCGACCTGCTGCCGCAGGATGGCCTGGCGGGCAAGCTGGTGCTGCCGCTGGCCACCGGCGGCAGCCAGTCGCACATGCTGGCGCTGGACTACGCGCTGCGGCCGGTGCTGCATGCGCTTGAAGCGCGCCAGGTGCTGGCCAGCGTCTACGCCACCTCGCAGCAATTGACATGGAGCGACGACGGCGGCTTGACGCTGGATCCGGACGTCGCCTGGCGCGTGGACGCCGGCATCGAGGATTTGTCGGCCGGCCTGCAGGCGCTGGCCGGCCGCACCGAAGACGTGTACGTGGCGTCGCTGCAGCCGGTACGCCTGGCACGCTGATCACCACAACAAAGGAACTCCATGAGCATCGAATCGAAACGCGCATCGCGCCGCCACACACTGGGCCTGCTGTTCGCGGCGGGCGTATTCGCGGCCGGCGCGCCGTCGGCCGCCAGCGCGCAAGCCAGGCAGGAAGTCCGCATCGGCTACCAGAAATACGGCACGCTGACTTTGCTGAAAGGACGCGGCACGCTGGAGCAGCGCCTGGCCGCCAAGAACGTCAGCGTCAAATGGACCGAGTTCCCGGCTGGCCCGGTGCTACTGGAGGGGCTGAACGTCGGCAGCATCGACTTCGGCACCGTCGGCGAGGCGCCGCCCATCTTTGCGCAGGCCGCCGGCGCCAACCTGGTTTATATCGGCAACGAGCCGCCGTCGCCGTCCAGCGAGGCGATCGTCGTGCCCAGAGACTCGAAGATACGCAGCCTGGCGGACCTGAAGGGCAAGAAGGTGGTGCTGAACAAAGGCTCCAACGTGCACTACCTGCTGGTCAAGGCACTGGAGAAGGCCGGCCTGGCGTACAAGGATATCCAGGCGATCTACCTGCCGCCGGCCGACGCGCGCGCCGCGTTCGAACGCGGCGGCGTGGATGCCTGGGTGATCTGGGACCCGTTCCTGGCCGCCGCCGAGAAGCAGCTGGGCGCACGCGTGCTGGCCGACGGCAAGGGCCTGGTATCCAACCACCAGTTCTACCTGGCCTCGCGCAGCTACGCGGAGAAGAACCCGGAAATCGTCCGCATCGTGCTTGAGGAAATCGCCAGCGTGGACGAGTGGGGCGCCAGGAACCAGAAGGAAGTCGCCGCCATCCTCGCCGCGCAGACCGGCCTGGATGTGGACGTGGTGGCGTTGGCCGCGTCGCGCTATGCCTATGGCGTCAAGCCGGTCAACGCCGCCGTGATCGAGCAGCAGCAAAAGGTGGCGGACGCCTTCTCCAACCTGAAACTGATCCCGAAAGCCATCGTGGTCAAAGACGCGCTATAAGGAGACCATCATGTCGCTGAATATTTTCTGGTTCATCCCCACGCACGGCGACAGCCGCTACCTCGGCACCTCCACGGGCGCGCGCCCGGTCGATGCCGATTACCTGCGGCAGTGCGCGGTCGCCGCCGACACGCTGGGCTACGACGGCGTGCTGCTGCCCACCGGCCGCTCCTGCGAGGACGCCTGGGTGGTGGCCTCGTCGCTGATCGGCGCCACGCGCAAGCTCAAGTTCCTGGTCGCGATCCGTCCGGGCCTGACCACGCCGGGACTGGCGGTGCGTATGGCCGCGTCCTTCGACCGCTTGTCCAACGGCCGCCTGCTGATCAACGTCGTCACCGGCGGCGACCAGGGCGAGCTGGAAGCGGACGGCCTGTTCGCCGACCACGCCAAGCGCTACGAGATCTCGGATGAATTCATCCGCGTGTGGCGCGCCTCGCTGTCCGGCGAAGGCGGCGAGGCGGGCTACGATTTCGAGGGCAAGCATATCAAGGTCAAGGGCGCGAAGACGCTGTATCCGGCGGTGCAGAAGCCGCATCCGCCGCTGTACTTCGGCGGCTCGTCGGAACCGGCGCACGCGCTGGCGGCCGAGCAGATGGACGTCTACCTGACCTGGGGCGAACCGCCGGCCGCCGTGGCCGAGAAGATCGCCGACATACGCACCCGCGCCGCCGCGCATGGCCGCACGGTGAAGTTCGGGATACGCCTGCACGTGATCGTCCGCGAGACCAACGAGGCGGCGTGGCGCGCCGCCGAGGAGTTGATCAGCCATCTGGACGACGACATCATCGCCAAGGCGCAGGCGGCGTTCGGCAAGATGGATTCGGTGGGCCAGCAGCGCATGGCCGCGCTGCACGGCGGCCGCCGCGACAAGCTGGAAGTGTCGCCCAACCTGTGGGCCGGCGTGGGCCTGGTGCGCGGCGGCGCCGGCACCGCGCTGGTGGGCGATCCGCAGACCGTGGTGGCGCGCATTCGCGAATATGCGGACCTGGGCATCGAGACCTTCATCTTCTCCGGCTACCCGCACCTGGAGGAATCGTACCGCTTCGCCGAGCTGGTGTTCCCGCTGCTGGGCAAGGGCAGGGCGGCCGGCGAGCAGTCGCTGAGCGGTCCGTTCGGCGAGGTGATGGCCAACACCATCGTGCCGAAGAAGGCGGCGTGACATGCGTACCACCGCTCCGCGCCCCAACGCCTTCGCGCCGTGGATACTGCCGCTGTTGCTGATCGCCGGCTGGCAGGCCGCGTCGCAACTGGGCTGGCTGTCCAGCCGCATCCTGCCGGCGCCGTGGGCGGTGGCCAAGGCCTTCTGGACCCTGGCCGTCTCCGGCGAGTTGTGGCTGCACCTGCGCGCCAGCCTGTGGCGCGCGGCCAGCGGCTTTGCCATCGGCGCCGGCGCGGGGCTGCTGCTTGGCCTGTTGACCGGCAGCGTGCGCCGCGCCGAGACGCTGCTCGACACCACGCTGCAAATGGTGCGCAACATCCCGGCGCTGGCCCTGATCCCGCTGGTGATCCTGTGGTTCGGCATCGATGAAACGGCCAAGCTGTTCCTGCTGGCAGTGGGCGTGTTCTTCCCCGTGTACCTGAACACCTTCCATGGCATTCGCTCCGCCGACCAGGGCTTGATCGAGATGGCGCGCAGCTACGGCTTGTCCGGCTGGCCGCTGTACCGCGACGTGATCCTGCCGGCGGCGCTGCCATCCATCCTGGTGGGCGTGCGCTTTTCGCTCGGCCTGGTGTGGGTGCTGCTGATCGTGGCCGAAACCATCTCGGCGCAGGCGGGCATCGGCTACATGACCATGAACGCCCGCGAGTTCCTGCAAACGGACGTGGTCCTGGTGGGCATCCTGCTGTACGCCTTGCTGGGCAAGCTGGCCGACTTGCTGTCGCGCGGGATGGAGCAGCACTTCCTGCGCTGGAATCCCGCTTATCGTTGATGAAGGAAACCCCATGCATATCTCGACCGCTTTATTCGACACCGGCCATGCCGTGAGCCGCCGGTCCGCCGCCCCCGCGCCCACCCGGCGGCAGGGCGTGTCCCTGACGCTGGACGGCGTGAGCAAATCGTTCGGCGCGCGGCCGGTGCTGAGCGACGTGCGGCTGGAACTGCGCGCCGGCGAATTCGTCGCCGTGGTCGGTCGCAGCGGCTGCGGCAAAAGCACGCTGCTGCGCGCCATCGCGGGATTGGACGGCGCCGACGCCGGCAGCATCGCCGTCGGCAATGGCAGCCTTGCGGCCAGCATCCGCATCATGTTCCAGGAGGCTCGGCTGCTGCCGTGGAAATCGGTGCTGGAGAATGTGGCGATCGGCATGCCGCTCTCCCTGAACGCGGCGGCGGCCACGCTGGCCACCGTGGGCCTGGCCGACCGCGCCGACGACTGGCCGGCGGAATTGTCGGGCGGCCAGCGGCAGCGAGTGGCGCTGGCGCGCGCCTTGCTGCACGAGCCGCAGTTGCTGCTGCTGGACGAGCCACTGGGCGCGCTCGACGCGCTGACCCGCATCGAGATGCAGCAGCTGATCGAGGCGCTGTGGCAGACGCGCGGCTTCACCGCCGTGCTGGTCACGCACGACGTGCAGGAGGCGCTGGCGCTGGCCGACCGCGTGGTGCTGATCGAGGAGGGACGCATCACGCTGGACCTGAAGGTGGATCTGCCTCGTCCGCGCGCACGTGGCAGCGCGGGGTTCGCGGCGCTGGAGCAGCGGCTGCTGGGCCGCATCCTGCGTCAACCGGGCGCAGTGGCCGCCGCGGCCTGACATGCCCTCCGTGGCCGCATTACTCCGCCGGGTAGTGCGGCCACCGGCCTTAAGGCAGATCGTCGTTTGATGCCTGCGGCGTTATCATTCCCGCATGAGTCGCCGGCTTTATGATCGATTTAATCGATAGTAAGGCGGTAAATTTTTCGTTTTACAACTTTAGATGTGACGAGCATAATCGCTTCACTCGAAGACATGCACCAGGCGCTGGCATAGGTCGGGTCGAGTTCTTATACATTGTTCCCACATTCTGGAGTCTCACTAATGAAAAAAATCTTCGCCCTGCTGGTCGCCGCTGGTATCTCGCTGTCCGCCTTCGCCGCGCCGGAAAGCTTCACCTCCGACGCCAACCACACCTTTGCCCGCTTCGAGTACAGCCACTTCGGCTACTCGACCCAGCAAAGCCGCTTCAACAACACGACCGCCAAGATCGTGCTGGACCGCGTCGCCAAGACCGGCTCGGTTGAAGCCGTGATCGATACCAAATCGGTGGACACCGGTTCGAAACTGTTCGACGGCCACATCCAGGGCGAGGACTTCCTGGACACCACCAAGTTCCCGACCATCACCTACAAGTCGACCAAGTTCAACTTTGACGGCGACAAAGTGGCGTCGATCGACGGCAACCTGACCATCAAGGGCGTGACCAAGCCGGTCAAGCTGACCGTGACCCACATGCAGTGCATGGATCACCCGATGCTGAAGAAACTGGCTTGCGGCGCCAACGCCACCGCCACCATCAAGCGTACCGAATTCAACGCCGGTAAATACGCACCTTACGTCGGCGACGACGTAACCCTGACTTTCGCAGTCGAATCCATCAAGGACTAATCGAACTGAGCCTGGCTCAATTCATTAGCTCCTGATGTGGGCTGGCGCGGTACTACTCCTGGTACCGCGCCGGCCCGTTTATTTTTAGGAGCAGCAGCATGACATTGAACCAGCTCGCGGTCGCGGCCGCACTGGCCTGCGCCGGTGTGGCGCACGCCGCAGGTCCGGCCGCGCCGGACCTCATCATCAGCAACGGCAAGATCGCCACGATGACCAGGGAGGGAGCTTTTGCGCAAGCCCTCGCCATCAAGGACGGCAAGATCCTGGCCGTCGGCAGCAACGCCAAGATCCTGAAGCTCAAGGCGGCCGGCACCCAGCTGATCGACGCCGGCGGCAAGACCGTCATCCCCGGCCTCAACGACTCCCACCTGCACATCATCCGCGAAGGCTTGAACTACAACGCCGAGCTGCGCTGGGACGGCGTGACCTCGCTGAAGAAGGCGCTGCAAATGCTCAAGGAGCAGGCCGCGCGCACACCGGACGGCGCGTGGATCAAGGTGGTCGGCGGCTGGAACGAATTCCAGTTCGAGGAAAAACGCCTGCCGACGCTGGCCGAAATCAATGAAGCGGTGCCGGACAAGCCGGTGTTCCTGCTGTACCTGTACGGCCTGGGCTTCCTGAACCAGAAGGGCATCGCCACGCTGGGCTACAACGCCGACACCAAATTCAAGGACGGCGTGGTCGAGCTGGGCGCGGACGGCAAGCCGACCGGCCTGCTGATCGCCAAGCCGAACGCGATGATCCTGTACACCACGCTGGGCAAGACCAACGTGCTGCCGCGCGAGCAGCAGCTCAACTCCACGCAGCAGTACTACACCGAGCTGAACCGCCTGGGCCTGACCAGCGCCATCGACGCCGGCGGCGGCGGGCAAGCCTATCCCGACGACTACGCGGTCAGCCTGGAGCTGGCCAGGAGCGGCAAGCTGACCGTGCGTACCTCCTACTACCTGTTCGCGCAGAAGCCGGGCAAGGAGCTGGAGGACTATCAGCGCTGGCTGACCATGACCAAGCCCGACCGCAACGACCACCTGTTCTACGCCAACGGCTACAACACCGAGGGCGGCGGCGAGAACCTGGTGTGGAGCGCGGCCGACTTCGAAAACTTCCTGGAGCCGCGCCCGGACATGCCGCAGCAGATGGAGAGCGAGCTGGAGCCGGTGCTGCGCCTGCTGATCAAGAACCGCTGGCCGTTCCGCATCCACGCCACCTACGACGAGAGCATAGACCGCGACCTGGCCGTCATTGAAAAGGTCAACCAGGATACGCCGCTGAACGGCCTGCGCTGGTTCTTCGACCACGCCGAGACCATCAGCGACAAGCAACTGGCGCGGGTGAAGGCGCTGGGCGGCGGCATCGCGGTGCAGAACCGCATGTACTTCCAGGGCGAGCTGTACTGGAAGCAGTATGGCGAGCAGACCCGCCAGATGCCGCCGATTAAAAAAATGCTGGAGATGAAGATCCCTGTCGGCCTGGGCACGGACGGCACGCGCGTCAGCAGCTACGCGCCATGGCCGTCGATCTACTGGGCGGTGACAGGCAAGACGGCCGGCGGCCTGCGCGTGTGGCAGCCCAAGGACGTGCTGAGCCGCTACCAGGCGCTCAAGCTGATGACCCAGGGCAGTGCATGGATGAGCGGCGAGGAAAAGCTCAAGGGTACGCTGGCCGCAGGGCAGTACGCCGACCTGCTGATACTGCCGCAGGATTATTTCTCGATGGCGGCCGAGCAGATCAAGAACCTGGAAAGCAGCCTGACCATCGTCAACGGCAAGGTGGTGTACGCGGCGCGGGAGTTCAAGCAGTACGCGCCGGCCCTGCCTGAAGTGCAGCCGGACTGGAGCCCCGTGAAATACTACGGCGGCTACCAGAACAAATAAGTCACACCAGCTGGAACCAGCCCAGCACCGCACCGCCTGCCAGCAGCCACAGCAGGTGGATGCGGGTGCGCCAGATCACCAGGCCGGCGGCGACCGACAGCGTCCACAAGGGCCAGTCGGTGGTCCAGTCGCGGTGGGCGCTGCCCAGTATGATCCCCACCGACACCATCAATCCCACCACCACCGGCGCCATGCCCTGCTTGAAGGCGCGCACGCCCAGCAGGTCCCGGTTCCGATGCCCCCAGCGCGCCGCCAGATAGGTCAGCGTGGTGCTCGGCAGCATGATCCCCACCATCGTCACCAGCACGCCGGCCAGCGCCGCCGTGTAGCTGCCCGCGTTCAGGCCGACGTTCCAGCCCATCAAGGCCACGAACAGCACGTTCGGCCCCGGCGCCGCCTGGGCGATGGCGATCGAATCGTTGAACTGGGATTGCGTCAGCCAGTGGTGTTCCTCGACCAGGAAGCGGTGCATTTCGGCCGTGGTGGAGATCGCGCCGCCGATCGACATCAGCGACAGCAGCATGTAGTGTGCGAACAGGTTGACCCAGTCGGACAGGCTCAGCACCAGGTGCAGCGGCGCGTCGTTCATGGCTGGCGTCCCTTCATCTTGCGGTAGGTGAGGGTGACGCCGACGCTGCCCAGGATGAGCAGGGTGTAGGCCAGCGGCAGACGCAGCGCCACCACGAACACCACGCACAGCAGCGCAATGGCGGCGTTCAGCCACTGCGGCAGCGGATGCCTGCCGAGCGCGGAAGCGAGCTTGAGGCCGGTGGCGGCGATCATGCCCGCCGACACCGCCGCCATGCCGCGCAGCGCGCCGGTCACGCCGGGGTGGCCGGCGTAGTGGGAGTGCAGCATGGCCAGCCCCAGCACCAGCAGCAGGGGCAGCGTGAGCATGCCGGCCAGGGCGACCATGCCACCGCGCAAGCCGTAGTAGCGGCTGCCGATCATCAGCGCCAGGTTGACCACATTGGGGCCGGGCATGATCTGGGCGACCGCCCATTCCTCGACGAATTCCTCCTGCGTCAGCCAGCGCTTGCGTTCCACCAGTTCGCGTTGCACGACGGCCAGCACGCCGCCGAATCCCTGCAGCGCCAGGATGGTGAAAGAGACGAATAGATCAAGTAGCGACTTGGGGCGGGGGCGGGGCGGATCGATAGGCATGGCTTATTATCGCGCCGGTATTGCCGCCTGTCTATTAGCCCCGCAGCGGGATGAATATTAATTCAGGATTGATAGGAAGCTGACATTGACTTTGGTCCACTGTCGGCCATACTCCCTTAGCATGACGCAGATCAGAGTCCCCGCCACCAACTTTTGCTAAGGATCATGATGAACGTTTCGCTTTTACAGCAACGCAGTGACGAGCAATGCAGTGCCGCAGTCAATCGCGGCATTCAGGTGCAGTCCAGCTTCAACACGGTCTGCGCGATCGAATACATGAAATCCCATAACGTGGATCCACGCGTGATCGAACGGGTGCTATTACACCCCGAACAGCGCCGAAAAGCCCCGCATTGAGGCCGCCGCGCATGCTGGTTTCTGGTTTACTTATACACAAACCATGTTGACAAGATTTTTTTTCAAAACGATTTCTTGTCACAAAGCGCTGGCTGCCAAGTCATTGATTTGTAAGGGGTTTAAAATTGCCTTTTGGATGGGCAGTTTGTTGAAGACCGCATAGGTAAAGCCTCCCTGCGGTGTCAAGAGGGTGATATCCACATAGATATCCACAGCGTCTGTGGATATCCCCAAAAGTGCTATAACAATCCGCTACTTACAACGGTTTTTTGAGCGCCTGCAGGACACTGGCGACAATAATGTAGCGGCGCGGCAACTCTGCGCTGGCCGTCACGGTGGCGCGCAGCCGCACTTCCTGGCCGTCGCGGCGCCAGGCGCTGACCACGTCGGTCCACGCTTCGCCGTCCTTCAGCGCTTGCAGCGCGTCGGTCAGCTGGTCCGGCGGGTAGGGCGGGGCGTGCAGCAGGCGCGGGTCCGCGCCCTGCAACTCCTCGCGGCTGTACTGGAACACGGCGCAGAATTTATCGTTGACCGTGACGATCTTGCCGCGCTCGTCCAGCGTGACGATCACCGCATGCTGGTCCACCGCCGCCAGCAAGGCCTTGGCCTGGTCCAGCTCCTGTTGCAGCGCCTGCGCATGCCGGTGCGCCTGCTCCAGCCCGGAGTAGGCCCGCAGCGAAGAGATCACCGTGGTGAACAATTTGCGCGTGGTCAGGTCCGTCTTGCACCAGAAATCATTGATGTCGTAGTCGAGGATGATGCTGTGTTCCAGCGCCTGTCCCGGCTGGCCGGTGCGCAGCACGATGCGTACCAGGTTGTTGTGCAGGGTGTCGCGGATGTGGCGGGCCACATTCAAGCCGGCGTCGCTGGTTTCCATGATCACGTCCAGCAGCACCAGCGCGATGTCGGGCGTGGTGCGCAGCGTGGTCAGCGCTTCCTCGCCGCTGTAGGCATGCAGGAAGCTCAGCCGCCGGCCCTGGAAGCAGACGTTGCTCAATGAGAATTTGGTGACCACATGGACATCGACGTCGTCATCGACGATCAGCACCCGCCAAGGTGCCGGCGCCGGCGCGGTCCCGGGCTTGCCTGCCTGGGGCTGGCTTGCCGGCGGTGCTTCATCCTCTATCATCCAATCGGTGTCGTCGTTCTGGTTCATGCGTCAATCCCGCGAGAGGTCGAAGAAGGGAATTGCGGACCTTCACAGTGACACTATTCCTCGCCAGCACTTTTGTCAAAGGATTCCCCGGCGCGTGCGCGCCAGACCTACTTATGCACAAAAAAATATTTTTCAAGTGCGCTGGAAAGCTGTTGGCGCCTGAATCGTCGTCGGCGTAAGTATCTGATTTTATTGGGTAAAAATAATGCCTGTGGATTAGGCATTTTATTAAAACCCGCGCCGTTAAAGGCGTTCTCGGCTGTCAAGTGGCGGTTATTCACAACCTTATCCACAGTTGATGTGGATATCTGGGAAAAGCGCTTTAAATACGGCGGCTTATCGGCTTTTCCTCAGGAATCGCGTCAGGCTCGCCACTTGGCAATCTTGAATAATTTCTCGCGGCAAGAGATATGATCTCAGTGTGGCTATTTTACGGCTTTTGTTGGGTTTATTGACATTATTTCGCGCCACTTCCCGCTTTTTACGCCTTTGGTCGTATGATGACTGCTCGCCGTTGTACGATGACTATCGTTTTCGAGTCGCCGGCCACGGCGTGTTGGAGCTTGCATAAATCAATAACATACCTGAGGAGAATAGTTGTGATGACAAGAAAAACCATCATCTTTGGCGCCGTGGCTTTGTTATGTGGCAATCAGGCGTTCGCGGCCGACTGGCCAAGCGGATATTCGAAATGTGCCGACGAGGGCGGAACCTGCAAGGCGGGCGCGAGCAGCCGGCTGGTCTCGTATGGCATCAAGGACAAATGGGTGATCGCGACCCTTTCCGGCGACCTGGTTTGTGCCACGGCCACTTTCGGCAGCGATCCATATCCGGGCCTGGCCAAGAAGTGCGCGGTCGGCCCGCTGTCCACGCCGACTCCAACGCCGACGCCAACTCCTACGCCAACCCCTACGCCGACTCCCACCCCAACGCCAACTCCAGCCGACGCAACCTTCGAAGCCGCGCCGGCCACCGGCTGGGCTGGCCAGAACGGTGGCACGACCGGTGGCGCGGCGGCGCCCGCCACGGCCATTTACAAGGTCAACTCGGCGTCGCAATTGATGGCCGCCATCTCGGCCCAGGGCGACAATCCGAAGATCATCAAACTGTACGGCACCATCGATCCCACTTCCGCGGACAACGGCGGCCCGTACACAAGCACCACCGACCAGGCAGCGCGTCTGCAGATCAAGCTAGGCAGCAACACCACGCTGATCGGCATGGGCGGGGATACCAAGCTGGTCAACGCCAACATCGTCATCAACGGCAAGCAGAACGTCATCGTCCGCAACATCAACATCGTCAATCCCTGCGACATCGCGCCGGTCTGGGATCCGAACGATGGCAGCGCCGGCAACTGGAATTCAGAATACGACGGCGTGACCATCCTGGCCTCGAAGAACGTCTGGGTCGACCACAATGTCTTCACCGACGCGCCGAAGACGGATGACCAGCTGCCGATCGAAAACGGCAAGATCAAGGAGTGTCACGATGGCGCGCTGGACGTCAAGAACGGCTCGGACTACGTGACGGTCTCCAACAACCGCTTCGAACTGCACGAGAAGAACAACCTGATAGGCTCGTCGGACTCGAAGACCAGCGACGACGGCCATTTGACGGTCACCTTCAACAACAACCACTTCCTGAACGTGGCGGAGCGCGCGCCGCGCGTACGTTTCGGCAAGGTCCACATTTACAACAACTACTTCGAGGGATCGCGTTCGCATCCGGTTTATCCGCATCAGTACAGCATCGGCGTGGCCTACAAGGCGAAGATCATCTCGCAGAACAATGCCTTCGACATCGCCGGCGCCTCCAGCTGCACCAACATCATGACCAATCCGGGATCGTCGAGCAAGACCGGCGCGGTCACCGATGTGGGTTCTCTGCTGAACGGCAACCCGCTGAACGCCGCCAGTGCGTGCAGCTTCAGCAGCGCGGTGGGGTGGACCTTGCCTTACACCGCCCCCCTGCTGAACGCGACGGCGGTTAAGGCCTCCGTCTTGAGCAATGCCGGGACAGGCAAGATATCCGTGAAATAAGCCAGGCGCCGGCCGTCGAGGCGTGCCGGCCGGCGCTGCTTTATCTTCGTGATAACATTCCGGCCCACATATGTTTTATCGGGATTTCGGTTTGACTATGTGTACGAACAGCAGGCCGCCGGTTGCCGTCTCAAGGTAGTGGGGCGTGCGACCGCTGGTTTTGAAGAGAAGGGTGGCAAGGTGGTGCTGGATGTCTTCAATCCCGAGGACGGCAAGGGCAAGGCCCTGCCGCAGATATTGATGTTCTATGACGATACCGTCACGCTGACACTGCCCCTGAAGGGCATGCTGCAGCAGGTGTCGTTCGACGACGAGCTGACCGACGCGCAATTGCGCGGCAGCTGCGGCAAGAAATCGGACGCCAAACTGTCCGTCCTGTTTCGTCAATAGGCGGGAGTGGCGTAATCAGCCGGTGATCCCGGCGAGCAGCTTGCGCACGGCGCCATGCGCCATGACGATCTCGGTGCCGTCGTGCAGCAGCGTGTTGTACTTGGCGCGGAATTCCGCGTCGCCGTTTTCGGACGGGCCGATCAGCGCTTCGATCGCCTTGCGGTAGGCGACGGCTTCGGCGGCCGTGACCGGCTCCGGCTCATCAAGCCGCTCATCCATCTGCGTCATCAGGCCGGACAGCTTCTGCAGCCAGGCGAAATGCGGATGGTTGGCCACCAGCTGCAAATGCTCCAGCGGACTGCCGACCGCGCCAAAATACTGCGTCTCCACATGAATCAGCTGCTTGTGCAGGTCGCGCAGCGCGCGCGCCAGCGCCGTCAGCTTGGCGTTGTTGGCCAGTTCGTTGTCCGGTAAAGCCATGAGATCCTCCTGAGTTAGCTTGAAGCGCCAGTGTACCCATCCGCAACGCGATTGCCTATGCGCTAAAAGTGCAGTGCGCCCGCCGAACAGTCCAAATGGACTATAGGTCCGATGTGTGTAAATTTTTATAATGACCAGCTTCTGATCTGCAATCTCAAAAGGAAGTCCACATGAAGGCCATACTGCTCCGATCAACGCTCGCCCTTGCGCTGTCCTGCGGCGTGCTCGCCGGCGCGGCGGCTACCACTGTCTACCGCGAGGTGGAGGGGGTCAATCTGGACTTCTACTACGACGTCCAGCTGTATCCGAACGCCCATGCAGTCGCTCTCGGCGATTCACTGATGCTTGACAGCTCTCGTTACATGACCGACCTGAATCGCATCTCGCCCATGGTGATTGCGGTGGCCCATAGCGGCCACGTCCTCACCGGCGGCAGCAGCACGCAAGTGCGAGGCTATTATCTCGTCACCACCGGCAATAGCGTCCTGAGGACACAAATTTTTTCTTCTGCCCAAGGCGGGACCTTCGAATATGGTGCGTTCACCCCCACCACTTCTTATTTCAACGCTGGGCAATCTTTTGACTTGCAGTCGTTGCGCGACAGCCCGTCCGCCGGCTTCTGGCAGGGACGCGCCTCCGACCAGTCTGACCGGGGGGATTTCTCGGCGGTTGGCCTGTTCGCCCACTATCTGGTGAATGCCAGCGATCCAGACGTCCGGTCGGGTGGCGAGGCGGTACTCACGAACGTCATCTTCAGCTTCAACCAAGAAGCATTGCAGGCGCCGCCACTGCCGGTGCCTGAACCGCAAACCTACGCCATGCTGCTGGCCGGGCTGGGCCTGGTGGGCGCGACGGCGCGCCGCCGTTCGTCGCGCATACTCAAGGAGAAACAACAATGAACCAACTCTTCCGGGCTCTGCTAGCCTTGGCGATGGCCGCAGGCGTCATGTCCGGCGCAGCGGCGAGTCCTGTGTACACCAAAGTGGTGGGGACTTCTCTTGATTTCTACTATCTAGCGGATACGTTTGGCGGTGCGAAGGCTTTCGCTTTGGGCGACTCACTGATGTTCGAGCCACCCCGCGGATTTTTCGAAGTGGTGGCCACTCAAGGTCCCCAGGTTTTTGCGGTCGCGCACAGCGGACACGCGCTCACGGGTGGTGGCGGCGTCGATATGCAAGGCTATTTTGCGGTCCTGTCGGAAAATGCGTGGTTCAAGACGGATGGTTACGTCGAGACCCGGATCGGCTCGATCAACAACGGTGTCTTCCAGTACATAGGGGGAGGGAACGCCACTGTGTTCACGGCGCGTATGTTCCCGAAGCCGGGCCAATACAACGGCTTGTGGCATGACGAAGCCAGTTTACATCGGGCTCTTGGCGAGTTCTCCACGATCGCCATCGATGGCAACTATTTAGCCTACATGCGTGACTACGGACATGGCGGGTATGGCGAAGTCGGCATCTCGGCCCTCATGTACAACTTCGACCAGGTCGCAGTACCGCTGCCGGCGGTCCCCGAGCCGCAGACTTACGCCATGCTGCTGGCCGGCCTGGCCCTGGCCGGTGGCGCGGCGCGGCGCCGATTGGGGGCGCTCACGCGCTGAGCGCTTTCAGCCGGTCGAGCTCCGCCAGGAAGCGCTCGCTGGCGACGGCCGGCGCCCACGGCTCCCATGCGGTGCCGCCGTAGATCGCCTGCAGCGGATCGTCATTCAGCGGCGGCACGGTGATCTTCAGTGTGTTCAGCACCTCGTTCGCCGACCAGCCCACCACGTGCACCGCCTCGCTGGCCGCCGCCAGGCGGTCGGCCATCTTGTGGGCGGCGTGTTCCTTCGGCGTCCAGCGCTGCAGGCCGTAGCGCAGGAACACCGCGCTTTCCAACCGCACCGTCAACGCCTTGAAGCCTTCGCCCAGGAAGGGCTTGAGCGGCGAGACGCAATCGAAGCCCAGCAAGCCTTCCTCCGCGTCGTGCAGCAGTTCGCGCAGCGCGGCCAGCGGCGGCAGCTCCAGCCCGACCGCCTTGCAGGCAGCCGCGCGCAAGTGCATCACCGTCAGCGAATGCTGGGCCACCGACAGCGGCAGCGGCCACGCGGAGTGCCCGCCCCAGCGATAGGTGCGCGCCAGGCCGAGCGCGAGATCGCTGTCCTCCCAGTCGAACGGCGTGGGATCGAGCAGGTCCAGCCGGCGCTCCGACGGCATGCGTACCCACGCGCGGTCTTCCTGATGATTGCGGCCCATGCGGCTTTCCTGGTCTGTGGTTCACAGCCACATCCTACACCCAAGCCGACAATTATTTTTTGGTAAGCAGTGGTGGATTTGCAATACACTGGACGGATCTTGACTTCGTGATGGAAGAGCTCATGGCGACCAGACCTTCATATATCTACCAGGGCGGCTCGGTGATGATGCACTCGCCGCTGCAATTGAAGAATTCCGAGATGTACGGCTTTTTCGTCAAGGGCGACCTGGCCAAGCTCCAGGCCACGCTGGACGACACCTTGAACCAGGTGGCTGGCCAGCGCATGCGCTTCAACGCGATCTCGCCGTATGTGCTGCTGACGTTCACGCGCGTCAACCACGCCGATTCGGCGGCCCCGGTCGACCATGCCAAGGGCTGGATCACGGAGATCGACATCGTCACCTGGATCATGGTCGGCGCCATGGACGACGAGGGCAAGCTGGCCCACATCTACTACTACCCCGCGCACATCTTCGTCGACGATGCGATGGCGCTGATTAACGGCCGCGAGCTGTTCGGCTACCCCAAGTACCTGTGCGAGTACGAGATCCCGGCGGCGGACGCCGAACCGCTGCGCTGCTCCGTCGCTGCCAAGGGCTTCCAGGTGTTTTCGCCCGAGACCAAAATCGCCATGCATCCGCTGCTGGATGTGACGGCGACGCGCAAGACCGGCATCGAGAGGCCCATCGCCAGCGTGCTGGATCTGATCGAGCAGGCGATAGAACTGTTCCTGTCCATCCCCGATTTTTTCAACCTGGACGTGGCGGGCTGGGACGACATCATCTCACTGCTGCGCAATCCGCGCATCGACCAGGTCTTCCTCAAGCAGTTCCCGGATAGCGCCGGCCTGAAGGCCGTGTACCAGGCCATCCTGGCGGCGCCGGCCACCATCGACAAGATCCACAGCGGCAAACTGCTGGGCTACGAATACCAGTGCGTGCTGCACGCCTTCGACAGCTTCCCGCTCAACGAGACGCTCGGCCTGCAACTGGGGCCGCAAGCGGCCATCCTGCCGTACAACCTGAACTTCGACTTCACCGCGCAGCCGGGCGAGGAGCTGGTCGACAATTCCTCCATCGCGCCGCAGAAGATCGCCATCCTCGGCGGCGGCGTCGGTTCGATGACGGCGGCCTACTACCTGAGCGACCAGCCGGGCTGGCAGAACAACTACGACATCACGGTCTACCAGCAGGGCTGGCGCCTGGGCGGCAAGGGCGCCAGCGGACGCAATGCGCAATACGGCCAGCGCATCGAGGAACACGGCCTGCACATCTGGTTCGGCTTCTATTCCAACGCGTTCAAGATGATCAAGGCCGCATACGCCAGCCTTGACCGCCCGGCCGGCGCGCCGCTGGCGACCTGGCGCGACGCCTTCAAGCAGCACGATTACGTGGCGCTGTCGGAGCAGGTCGGCGGCCAGTGGCGCAACTGGTCCATCGTGTTTCCGACGCTGCCGGGCGAGCCGGGCGAGGGTGATGAGCAGATCACGTTGTGGCAGCTGGCGGTGGCGATGGTCGGCTGGATCGAACAATGGATCAAGAGCCTGGACAAGCTGACCCGCGAACTGGAACTGCCTCCGCACCAACCCCACACCGGCGTGCTGCCGGACTGGTTGTATCACCTGGCCGAAGGCGTGACGTCGTCGGCGCATGAGCTGCTGGAGGATATGTCGCTGCTGGGCAGCGCCTTGTACGGCATGGTGGTCAACATGTCGGCCGATGCGGCGCAGCACACGGCGGGCGAGCATCTGGCGCTGGCCGGCGCGCTGGTGGGCGTGCGCCAACGGCTGCATTCGCGCTACCGCAAGCTGATCGACCAGGCCGACAGCGACACCAACGACGACATACGCCGCCTGTTCATCTGCGTGGACCTCGGCGTGACGGTGATGAAGGGCGTGTTCGAGGACGGCGTGATCCGCAACGGCTTCGACGTCATCAACGATGTCGATTTCCGACAATGGCTGCGCAACCACGGCGGCGATGAGGAGCTGTGCGTGGACTCGGCGCCGGTGCGCGGCTTCTACGATCTGGTGTTCGCCTACGAGGGCGGCGATTTCGGCAAGCCGAATATCGAAGCCGGCACGCTGCTGCGCGCGATGGCCCGCATCGGCCTGGCCTACAAGGGCGGCATCATGTTCAAGATGCAGGCGGGGATGGGCGACACGGTGTTTACGCCGCTGTACCAGGCCTTGCTGGCGCGCGGCGTCAAGTTCAAGTTCTTCCACAAGGTCGAGGAGCTGGTGCCGGATGGCCGCCAGATCGGCAGCATCCGCATGACGCAGCAGGTGGCGCTGAAGGGCGCGGACTACGATCCGCTGGTGGACGTCAAGGGACTGGCCTGCTGGCCCAGCACGCCGGACTACAGCCAGATTGATCCGGCGCAGGCCGCGCTGCTGCAGGAGCACGGCGTTAACCTGGAATCGTGGTGGAGCGACTGGGCCAAAATTTATCATCAACAGTTCGACAAGGAGCTACCGGTGTTGACGCTCAAGCGCGGCGTCGATTTCGACCAGGTGGTGTTCGGCATTTCGATCGCCTCGCTCAAGCCTTTGTGCCCGCAGCTGCTGGCGCAAAGCCCGGCGCTCAACACCACGTATGAGCAGGTGCGGACTGTGGCCACGCAGGCCTACCAGGTCTGGCTGGACAAGGACCTGACGCAGATGGGCTGGGACTATCAGCCCGACGGGCAGCAGCCGGTGCTGAGCGGCTTCGGCGAACCTTACGACACCTGGGCGCCGATGGACCAGCTGTTGTGCCGCGAGGATTGGCCGCCCGCGCTCAATCCGCGCAACGTGTCCTACTTCTGCAGCGCGCTGCCGGTGGAGAGCTACCCGCCGTCCAGCGAGACCGGCTTCCCGGCGCTGATGGCGGCGAAGGCGAAGGAGGGCGCGGTCGAACAGTTGAGCAAGAGGATAGCCTCGCTGTGGTCGGCGGCCGGACCGGCCGGCGCGTTCCCGTGGCAATGGCTGGTGGACGGCAGCGAAGCGACCGGCGTGGCGCGCTTCGACAGCCAGTATTGGCGCGCCAACGTCGATCCGTCCGAACGCTACGTGATGTCGGTGGTGAACAGCACCAAGTACCGTTTGCAGACCGACCAATCGGGCTTCTCCAACCTGTACCTGACGGGCGACTGGATCAAGACCGGCTTGAACGCCGGCTGCGTGGAGGCGGCGGTGATGGCCGGCATGCAGACTTCGCGCGCGATGAGTGGCCACCCGGCCGTCATCGAGGGCGAGACCGACGTCTAGGTCAGCGCTTGCGCGCCAGCGTCAGGCCGTCGCCCAGCGGCAGCAGCGACAGGTCGATGCGCTCGTCGTGGTGCAGCTTGATGTTGAGCGCTTGCAGCGCGGCGGTGTCGTCGCTGTCGGCCCGTTCGGCGACGCGGCCGCTCCACAGCGTGTTGTCGATGACGACTAGGCCTCCCGGACGCACCAGCCGCAGGCAGCGTTCGTAGTAGCCGTCGTAGTTGACCTTGTCCGCGTCGATGAAGGCGAAGTCGTAGAGGTTCGCCTCGCCGGCTTGCAGGTGCGCGTCCAGCGTGGCCAGCGCGGGGCCGAGCCGCAGGTCGATCTTGTCGGCGACGCCGGCCTGCGCCCAGAAAGGCTTGCCGATGCGGGTGTAGTCGTCGCTGATGTCGCAGGCCAGGATGCGGCCATCGGCCGGCAGCGCCAGCGCGACCGACAGCGCGCTGTAGCCGGTGAACACGCCGATCTCGATGGTGTTGCGGGCGCTGGTCAGCTTGACCAGCATGGCCATGAACTGCCCCTGCTCGGGCGCGATCTGCATGGTGGCGCGCTCATGGCCGCGCGTGGCGTCGCGCAGCGCGGCTTGCGCCGGGTGCTCGCGCAGCGAATGCGCCAGCACGTAGTCGTACAACGGGTCGGTCAGGTTGAGTGTGCGGTTGGACATATGGCGTCTCCTGGATTGGGTGCAGCGAGTGTAACAGCGTCACCCAGGCTTGCGCACTGCTAGCCGCGCGAAGCTGGCGACGCTGGCGACCGCCGCGAACGCCGCGGCCAGCGCCAGCGCGTAGCGGGTGCCGTGCGAGGCCGAGAGCATGAAGCAGTAGGCCACCAGCGCCGCGCCGGTGGCCTGTCCGGTCAGCCGCGCGGTGGCGACGATGCCGCTGGCGCCGCCCGCGCGCTCCGGCGGTGCGCTGCCCATGATGGCTTTCAGGTTGGGGGCCTGGAAGAAGCCGAAGCCGATGCCGCACCAGGCCATGCGCCAGCAAATGTCCAGCACCGACGGCTGCGCCGGCATCAGCAGCAGGGCCACCAGGCCGGAAGACAGCATCACCAGGCCGATGCCGCCCAACGCGCCGGGCGCGTAGCGGTCGCTCAGGCGGCCGGCGATGGGCGCCATCACCGCCACCAGCGCCGCCCAGGGCGTCATCAGGAAACCGGTTTCGATCGGCGAGCGGCCCAGCGTGGATTCAAAATAAAACGGCAGCGAGACGAAGGCCATGCTTTGCGCGGCGAAGGTGCAGGCGGCCGTCAGCGCGGACAGCGCGAACAGCGGCCGGCGGAACAGGTCGACCGGCAGCATCGGCGCCGTGTGGCCGCGCTGTCGGCGCAGCAGCAACGCGAAGAAGGCCAGCGTGGCCACGGCTTCCGGCAGCAGCCTGCGCCAGCTTTCCTGGTGGGCGGCGTCGCCGAAGGTGAGGATCAGCAGGCCGAAGGCGAAGGCGTTGAGGACCGCCGTCGCGAGGTCGATCTTGTGCGCGGCGCGTGGCGTATGCGGCAGCGCGCGGCGGCCGAGCAGGATGGCGATCAGCCCCAGTGGCACGTTGACCGCGAACAGCCATGGCCAGGATGCCGCCGCCAGGATCAGCGAGGCCACCGTCGGTCCGACAGCGAACGAGATGCCGACCACCAGCGAGTTGTAGCCGTAGCCGCGCCCCAGCAGCTTGGTGGGGAAGATCGCGCGCAGCATGGCGGTGTTCACGCTCATCAAGGCTGCGCCACCGACGCCCTGCAGCAGCCGCGCGGCGACCAGCGAGGGCAGCGACCAGGCCAGCGCGCAGGCCAGCGAGGAGGCCGTGAAGAGCGCAAGCCCGAACAGGCACACGCGCCGGTAGCCGGCCACTTCGCCCAGCGCGGCGAACGGCAGCAGGGTGGCGACCATGGCCAGCTGGTAGACGTTGACGATCCAGACCGAGGCGGCCGGCGTGGCGTGCAGCTGGGCGGCCATCGCGGGCAGGGCGGTGTTGGCGATGGCCGTGTCCAGCGAGGCCATGCTGACGCCGATGGCGACCGACAGCATGGCCCAGCGCCGCGCATCGGGCGGCAGGCCGTCGCGCGCGGCCAGGGTGGCGTCGGCGCTGAACGTAGCAGACATGAACGATTCCTGTGGATGAGATGATAGGGCCCGTCATTGTGGCGCAAAACGCCGGCATTTGCAGCCGCCAGGCCGGCGGCACGGGATCAGATCGTGGATGCGGACTGCGAGATGTCGACGTCGTTGCTGGCGGCGCGGCGCAGATCGTTGCAGGCCTGGTCCAGCGCGGCGGCCACGCCGGGCAGGCGCTGGGTCACTTCATCCAGGTCGCCGGCGGCGGCTGCCGCCTCCATTTCGTGGCACAGCGTGTGCAGGTGGGTTGAGCTCAGATAACCGGCGCTGCCCTTGAGCGCGTGGATCGCCGCCGCCGCCGCGTGCGCGTTGCCGGCCGCCACGGCGGCGCGCGCCGTGTCCAGACGGCGCGGCGCCTCGTCCAGGAAGGCCTGGGTGATGCGCTGCATGTGCGAGTGCGACAGCCCGGCCAGCGGCATGATCTGCACCGTGGACGGATCGATGCGCTTTTCGATGGCGGGCGCCACGCCGAACTGCTCGTCCAGCGATTCGACGCGCGCGGCCGCGAGGCGCGCCGCGTCGGTGGGGCGCAGCGGACGGCCGCGGCTCAGGTGCTGGGCGATGGTCTTTTCGATCTGGTCGTACAGCAGGCGCTCGTCGACCGGCTTGCTGAGGAAGCCGTCCATGCCGACCGCCAGGTAGCGCGCGCGGTCATGGTCGCTGGCGTTGGCGGTCAGCGCGATGATCGGGATGCCGGGATCGAGCACGCGGTAGTCCTCGCTGCCGCCGCTGCGGATCAGGCGCGCGGCCTGTTCGCCGTCCATCATCGGCATGCGGCCGTCCATCAGCACCAGGTCGTAGGCGGCGGTGCTCAGCGCGTGCAGCGCCTGCAGGCCGTTTTCCACCACGCGGATGTCGTGTCCCATGTTCTCCAGCAGCGTGCTGACGATGATCTGGTTGGTGCGAACGTCCTCGGCGCACAGCACGCGCAGGCGATAGGCGTGGTGTTCCTTGCGCGGCAGGCTGGAAGGATCGATCGCCGGCACCGCGCCCAGCGCCAGCGGCAGCGTGAAGCTGAAGGTGGAGCCGACGCCGACCCGGCTCTCGGCGGCGATCGAACCGCCCATCAGTTCGACCAGCTCCTTGCAGATCGCCAGACCGAGGCCGGTGCCGCCGTAGCGGCGCGTGGTCGAATGGTCGGCCTGCTCGAACTTCTGGAACAGGCGGGGCAGGGTCTCGGCCGGGATGCCGGGGCCGGTGTCGGTGATGTCGAAGCTGACGCTGGTGCGGCCGTCGACCGTCATCAGGGCCGAGGCGTCCAGCCGCACTTCGCCGCGGTCGGTGAACTTGATGGCGTTGCCCAGCAGGTTGAGCAGGATCTGGCGCAGGCGGGTCGGATCGCCGCGCACGTAGCGCGGCATGTCCAGCGCCAGGTCGCAGCGCAGCAGCAGGCTCTTGGCGTCGGCCTGGCCCTGCAGGATGCCGATGGCGTCGTCCACCAGCGCGATCAGGTCGAAGTCCACCGTCTCGATCGACAGGCGGCCGGCGTCGATCTTGGAGAAGTCGAGGATGTCGTTGAGGATGGCCAGCAGCGATTCGCTGTTCTGCAGGCCGATGCGCAGGTATTCCTCGGTGCGGCCGCGCACGGACTGGTCGCGCATGGCGAACTTGATCATGCCGATCACGCCGGCCAGCGGCGTGCGGATGTCGTGGCTCATCGCCGAAAGGAAGTCGATGCGGTGGCGGCTGACCACTTCGGCGTGTTCCTTGGCCTCGGTGAGCTGGGCGGTGCGCTCCTGCACGCGCTGCTCCAGCGTGTTGCGCAGCAGGCGGATCTGGTCGGCCAGCGCGAAGGCCAGCAGCACGCCGTCCAGCGTGCCGCCCAGCAGCGTGAACAGCTGGGCGTTGGTGACCACGGCCGGGATCAGGCCGACGTTGGCCGGCAGGATGAACAGCCCCGGCACCATCAGCGCCACGAAGCCCAGCACGAAGAAGCGCGCCGGATAATAGCCGCGCCGCCAGACCACGATGCCGCTGGTGAGCGCCATCGTCATCCAGATCGAGATGACGATGGTGGCGATGGTGTGGGCGTAGCTCAGGTAGAAGAAGCAGCTCGGCAGCGTCAGCAACGGCAGCACGATGTTGATGCGGCTGAGTTTGTACAGCAGCGGCGAATGCTCCTCCAGCCGCAGGAAGTTCGTGTAGAACATGGTGCTGAGCACCGGCAGCAGGAAGAAGGGTACGTAGTGCCATTGCAGGTTGTGCCAGCCGAACAGGTCCGCCGTCAGGTGGAAGGTCATGCCCCAGGCGATGGCGTAGCACAGCACGTACAGCGAGTAGTACAGCGAGGAGTTGTCGCGGGTGATCGAGTAGATGAAGAAGTTGAACACCGTCAGCGCCAGCAGCGCGCCGATGGAGCCGATGATCAGCACGTTCTCGCGCGCCACCAGCTGCTGGTAGGCCGTGCGCGGCAGCACCGACATCACCGGCGTGCGTGCATAGTAGGGGCTGGCGAAGCGTATCAGCACCTGGTAGCGCTGGCCGGGTTGCAGGTCGACGTCTTTACCGTAGTGCAGCAGATAGGAGTGGGGCTGGCGGTAGCCGGTCAGCATCTGGCGCGCGCTGCCGTCGGGGCCGAACACCTGGATGTCGACCATGTCGATCAGCGTGTCGTTGGGATCGATGACCCAGGCGGGCTGGTGGCTGTCGTTGCGCAGCTCGGCGTACAGCCAGTAGCTGCCGCCCAGCAGATCGACCTTGGGCGCGGGCTTGAGCTGCGCCAGCAGCTTGGGCAGCCCGGCGGCGTCGACCGGGAAGGGCTGGCCTTCGTCCAGGTACAGCTTGCCTGTCGTCATGAGATCGATACTTGCGGTATTCACGCTGATGGCGGCCGGCAACGTCTCGGCGGACGCTGCGGCGGCGGGCGGCAGCTGCCACCAAGCCAGCATCGCCAGCAGCACGACCCATAAGCCACGCGTCAGACCGTAGGACATCTTGCAAGCTTTACTCATTAGTATTCCGAAGGCCGCCGGTCTCGATAAGTTAGGTTTTTTCCATTTTAAACGAGAACTTATTGTTTTATTCAAAAATTGACCTGAGGCATGTAACGATACTTGGCGCGCGCCGGACGAGCCGGGTAAGATGGCGCCTTTGCACCACAGGAGCGCGACCGTGCTTATCTCCCCAGAACAATTCATCGGCTTTCTCAGCGCCGCCTTGCTGATCACGATTTCGCCGGGCCCGGATAATTTGATGGTGCTCAGCGTCGGCATGTCGCGCGGAAGGCGGCAGGGCATGGTGTTCGGCCTGGGCTGCGCGCTAGGCTGCTTGAGTCACACGCTGCTGGCGACGCTGGGCGTGAGCGCGCTGATCAAGGCATCGCCGCTGGCGTTCGGCGCGCTCAAGCTGCTGGGCGGAGGCTATCTGATCTGGCTGGGCATAGGCGCACTGCGCAGCCGTGGCGGTGCGCGTGTCGAGGGCGCCGGCGTGCCGGATGAGAGTTTGGGCAGGCTGTTTGTCAAAGGCTTGTTCGCCAACGCCGTCAATCCCAAGGTGGTGCTGTTCTTCCTGTCGTTCCTGCCGCAGTTCGTCGTGGCAGAGCGGGGCGACGCCAGCTGGCAGACTGCGCAGCTGGGCTTGTTGTTCACCGCGCAGGGCGTGGTCTTGTTCGGTTTGCTGGGGTATTTTTCCGGCGCGGTGGGCGCGTGGATCAACCGCCATCCGGGCGCGGGCACGTGGATGGACCGTGTGGCCGGCACGATTTTCGTCGGCCTGGGGCTGAAATTGATCGTCTCCCGTTGAAAGAGTAAAAAAAGTCTGTTCGCGGCGCTGTTTGTCATCAGCGCGTAATGTTGCGCTGCAATACTGGCTTTGCTCTTTCAAGTCTCTCCCGATTTGAAAACTTTTCGCCCGCGCCTCTTTGTGCTGCGGGCTTTTTTTTTGTCCTTCGCGGCGGGAATTGCACTTGCAACTTTTTCATGTCATTATCAGGACATTAAGATTGGAGCGGCGATTATGAGTGAAATAATTGTTTTGAAGATTTCCGATGATGTGTACGTGGATTTGAATGGCGCGAAGCTGGCTTCGACAAATGAGGTTGCCGAGGCTCTGGGGAAGATCTACGCCGACAATCCAGATGCGACCATTTCGATCGAAGCAGACACATCCTCACACTACGAGGCTATCGGCAAGGCTATTTACGGCAGTCACCGCGTCGGTTTTGTGGGCGAACGGGTTCGCATCCTTGTCGATGGAAAGCTGGTGGAAACCTGACACTGCGGAGGATTACTGTCCGTGAAAGAATTTAGATTTAAAATATTTGGCGCTCTTATCGCCATTACCGGTTCGGAAGGGGCCTGGAAAGCTTTTTATCTTGGGACCGATGGGAAGCGCAGGCCAGCAGACTTTGTGGTGCCAAGTGATATCGCGGAGGATGATCTGTGTGAATATCTGGCGGACTTATATCATGAGAATGCTACGCCTCGAAACTGCGATGCGGTGCGGCTAACGTAAGACGGTGTTTGGCCAGCAGCAGGCGTTCACTTAAAAGAGCCTTGAAAATGAAAATCATTGTGCTTTTCCTAGTCGGTGCGCTCTTGTCAGCCTGCGCGACGTCCAAACAAATTATCGGCCCAAATGGCTCCCCGGCCTATGCGATTAAATGCGGTGCGGCTGCATTGAGCGCGTGCTATGAGAAAGCTGGCGAAATCTGTCCGAGTGGATACAATATCTTGACTAGCGACGGTGCTCGATATCTCGGCCAGCTTGGCAATGCTAATATTTCAGGAGGGTACGGGTCTGCGTCATCCGTACCTATGATTACGCCGAACAACCTATTCGTCGAGTGCAAAGCGGCGAAGTAGTTAAGACGGCTCCAACTGCTACCGGCCAAAAACGGACATGCAATTTCAGGGAAAAATTTGGATGATCATACGAACTATATTCTTTATATTATTATCCGCAATATTTATTTCTGGATGCAATTTTCAAGCTGGAGATTTCTACCAAGACAGGCTGGCGTCCGAGGATGCTACTCATAGACTGCGTAAGCTATACAATGAACAGCGTTTTTCAGAAATCTATGACTTGGGTACGCCCCAAATGCGTGAGTCAGTTAGTAGGGAGGTTTTTGTGCAAAGTGCGACGGAAAGCTATGCTCGTTTTGGCCAGTTCAAAAAAGCCACTGAAGCGGGTACGGCATGTTTGCCGCTTCAAGTACGATTAGTGTATTTGTCTGAATACGAAAAGGGGAAGGTTACCGAAAAACTGGCCTGGGCGATGTCACATGGAAGAGCTGAGTTAATTATGTTTAATATTTCGGAGGGATATGCTCCGCCAACCGAAGAGATAAAAAACCAATGCCCATCCTAGCCTGAAATACAATCGACGGGATCCGGCCAGCAGCAGTCACTCGAAAAAAATATGCGATCTAGCGAATGGATGATTTGAAAATACGGGAATTGGTAAAGAGCCTTGATACGACAAGTGCAGGCGACCAGGAAGCAGCTTGGGCTCAGTTACGCCCGCTTGGCGTGGACGTCGTTCCGTTCTTGGCCGACGCCTATGGCAGCACAAAAAAAGCACAAGGTCGCATAGCTCTCGCCTTTCACACTATTCGTTATGCACGCATTTCACAAGCTGCATTCGAACTAGGTATCCGTGCTCTGAATGACAAAGCGACACTGGTTCGCTATCGTGCGTGCTGTATCTGTGCGTATTCTTTGCGTGCCGATGCGATTCCTCACCTGAAGGAATTGCTCAAGCATTCGGATGCGAAGACTGCTGAGGATGCGGCAGCTGCGATAGATGCTATTAAGAGGAAGAATCATCACTACTTCGTTGACCGCAGTCATTCGGGCATGTCATTCTGGACTGTTAACCCAGAAGACTCCGCCAACTGATGTGGCTTAAAGCCAGCAGCGGTCGTTCGAATTTGTCGAAGTTAAAGGAGCAGTAGTCGTGCTAACGGTAAACGAGGTTATCGACCGTTTCCCCGAACTTGATGGGCAGCCAGTTGAGGTCACCGGGCTGTTGACGTTCGAATTTGAAAATACCTCCATTGGACATTTTCCAAAAGCTGAGCGCAGAGAAATTACCGAGGAAATTGAGCCACCATACTACCAGTCGAGTGTATAGCTTGCCTTTGGAATTGGAAGCATTCAACTCAACGAAAAATTTCTTTCGAAGTGGACCGGTAAGCGAGTATTGGTGACCGGTATACTACGGGGGCCTCGTGGACCGGGGGGCTGCGGACACTTCGGCGGCTGGGGTTGGGAAATTGAGCCCTATTCGATAGAGCGCGTGTAGCGGCAGCCGGCCAACAGCGGACTTTACCAAGTTTTGAAAAATTTAGTCAATAATATTGAAATATTTTTTCTTTGGAAATTTATGAATGACGAGATAGTATTAAAGAAAACTAAGATTTTTTTGTTTTTAACACCTTTTGTTTTGGTTTTCATTATTTTTTTAGGCGGAATTCTTGGTTTTATGAATTTAAAGCATGAAAATATTGCTTATGTTTTTGGAATTCTTCTTTGCTTCGTTGTTGGTTTTATCTATCCTCACTACGTACTTGGACGGTCTGCACAGCTTCTCGGCAGTAGCTGGGTCTACTTTGGCCTACTTCCTATATTATTCGTACCCATTGGAATGATGGTATCTTGGTTACTTCTAATTGAAAAACGTGCAAAATTCAAGGCCCTCGTTGAACAGTGTGCTGGAAGCTGACTGTAACCGGCCAAAAACGGACCATGCCGAATGCTTTTTATCTGCTTTCTGATAGCCTGACACACTTTGCCGAGGCGCAGACGTATATCAACTAAGTAAGAAAAGCGTTAGGCGGAGTTATTTTGTCTAGTGCCCTAATGGTAATTCTTCGAAGATATTTTTATAGGTTATATTTAAAATTTTTTAATGACTAAATTTTTTTCTTTTTTGAGTGTATTTTTTATTCTTTCGGGCTGCGCAAATTATGGTAGCGTTAGGCCAGTAAGAATTGAAGCTAAAAGCATAGAAAATGCTGCGATTCAGCCGGCGTTTGTACCGCATGCGACAAGTCAGATTCGGGGCGGTGTTGGAGTAGCATACACTACCGATCCTAGCTCTCTTAAAAATGTATTAGGACATATTGCCAGTGGAGTTGCTGGCGGAGTTGCCGCAGGAAATGCCGACGCAGGAATTGCGTTCATGATTACCCAGGGAGATGGAACGGATCAGACTGCAGTAGCGCCCTCTCCATTCGGCAAAGGGGTCGCCGTCGACATTCCTAATATTTACTTTAATGAAGTTGTTAGCGGACGAGGTACTCTTCTAGCAAGTAAAAAGACACAGGGTGCCCAGGGAGTTGTCTTGAAACCATCCGTGAATTTAATTTATAATAAAAATGGGGATGTCAATTTGGTTTGTAATTTGTATGTGGAAAATTATGAATCTGGAAAAAGCAGTTGGAATTTTCGATATGTTTTTGTTCAAGCCCATCAATGGAAAGAAGAGTCAAATGCGGTTATAGATGATTTTGTTTTTCATTCAGAGGTGGTTAAATGTTTTAAAGTACTAGATGCAACGTTTAGGGCGCATGCCAGCGGTAGCATTGATAATTCTTTCAAGCCCGCTCGTTTAACATACCAATGGGAATCTTCAGAAGCAACTCTAAAAGGGATGTTTTATAAAAATGAATTACATAGAGTTTACTTGCGCTACACGGCAGATTTTATAGAAATAAGGCCTTTCGAAGGGATTTATTCGTTTAAATTTGATGGGTAACTAAAATAGAAATTTGAAAATTATTTTCGAGTGCGTACGACTAATAATGATGTTTTCGTTTTTGATGCAGATTATTGAAATGTTGAATTAATTACGATTTCCGATAGTCCGAAATGGGGCGAAAACGGACTCGTCCTTGTCGCAGAAATAAGTTAAGTTCGCGCTCTAGATATAATTGTTTATTTTGTCCATACAGGTGTGTGATTTACCAGCTTGTAATTCGTTCCGTCGTAAACATCGCTGGTCAGTTGACCGTCTTTTTTTCTTACTCGTACGTTGAAAAGACGCGGCCCTGTTTCTGGAAGGCCGCCACATTTTTGCGTATGGCGTTCACGCACCACGATCTCGAAGTACAACGGTTGATCGATCACATCGATTGCTCCGCATTCATCTTTCAGCGTGGTTAAACCATATTTGTGGATCGCGGAAATTGCCAGTCTGCTTGCCTCATCCTTGGTCCGTATTTGGCCCGCGTATGCTAATGTCGATACGAAAAACAGTGCTGCCGTCAGGTAGCGGGGTGTTTTCATGGTTTCACCACATTTTTACTTTTCAGCTGCGGTGCGCTGTGCACACGGATGATGGATTTTAACTTCGTCGCATATTGCGGATCCGTGGCGTAACCTCGTCTGGAGACAGCTTCGGCGAATTCTGCCGGATTGGTACGGTGGGCCATGACAGTGGAGTATTTTCGTTGTATTAATGAAGCGTAATCGGCGGCAGCTTCTGCGTAGTTGGCGTATGCGCGAAATTCATCGACCTCACTGATCCGTTTCCCCGATAACGTCACTTCATGCGTGGCGAAGGTGGTCGAGCACCCGGCTGTCGATTTGCCTTTTATTCCAAAATAAGCATTCTCCTTGACTGACCGGCCCCAGTTACTTTCCAGGGCGGATTGGCTGGCTTCATGCAGGTTACTTGGCCACCAGCGTAAAGCGCAGCTCCATCTGATCCTGCACGGCCAGCGCGCCGGCCATCACGGAAAACGGCGTGATGCCGAAATCACTTTGTTTCAGGTTGACGTTGCCGGTGACGGTCATCACGCCTTTGGCGTCGCGGATCTCCACAGGAATGGCCATGCTGCGGGTAACGCCGTGCAGCGTGATTGCCACCTGCAGCGGCTGGCCGGCCGCGCCGCGTTCGGCGTGCACCTGCACCAGCGGATAACGTTCCGCATCCAGCACCCTGGTCAGCATATTGTTGCGGGTGCCTTCGATGGCGTCGGCGGAGGGTTGCTTCTCCAGCCCGGCGGCGATGCGCAGATCGGCCTCGTCGACCGTGAGCTGGTCCAGGCGGAATTGGAAATCGGCCCGGTTATCGGCCGGCGCGACGGTACCGGTGATGTGGCGGCTGGCGACCACATGGTCGTGGCCCAGCCGCGCCAGCAGGCCGCCGCGCCGCACGGTGACGGCGATCAGCGATAGTCCGCTATCGATGTTCAGCACGGCTGCGGCAGGCGTCGCCGGACGGGGCGGATGGGCGATGGAGGCGGCCGGCATCGCGGGCGCCGGGGCTTGGGCGGCGACGGGCGTCTCCTGCGCGGGGCCGGGCAGCTGCGTACACGCGGCCACGCAGCCGCTCAACACGCCCACCTTCAGATATTTATAGAATTTTCTCATCGCTGCGCCGGTAGTCATTTGGCCGTCATAATGCCCGATTATGATGCGTCTCGCTGGTTCCAGCGTGCTCTAGCTGGTCTCCGCGCCCAAGCCGGTGCGGGATTTCACAAAGCATGACTCAGCAGGCTCGCCGGTGGCCTGAAACACCGGCACCATCTCCCTTTAATGAATCCCTAAGCCTATGCCAGTCGATCGCTGGCAAAGTGACACCTGTAGCGCGCGGTTCAAGCCTCGCGCCCGGTTGCCGGACTCCATCAAGCCCGGCACAAATTTCGTCCAGGCGGCACCATCGCCGCCGGACAAACAGCCATCCCCACGCTTTCGAGCGTTTTCGTAACCAGCATCATCTCGCGATGACGCTGGTTTTTTTTTTGCCCAATCAGCCGTGCTTGGCGAGCCAGGCGTCGATTTCCGGCAGGCGCGTGGTGCGCAGCTTCACGCGGTACTGGATCGAGGCGATCGCGGTCCGGGTGTCGCCTTGCGCTTCGGCCGGCAGGTATTGCTTGGCGTAGGCGCGCAGCTTGTCGATCATGGCCGGATCGGCCGAGCGGCCGCCAAGGCCTGGGAAGTAGCGGCTGCGCGAGGTGGCATCGATCTTCTTCTCCAGCTGTCCGTGATGGCCGACGGCGAAGTCGTAGGCCATGTCCGGGTGATGGCCGGCCACGTGGTTCAGGATGGACGCGCCTTCGGTGGCACCGCCTTCGTCGGTCAACGCCAGTTCCAGCGCGCGCTGCGCCAGTGCCTTGTCCTTGACGATGGCAAGCAGGTCATACAGCTCGCTCTTGATCATGGTCGATTTTTCTTCGCGGGCGGCTGCGTGCAGCTGGTCCCAGGTCGCGGCATCGGCATTGGCGGCGATCACGCCCAGGATGGGGCGGCGCAGCGCGGCGGGCATCGCATCCTTGTCGGTGGCCGAGGCGGCATAACGGCGGCGCGCTTCCGCCACCACGCCTTCGTCGCCGACGGCACCCAGCACGTTGATCAGCGTTTCGCGCAGGTTGGCCACCGGCGCGGCTTCATCCGCGGCCTTGGTCCAGCCGACGCGCGCCAGCACCGGCGCCAGGCGCTTGCGCGCGTAGCGGTCCAACGCGGCCTGTTGTTCAGGCTTGCCTTCGTAGCTCTGGTGCAGGGCGGCCAGCGAACCGGCGATCTGCTCCCACACCTGCGGCGCGGCGTCCAGCGGCGCCTTGCTGGCCAGGTCGAGGAAGCTGGAGGCCGGCATCAGGCCCGCCATGCCCAGCGACCAGCTGTCCGACAGCAGGCCCAGTTGATCGATGGCCGGCAGGCCGGCGAAGCTGTCGGTCAGCGCGGCAAACGCCTTCGGCGCGTACAGCGTGCGGTAGTAGCCGCTCTGGCCCGCGTTGACCAGCACCGTGCCGCAACCGGGCAGCGTCATGCTGGCCTTGCCGTTGACGAGGGCGCGCACCGGCGCGCCGCCCACGGTCTGGGCGATCACCGGCACGCGCCAGCTCAACGGCTTCTTGTCGGTCCGGTCCTTGCTGAACTCACCCTGCGTCAGCGCGATGGTGGTCTGCCCGTTTTTGCAGACGGCATCGGCCACGCGTATCATCGGCACGCCAGGTTGCAGCGTGAAGTCGTGCGCGATCGCGGTGATCGGCTTGTGCGCGGCTTTTTCCACTTCGCGCCACAGGTCGTCGGACACCGTGTTGCCATACGCGTGCTTGGCCATGTAGCTGCGCACGCCCGCGCGCCAGGCGTCGTCGCCGACGTAGTTCTCCAGCATGCGGATCACCGACTCGCCCTTTTGGTAGGTGATGCTGTCGAAGGCCTGGCTGGCCTGTTCCACGGTGGCGATGTGCTGCACCACCGGATGGGTGGTGACCAGCGCGTCGCGGCCCATGGCCTGCTCGCGGGTGCCGACGGCGCGCAGCTCCCAATTCCATTCGGGGTGCAGGCGGGTGGTGGTGCGCGATTCCATCCACGAGGCGAAGCCTTCGTTGAGCCACAGGTCATCCCACCAGGTCATCGTGACCAGGTCGCCGAACCATTGGTGCGCCATTTCGTGCGCGGCCACCAGGAAGGAGGTTTCCTTGTCCGACTGTGTGGCGACGCGCGGATCGAGCAGGATCGCGGCTTCGAAGGTGAAGATCGCGCCCCAGTTTTCCATCGCGCTGAAGAACTGGCTGCGGCCCGGCGCGGCGATGTTGTCCAGCTTTGGCAGCGGGTACTTGACGCCGAAGTAGTCGTTGTATTCCTTCAGCACGGCCACCGACGAGTCCAGCGCGAACTGGGCCTGGCCCAGCGAGCCTTTCTGCGTGACGACGCCCAATTCGGTGCCGCCTTCGACCGCGCTGGCGCGTTCGAATTCGCCCAGGCCGAAGAACAGCAGGTAGGTCGACATCTTCGGCGAGGTGGCGAAGCGCACCAGCTCTCGGCCGTCGGCCAGCTTGCTGGTGGAGGCCAGCGGCATGTTCGACACGGCCATCTGGCCGGCAGGCACGGTCGCCTCCAGCGCGAAGGTGGCCTTGTAGAACGGCTCGTCCCACGACGGGATCATGCGGCGCGCTTCGGAGTTCTCAAACTGGGTGTACAGGGCGCGCTTCTTTTCGCCGCCGTTCTGATAGTCCAGCGAGAAGATGCCGGCCGCCTGGGTGCCGATCACGCCGGTGTAGTCCAGCTTGAGCTGGTAGCTGCCCACCGCCAGCGGCTGGGCGAACTCGAAGGTGGCGGTTTGTTTGTCGTTGTCGACGCTGATCTTGCTGGCGGCCAGCGCAGGCTTGCCTGGTCCCGCGCTGATCGCGGCGGCGCTGAATTTCAGGTCGGCGGCGTTGAGGGTGATGCTGTTGCTGGCCTGCTTGATGTCTAGCGCGATGACGACGCTGGCGCTGAAGCTGCTGTTGGCGGCATCCGGCACCAGCGAAACCGCGTAGTGTGTGGGCACGGCGTTGCGGGGAAGCTGGGTGGTGGCCTTGGCGGCCTTGGCGGCCGGCGCGGCGGCCACGGTCAGTGGGGCGAGGCCGGTGGAGAGGCCGAGCAGCGCCATCACGGCGAGCGATATCAAACTGCGTTTCATGCATGATCCTTCAGTAGGGTGAGCCGATAGGCAAACGATATAAACCGTTATTGGCTTCGTGGGCCAACGAGCAATCTACGGCTATCTGGTCACAATGTCAATCTTGGTGGCCGTGGTTCAAGCTATGATGCCGGTATGACCATCCGATGAAAGGAACCACCATGAAGTTCTATACCTCGCCGCGCACCCCCAATCCGCGCCGGGTCGCCATGTTCATGGCCGAGAAGGGACTGGCCGATATCGAGCAGGTGTCGATCGACCTGCTCGGCGGCGCGCACCGCAGCGCCGCGTATCTGGCGAAGAATCCGTTCGGCCGCGTGCCGGCGCTGGAGCTGGACGACGGCCGCATCCTGTGCGAAACGCGCGCCATCTGCACCTGGCTGGAGGGCTACGCGCCGGAGCCCAACCTGATGGGCGACGGCTTCGACGAGCGCGCCTTCATCGAGATGACGGATCGCCGCGTCGAGCTGCATCTGTTCCTGGGCATCGCCAACTGCATACGTCATACGCATCCGGGCCTGGCGATACTGGAGCAGCCGCAGTTCGCCGATTTCGGCGCCTCGCAGGGCGAGAAGATGCGCGACACGGCGCGCTGGCTGGATGGCGTGCTGGCGGGCCAGCCGTTCGTGGCGGGGCAGCGCTTCACCATCGCCGACATCACGGCTTTTTGCGCGCTGGAGTTTGCGCGCGGCCTGATGAAGTTCCGGCCGGGCGCGGAGGGCATGAACCATCTGCAGGCTTGGCGCGACCGCGTTGCGGAACGGCCGAGCGCTTCGGCCGTGTACTAGCAACGCTCAGGCCACGCGCTTGTACCAGGGCTGCTGCGGGAACAAGGGTTTGTAGCGGGCGGCCAGCGGATCGCCCGCATCCAGCGGCCGGTCCAGCGCCAGCATGCCGGTCGGTGCCAGGCTGTCGTCGAACAGCCGCAGCACGCGCTGGCGCAGCGCCGGGCCGAAGTCGGGCAGGGCGCGCCGCCCCAGTATCATCTGGAACTCGTTGAACGAGGCGTCCGTGACCAGGTTGTACTGCGCCCACGTGATGCGGTTGCGCAGCTGCGGCCGCAGCGTCGCATGCAGGCCGTCGCCGCTGACTTCGAAATAGTCGAGCAGCTTGCCGGTGCCGCCGCTGCGCATGTAATTGGCCTGCAGTTCACCCAGCCGCGCCATCGGCAGGCTTGCGGTCTGCGCTTCGGCCAGCAGGGCGTCGCTGGAGACGGTCGCGTAGATTTCGGTGCGCGCGCCCAGCTGCTCCTGTTCCAGCAGGATGGCCAGCGTCCACGCTTGCTGGGCGCCGGCGCAGTCGGCCAGCCACACGCGCGGCAGCGCGGCGCCGTGCAGGCACACGCCCAGCGACATGCGCAGCAGCGACGCTTCGGCGGCGTCGTCGAACATCAACGCCGGTTCCACCGAAAGCTCCCGCAGCAGCACATTCCACGCATGCGGCTCGTGCAGCACGCGGGCCTGCAGCGCCGAGATGGTGGACAAGGACAGCTGCGCCATCGCCGCCTGCACGCGGCGCGCGACGACGTCGCGCTGGTAGCCGCGATAGTCGTAGCCATAGACCTGGAACGCGGCCTCCAGCAGCAGCTCCAGTTCCAGCTCCTCCACCGTGGACGGGGAATGCCGGCGCTGGGCGCCGGCATGGACCTCGCCGAGTGTGGAAGCTGTGGAAGCCACGGACGCCCGCGGATCGCCGGCCGCCCGCCGGTAAATGGCGGGCCGCAGCTGCGCGCAGCGATGCCACAACGAGTTCATGACGCTCATCAGTGCAGCCACACCCGCATCAGCGACAGCAGCTGCGCCACGTCCACCGGCTTGGTGATGTAGTCCGACGCGCCGGCCGCGATACACTTGTCTCGGTCGCCCTTCATCGCCTTCGCCGTCAGCGTGATGATCGGCAGCGATTTGAATTTGGGGATGCGGCGGATGGCGCGCATGGTGTCGTAGCCGTCCATCTCCGGCATCATGATGTCCATCAGGACGATCTCGATGGTCGGATCCTTTTCCAGCACCTCGATGCCGTCGCGGCCGTTCTCGGCGAACGACACCTGCATCTGCTGGCGCTCCAGCAGCGAAGACAGCGCGAAGATGTTGCGCAAGTCATCGTCGACGATCAGCACCTTGCGGCCGGCCAGGCCGCCGTCGGCCGCGTGGATCTCCTCCAGCATGCGGCGCTGCGCCTCGGGCAGGCTGGCCTGCGAGCGGTGCAGGAACAGCGCGGTTTCGTCCAGCAGGCGTTCCGGCGAGCGGGCGTCCTTGATGACGATGGTCTTGGCGTAGCGCTTCAGCTTTGCCACCTCCTTGCGGTTCAACTCCTTGGCGGTGTTGATCACGATGGGCAGGTCGCGCAGCGATTCGTCCTTGCCGATGATGTCGAGCAGGTCGAAGCCGCTGATGTCGGGCAGCGTCAGGTCCAGCACCATGCAGTCGAAGTGCGCTTCGCGCAGCGCGTCCAGCGCCGCCTGGCCGGTGTCGACGGCGACGATGTGCAGGTCGGCGTCGCCGATCAGGGCGACGATGGCGTCGCGCTGCATTTGTTCGTCGTCCACCACCAGCAGGCTGCGCTTACCGCCCAGCAGGAACTTCTGGATGCGCGTGAATTCCTCCTGCAGGGCGGCCTTGCTGACCGGCTTGTTCAGGTAGGAGATCGCGCCCAGGCGCAGCGCCCGTTCGCGCTCGCGCAGGCTGGACATCACATGCACCGGGATGTGGCGCGTGCTCGGGTCGCGCTTCAGGCGGTCCAGCACCGTGAAGCCGTCGATGTCCGGCAGGTCCAGGTCGAGCAGGATGGCGGACGGCAGGTAGTCGCGCGCCAAGCTCAGTGCCGAATCGCCCTGCATCGTCACGATGCCCTTGAAGTTCTTCTCGCGCGCGAAATCGAGCACGATCTTGGAGAAGCGCTCGTCGTCCTCGATGATCAGCACCGATGGATCGCCCGGCGCCACCAGGCCGCGGTCGTCGCTGCTGCTGTATTCCTCCATGTCGGTGTCGATGTCGGTGATGGCGTTGCCGTTGTCGTGCTCCGGCATCGACAGCTCGCTGTAGTGCGGCGGCGTGTACACCACTTGCGGGGCGGGCGTCGGCAGGCGCACCTGCGGCTGGCGGCCCATGTCGTAGTTGATGAAGCCCGCGCGGTTATACGGCAGGAACAGCGTGAACGTGGAGCCGTTGCCGACCGCCGATTCGACGCGGATCTCGCCGCCCAGCAGGCGCGCCAGCTCGCGCGAGATCGACAGGCCCAGGCCCGTGCCACCGTACTTGCGGGCGGTGGAGCCGTCGGCCTGCTGGAACGCTTCGAAGATCAGCTGCAGCTTGTCGGCGGCGATGCCGACGCCGGTGTCGCTGACCGCGAAGGCCAGCACCGCGTCCGCGTGCAGCAGGTTGGGGTGGTCGCTGGAGAAGCCGCTGTTCACCAGGCTGATATTGAGCGACACCTGGCCGTGCGTGGTGAACTTGAACGCGTTCGATAGCAGGTTTTTCAGCACTTGCTGCAGGCGCGTGGTGTCGGTCATCATCGCGGTCGGCAGGTTGTCCTTCAGCTCCACGGAGAAGCCCAGGTGCTTGGCCTCGGCCATGTGGCGGAAGGTGCGGTCGACGTAGTTGCGCAGGTTCTGGAAGCGGTACTCGGAGACGTCCAGCGTCACGGTGCCGGATTCGATCTTCGACAGGTCGAGAATGTCGTTGATCAGCGTGAGCAGGTCGGAGCCGGAGCCGTGGATGGTCTTGGCGAATTCCACCTGCTTGCCGGACAGGTTGCCGTCCGGGTTGTCGCCCAGCTGCTGCGCCAGGATCAGCAGCGAATTCAAAGGCGTGCGCAGCTCGTGCGACATATTCGCCAGGAACTCGGACTTGTACTTGGAGGACAGTGCCAGCTGGGTGGCCTTTTCCTCCAGCGCCAGCTTGGCCTGTTCCACCTCGCGGTTCTTGCGTTCCACCTCGATGTTCTGCTCAGACAGCAGGCGGGCTTTTTCGGCCAGCTCCTGGTTGGTCTGCTGCAGTTCCTGCGCCAGCGATTGCGATTGCGTCAGCAGCGATTCGGTACGGCTGTTCGCCTCGATGGTGTTCAGCACCACGCCGATCGATTCCATCAGCTGGTCGAGGAAGGACAAGTGGGTTTCGGTGAAGCGGTCCAGCGAGGCGATCTCGATCACCGCCTTGACCTGCTGCTCGAACAGGATAGGCAGCACCACGATGTTGGTCGGCGGCGCCGCGCCCAGGCCGGACGAGACGACGATGTAATCGCGCGGCACGTCGGTCAGCCAGATGCGGACCTTCTCCACCGCGCACTGGCCCACCAGGCCTTCGCCCGGCAGGAAGGAGGTCGGCAACTTGCGGCTGGAGCGGTAGCCGTAGCTGGCGATCATGCGCAGGCGGGCGTCCGATTCCTGCGAGTCCATCATGTAGAACACGCCGTGGTGGGCCGACACCAGCGGCGCCAGCTCGGACAGAATCAGTTTGGTCACGGCCTGCAAGTCGCGCTGGCCCTGCAGCAGTCGGGTGAAGCGCGCAAGGTTGGTCTTCAGCCAGTCCTGCTGCGCGTTCTTCAGCGTGGTGTCCTTCAGGTTGCGGATCATCTCGTTGATGTTGTCCTTCAGGTAGGAGACCTCGCCGCGCGCCTCCACCTGGATGGAACGGGACAAGTCGCCGCGCGTCACGGCGGTCGCCACCTCGGCGATCGCGCGCACCTGGTTGGTGAGGTTTGCCGCCAGCTGGTTGACGTTCTCGGTCAAGTCCTTCCACGTGCCGGCCACGCCGGACACGTTGGCCTGGCCGCCCAGCTTACCCTCGGTACCCACTTCACGCGCCACCCGCGTCACCTCGGACGCGAAGGAGGACAATTGGTCCACCATCACGTTGATGGTGTCCTTCAGCTCCAGGATCTCGCCCTTCACATCCACCGTGATCTTCTTCGACAAGTCGCCGCGCGCCACGGCGGTGGTCACCGCCGCGATGTTACGCACCTGGCCCGTCAAGTTGGACGCCATGAAGTTCACGTTGTCGGTCAAGTCCTTCCAGGTGCCGCCGACGCCCGGCACATACGCCTGGCCACCCAGCTTACCCTCGGTACCCACCTCGCGCGCCACCCGCGTCACCTCGGATGCGAAGGAGGACAATTGGTCCACCATCACGTTGATGGTGTTCTTCAGTTCGAGAATCTCGCCCTTCACGTCCACCGTGATCTTCTTGGACAAGTCGCCGTTCGCCACGGCGGTGGTCACGTCCGCGATGTTACGCACCTGGCCCGTCAAGTTACCGGCCATCGAGTTCACGCCGTCGGTCAAGTCCTTCCAGGTGCCGGCCACGCCGGGCACGTTGGCCTGGCCGCCCAGCTTACCCTCGGTGCCCACCTCGCGCGCCACCCGCGTCACCTCGGATGCGAAGGAGTTCAATTGGTCCACCATCACGTTGATGGTGTTTTTCAGTTCCAGGATCTCGCCCTTCACGTCCACTGTGATCTTCTTGGACAAGTCGCCGTTCGCCACGGCGGTGGTCACGTCCGCGATGTTGCGCACCTGGCCCGTCAAGTTACCCGCCATCGAGTTCACCGAGTCGGTCAAGTCCTTCCACGTGCCGGCGACGCCTTTCACCTGGGCCTGGCCGCCCAGCTTCCCCTCGGTGCCGACCTCGCGCGCCACCCGCGTCACCTCCGATGCGAAGGAGGACAATTGGTCCACCATCACGTTGATGGTGTTTTTCAGTTCGAGAATCTCGCCCTTCACGTCCACCGTGATCTTCTTGGACAAGTCGCCGTTCGCCACCGCGGTGGTCACCGCCGCGATGTTACGCACCTGGCCCGTCAAGTTGGACGCCATGAAGTTCACGTTGTCGGTCAAGTCCTTCCAGGTGCCGCCGACGCCCGGCACATAAGCCTGGCCGCCCAGCTTACCCTCGGTACCCACCTCGCGCGCCACCCGCGTCACCTCCGACGCGAAGGAGCGCAGCTGGTCCACCATCACGTTGATGGTGTCCTTCAGCTGCAGGATCTCGCCGCGCACGTCCACCGTGATCTTCTTGGACAAGTCGCCGTTCGCCACGGCGGTGGTCACCTCGGCGATGTTACGCACCTGGGACGTCAGGTTACCCGCCATCGAGTTCACCGAGTCGGTCAAGTCCTTCCACGTGCCGGCCACGCCCTTCACCTGCGCCTGGCCGCCCAGCTTACCCTCGGTGCCGACCTCCCGCGCCACCCGCGTCACCTCGGACGAGAACGACGACAGCTGCTCCACCATGGTGTTGGCCGTGGTGGCCGCCCGCAGGTACTGGCCCTTCAGCGGCACGCCGTCCACCTCCAGCGCCATGGTCTGCGACAGGTCGCCCTTCGCCACGGCGCCGATCACGCGCGCCATCTCGGTGGTCGGGCGCACAAGGTCGTCGATCAGGGCGTTGACCGCGCTGATGATGGAGGCCCAGCCGCCGGCCATGTTGGGCACCTGCGCGCGCTGCGTCAGGCGGCCTTCGCGCCCCACCACGCGGCTGACTTCCGTCACCACCGACACCATTTTTTCCTTGGTCTCGATGATCTCGTTGAGCGTGTCGGCGATCTTGCCCGCCATGCCGGTCCAGTCGGACGGCATGCGTGCGGTGAAGTCGCCTTTCTTCAGCGCCATCAGGGTCGCCAGCAGGCGCTTGGCGTCTACCTGTTCGCCCATGTCGGTCATATTGTTCATCGGCTTAATCCTCGTCGTTTAGGAGGGAATGGGTTTGGATGGCGGTGGCGTGTTGTCTGGCTTCCGCTTGTTCGATCAATGCCGCCGCGGTCAGCGGCGGGAAAAACAGTTCGCCCTGGCAGCTGTCGCAGCCCAGCGCGCGCAGCACGTCGAGCTGCGCGCTTTCGTCCACACCCATCGCCACGATCCGCATGGCGAGCGCGCGGGCCAGGTGGATGACGGCGGCGACGATGTCGGTGCCGCCTTCGTCGTTGCCGATGGCGTGGATGAAGCTTCGGTCTATCTTCAACACATTGAGCTGCCAGCGTTTGCAGGCGGCCAGCGAGGAGCGTGCGCTGCCGAAATCGTCCAGCGCGGCGCGCACGCCACCGGCCTGCAATTGCAGCAGCAACTGGGTCAGCGGCTCGGCAGCGCCTTGCAGCTGCTTCTCGTTGAGCTCCACGCCGATGCTGCCCGGCGGCAGCCGGTGCTTGCGGATCGCCGGCAGCAGCGTTTGCGGCAGGTCGCCGTTGATCTGCGGCGTGGCCAGGTTGATCCAGATGCACGGCGCCGCGCCATAGGCGGCGACAGCCACCGGCTGCCACAGCGCGGCCTGTGCGCAGGCCTGCGCGATCACCCAGGTGTCGACGCGGTCCAGCAGCCCGCGCTCCTGCACGAATGGCAGGAACTGCCCGGCCTCCAGCAAGCCCCTGGTGGCATGGCGCCAGTACAGCTGTGCCTCGGCGCCGACGGTGCGGCCGGTGGCGATATCGACCTGCGGCTGATAGCGCAGTTCCAGCTGGCCGGCGGCCAGCGCCTTGCGCAGCTCCAGCGCCCACTGTTCGCGTTCGCGTTCGCGCACATTGAGCTCTTCGTGGAAGAACTGCACCGGTCCGGCGGTGTTCTGTTTGGCGTGGTACATGGCGGTGTCGGCGTTCTTCATCAGCGCCTGCGCGTTGGCGCCGTCCTGCGGATAGATGGCGATGCCGATGCTGGCCGCGGTCTTCAGGCGGTTGCTGCCGATCTCGAAGGGCAGGGCGCAGGCCAGTTCGATCTTGCGCGCCACGCGCGCGGCATTGGCCGCAGCAGCCCGGCCTTCGATCAACACCACGAATTCATCGCCGCCCAGGCGCGCCACCACGTCCGCCACGCGCACCGCGGCCGTCAGCCGCGCCGCGACCTGCCGCAGCAGCTCGTCGCCGGCTTCGTGGCCGTAGCTGTCGTTGATCTGCTTGAATTTATCCAGATCGAGGAACAGCAGCGCGAAGCCGGCGCCGCTGCGGTCCGACGTGGCCACGGCGTGCTCCAACTGCTGGATCAGGGCGCGGCGGTTGACCAGGTTGGTCAGCGCGTCGCGGGTGGACAGCTCGTGGGCGCGCGACTCGGCCTGCTTGCGGTCCTTGATTTCCTGTTCCAGTTCGGCGTTGATGCGCTCCAGGTCCTGCAGGCGCTGCACGCGCAGGTCCTGGTTCAGGCGCGCCAGCTGTTCGCTCTTCTTGCGCAGCAGGATATTCTTCTTCGTCATCTCGACGAACACCGCCACCTTCGCCTGCAGGATTTGCGGTATCACCGGCGTGAAGAGGTAGTCGGCCGCGCCTTTCTGGTAGGCCTTGAGGCGGTTGATTTCGTCCGCGTAGTGCGCGGTGATGAAGATGATCGGCACGCTGGCCGAGCGGGGATGGGAGTGGATCGCCTCGGCCGTCTCGAAGCCGTCCATGCCGGGCATGCTGACATCGAGCAGGATCACGGCGAATTCGTGCAGCAGCACCTGGCGCAGCGCCTCCTTGCCGGAGCCCGCCGTCAATAGTTCATAGACATGCTGGTCGGCCGCCTCCGACAGCAAGCTCTCCAGCGCATACAGGCTGGCCGGGTCGTCGTTGACGAGGAGGACTTTGGGAATAGGCACGGCTAGCTGAACGGTTGAGGTGTCGGGCAATCGCACTGTGTCTGTAAGGTAAAAGATACTCTTGTGTGTCCGGGAGTCAAGCAAAATCAGGCTCTGCCAAAGAATGGTGAAAGCCTCATTTTATCAATCTGACAATCGACTTGTGGAATATTTTTTACCAGAAAAAATATTATCGCAACTCAATTTTCCCCAGCGCACGATTGCGGCCGCGCTGGCTGACCCAGATGGGTGCGCTCCACAGCATTTTGCCATCGTCCTGGGTCACCCTGGCGTAATAAAAATGCTCGCCGATGGCCGGGCGGATCACGCTCCGGGGCTTGTCGCTGAGGGCCGCGACCGTGCCGTTGCGCCCCGGCACGCCCTGGAAAATGGTGACGGCGGCAACGGCGTGGCCGGTCTTGCTGGCGTAGTTCGCCTGCAAGGTCAGCTTGCCGTTGTTGACGATGCGTTCGCCCATCAGGTGGCCGTTGGCGGTGAGCACCAGTTGGGCGTTCTTGTCCATCGTGGCAAATACGCGACGGGCGCGCAGCGCGTCCAGCAGCCCGGCGGCGTCGAGCGGCGCGCCGGGCGGCATCAGCACGCCCGTGCGATTGCTGTAGGCGCTGCCCCAGTTGGCGCAGTGGTTGTCCTGGTCGCTGCTGAAGGCGAGGTGGTAGCCGGCCTCCAGCAGCTTGTTGCAGGCCGGCTCGAAGTTGCTCAGGTGGGTTTCGCCCTCGTCGCTGCGGGACGAGAAGGCGCTGCTGTTCATCACTTCGCACAGCAGCATGGTCTGGTCGCCGTCCGCGTTCCAGGCCAGCGGCTTGCCGCCGATGGCGAACTGGTCGTCTTGCGGATGGTTGAACTGGCCGAACCAGCCGCGTTCGCGCATCAGCCGGTACAGAAAGGCGTAGTCGCTCTTGGGCGTTTCGGTGTCGGCGATCAGTTCGCCCTTGGCGTTGCGTTCCCAGCCCAGCAGTTCGCCGCTGTTGAAGATATTCAGGTGGCCGCCCTTGTTGATGACGCCCCATTCCTGGCCGTAGATGGCGAGGAACGCCGGATGGGCCTGGTTCCACGCTGAGGCCGCCTGCAGGCCGCTCTGGTACAGGGCCTTGGCGGCGGCCGGGTCGGCCGCGCTGTTGGTGCCGTCCGAACCGTCGTACATGTGGTTGTGTTCGGATGTCATCAGGAAATCCAGCCCGTGTTGCTGGGCGTAGGCGTACGCGTCCGATGGCCCCAGCGCCGCGCTTTGCGGTGGCTGCGCGCCGGTGCAGTGGTCCAGCGCGCCGCCGCCGTCGCTGTGGCTGGTCTGGCTGTGCAGGTTGCCCAGGTAGACGGCGTAGGGCAGCGCGTCGCCGGTCGGCGGCGCCAGCGGGGACGCCAGCGGCGCCGCGCCCACCGCCACGTTCCAGCTTTGCTCGATCGTGGGGCCGTCGCCGGCGCTGGCGCGCAAGCGCAGGCTGTAGACGCCCGCGCGCAACGTCGGCGGCGTGCGCCAGCGTAGCGTCACGGGGCCGGCCGGTTCGTCCGGTTGCCGCGTGCCACGCCAGTTGCGCAGCGCGCGTCCGTCCGGCGCCAGCAGGGTGAGGCGCCAGCGCAGCGTGTCGCCGGCTTGCGGGTCGGGCGCGGAAAAATGCAGCGTCAGCGTGCGCGCCCCGAGCGCGTCGGCGCGGAAGGGCGCCTCCAGCCAGGCGTTGAATTCATGGTGGTCGCCAGTCGTCGCATGACTGGCCGCCGGAACACAAAGGATGCTTGCGAATAAAATCGCCGAGATGGATGGCGCGCGCATGATGAGTCTCCCTCAATACCGGCGGATTGCCGGCCTCATCTTTTAGAGCGCGCCTTATCGCATAAGGTTCCCTTTAATTTTGAAAGGCTGCCGGAGAAATTCTCTCCAATTGTTTCACTGGTTCCCAAGCGGCATTAATAGTATGCTGCTGTGATGCAAAATTTTCCGCCAATATATCGACCAAAAGTGATCGCGCATGCTGAAATCGGGTAACGCGACGGAAGCGGTCCGCAGCCCCCGCCTGCTGTTCTGGCTGGCGGGTGGCGTGCTGGCGCTGGCCGTCGGCGCGGCCCTGTATGGCTCCGCTGCCAAGACGGTCGACGACGATGCCCGCCAGCGTTTCGAGAACCTGGCGCGCGGCACGCAGTATGGCATTTCGGCCCGCATCAAATCGTATTCCGATCTGACGCGCGGGCTGGTGGCGCTGTTCCAGACCAGCGATGATTTGACACGCCTGCAGTTTCACCAGTACGTGGCCAGCCTGGAGATTCCGCGCCACTTCCCGGCGATCGAGGCGGTGACCTGGGCGCCGCTGGTGCGCGACGATCAGCGCGACGCCTTCATCGCCCGCGTGCGCGCGGACCGCAGCATGTCGCCGCAGGGCTATCCGGCGTTCGATATCAAGCCGCCCGGCCGCCGCCCGCATTATGCGGTGCTGACCTATCTGGAGCCGGCGCTGATGTTGAGCGAGAAAATGGGCGTCGATGTGACGGCCAATCCGGCGATCGAAAAAATGGTGGCGGCGTCGCGCGACAGCGGCCAGGTGATCGCATCGGGCCAGCCTATCGTGGTCCAGCATCCGACGCCGCACATCGGCCTGGGCATCCGCTTGCCGGTCTACCGCCGCAACATGCCGGTGGCCGACGTGGCGGGCCGGCGCGCCGCCTATCTGGGATCGGTGGGCATCGGCTTCAGCGTGCCCAAGCTGGTGCAGGGCGCGATCGACGAGATGACCGTGCGCCAGGTGCGCCTGATGTTGTATGCCGACGGCAGCAAGGACGTCGAGCAGCGCCGCCTGGTGATCGAGAAGAGCGACCATCTGCTGTTCAACGATAACGGCACGGTGCAGGACTCGCCGATTCCGTCGGCGGCGAAGGGCCAGTTTTACGAATCGGTGCTGCCGATCGATTTCAACGGCAGCCTGTGGAAGGCGCAGTTCCAGGTCAGGAAGACCGATTTGCTGACCGGCTTCGACGTGTATTTTCCGTGGATCGCCGGCCTGACCGGCTTCGCCGGCACCATGCTGTTGTACAGCTACTTCTTCGTGCTGTACACCTCGCGCCGGCGCGCGCTCAAGCAGGGCGTGCTGCTCGACACGGTGCTCAACAACGTCGACGCCCACGTCTACATGAAGGACCAGAAGCGCCGCTACATCTACGTCAACGCTAAGATGGCCGATTCGATGGGGCTACCGGTCGAGCAGATCGTCGGCAAGCTCGATCGCGAGCTGATGCCGACCTCCGTGGCCGACGCGGCGTGGGCGCAGGAGCGGCCTGTATTCGCCGACAACGTCAAGCGCTCCGGCGAAACCCAGTACGTAGGCCGCGACGGCGTGGTGCAGCACCTGTGGACCGTCAAGGTGCCGGTGGAGATCGACCGCGCCGTCACGGCCGTCATCGGCCTGTCGACCGACGTCACCGAACTGCATCAGCTGAAGGAGGAAGCCGACATCGCCAACCAGGCCAAGAGCGACTTCCTGTCCAATATGAGCCACGAGATCCGCACGCCGATGAACAGCATCATCGGCATGGCCCACCTGGCGCTGAAGTCGGTCACGCATCCCAAGCAGCGCGACTACCTGCAGAAGATCTACCATTCGGGCCAGCACCTGCTGGGCATCATCAACGACATCCTGGACTTCTCCAAGATCGAAGCGGGCAAGATGGACCTGGAGGTGCTGGACTTTTCGCTCGACTCGCTGCTGTCCAACATGTCCAGCCAGCTGGGCGAGAGCGCGGCCGCCAAGGGGCTGGAGCTGGTGTACGAGATCTGGCCGGGATTGTCGCAGCAGTTGCGCGGCGATCCGTTGCGGCTGGAGCAGGTGCTGTTGAACTTCACCAGCAACGCCATCAAGTTCTCCGAGAATGGCAAGGTGTATGTGCGCGCGCGGCCGCTGGAGGAGCGCGACGGCCATATCCTGGTGCGCTTCGAGGTCGAGGACCACGGCATCGGCATGTCGCCCGAGCAGCTGGAGCAGCTGTTCCAGTCCTTCCACCAGGCCGACACGTCGACCACGCGCCGCTACGGCGGCACCGGCCTGGGGCTGGTCATCAGCAAGCAGCTGGCGGAGTTGATGGGCGGTGGCGTGGGTGTCGAGAGCCGGCCGGGCGCCGGCAGCACTTTCTGGTTCACGGCGCGGCTGGCCAAGGGCGTCAGCCTGCTGCAGGCCAGCGACGAATCGGTGCAGCCGGATGTGCTGGACAGTATACGCGGCGCCTCCATCCTGCTGGTCGAGGACAATATCTTCAGCCAGCAGGTGGGCCAGGAACTGCTGGAGGACGCCGGCGCCACCGTCTGCGTGGCGAACAACGGCAAGGAGGCGATCGACCTGCTGCTCAAGGAGCGCTTCGATTGCGTGCTGATGGACGTGCAGATGCCGGTCATGGACGGCTACGAAACCACGCGCCTGATCCGCGCCCATCCCAAGTTGTCGGCCACGCTGATCATCGCGATGACCGCCAACGCCGGCCGCGACGACCAGGAGCGCTGCCTGGGCGCGGGCATGGACGAATTTGTCACCAAGCCGATCGCGCCCAAGCTGCTGTTCAACATGCTGTCCAAGTGGATGAGCCAACGGGCGCGCACGGCCAGTTTCGCGCGGCCGCTGGCGCCGCCGCCGCCGTCCTACTTCACCATGGCCGATGGCGCCGCCGCGCCGCTGCAGCCGCCGCTGCGGGCGATGGAGCCGGCCGCCGCGCATGCCGAAGTGGCGCCGTCCACGCCGGAGCCATTGCCGGAGGAGGCGGAGCTGCTGGACGTGGCCGCGCTGGCCCAGACCTTCGGCGGCAAGGCCGACAAGATGCGCAAGTACGCCTTGCTGTTCCTGGAGTCGGCCCGCGACGGCATGCTGGAGGTCGACGCGGCGCTGGCGCAGGAAGACCTGGCGCATTTGTCCGAGCTGGGACACCGCATCAAATCCTCGGCCCGCGCGGTCGGTGCGATGCGCTTCGGGAACCTGTGCCTGGCGCTGGAAAAGGTGCGCCACGACGCCGATTGCGCCAACGCGCGCCAGTTGGTGCAGCAGCTGCACGCCATGCTGGCGGTGCTGGACCAGCGCATGGAGCAGGAACTACTGGCCTACGATCCCGGCTAGAGCGATAATACGGGCTTCATTCCCACGAAGAGCCCTATGCGTTCGAGCATCACCCCCGGCCTGCTGATTTTGCACGGTAATCAAATGGAGCAGCTGCGCGCGGCGGTGTTCCAATGGCTGCGCAATCATCCTCTGGGCGCGCTCGAATCGGACATCTTCCTGGTGCAGTCGAACGGCGTGGCCGAATGGCTGAAGATCGCGCTGGCCGAGGAGATGCGGGTTTGCGCGGCCACCCGTGTGGCGCTGCCGGCGCGCTTCCTGTGGGAGACCTATCGTGGCATGCTGGGGCGCGAGCGCGTGCCGGTGCGCTCGGCCTTCGACAAGGGGCCGCTGACCTGGCGCCTGATGCGCCTGTTGCCTACCTTGCTGGCCGATCCCGTGTTCACGCCGCTGCGCCATTTCCTGGCGGACGGCGAGGCGGAACGCCGGCTGCAACTGGCCGAACGCCTGGCCGACTTGTTCGATCAATACCAGGTCTATCGCGCCGACTGGCTGGACGACTGGGCGCATGGCCGCGACCAGCTGCGCAACGCCCGCAACGAGGCGCAGCCGCTGCCGGAGGACCAGCGCTGGCAGGGCCAGTTGTGGCGCGCCGTGATCGACGACGTCGAACCGCACGAGCGGGAGCTGGGCCGCGCCACCGTCCACACCGAATTCGTGCGCGCCAGCGCGGCCGGCGAGGAACCGCTGGGCCGACTGCCGCGCCGCATCGTGATCTTCGGCGTTTCCGCGCTGCCGTATCAAAGCCTGCAGGCGCTGGCCTCACTGGCGCGCTACACGCAGGTGGTGCTGGCGGTGCCCAATCCTTGCCAGTTCTACTGGGGCGACATCATCGAAGGGCGCGACCTGCTGCGCTCCGCGCATCGTCGCCAGCAGCTGCGCAACGGCCAGGACCTGGGCGCGATTCCGCTGGAGGAGCTGCACGCGCACAGCCATCCGCTGCTGGCGAGCTGGGGGCGGCAGGGCCGCGACTTTATCCGCATGCTGGACGAATTCGACGAAGCCTCGGCCGCCGCTGCGGCCGAAAACGACGACGTTGCGCCGCTGCGCATCGATCTGTTTAGCGAAGGCGATAACGGCACGCTGTTGTCGCAGGTGCAGGCGGCGATCCGCGACCTGCTGCCATTGTCGGAGCATCCGCACACGCCGCCGCCGGACGACGACCGCTCCATCGAATTCCACGTCACCCACAGCGTGCAGCGCGAAGTCGAAGTGCTGCACGACCAGCTGCTGGCGATGTTCGCCGACGGCAGCGGGCTGCGTCCGCGCGACGTTGTGGTGATGGTGCCGGACATCGACACCTTCACCGCCGCCATCCACGCGGTGTTCGCGCAGCACCGCCGCAGCGATCCGCGCCACATCCCGTTCGAGATCGGCGACGTCAACGACCGCAGCGTCAATCCGCTGCTGGTGGCGCTGGAGTGGCTGCGGCGGTTGCCGAAGCAGCGCTGCCGCCAGAGCGAGGTGCGCGACCTGCTGGACGTGCCGGCGCGGGCCGCGCGTTTCGGCCTGGGCGACGACGACCTGCCGACACTGGGCGTGTGGATCGAGGGCGCCGGCGTGCGTTGGGGCCTCGATACCGAACACCGCGCCGGCCTTGGCCTGGGCGCGGCGGGCGAGCAGAATTCCTGGCTGTTCGGCGTGCGGCGCATGCTGCTGGGTTACGCCAGCGGCGAGAATGCGGCCTTCGCGGGCATCGAGGCTTATGGCGAAGTGGGCGGACTGGATGCGGCGCTGGCAGGATCGCTGGCGCAGCTGGTCGAGGCGCTGCTGCACTGGCGCGAGGTGCTGGCACGAGCCCATACGCCGGCCGAGTGGGGCGTGCAGGCGCGCGCGCTGCTGGCGGCCTTCTTCAAGACCGGCGAGGAGGGCGACCGCCTGACGCTGGCGCAGCTGGACGATGCGCTCAACAACTGGCTGGAGACCTGCGAAGGCGCGCAGTACGACGAAGCCGTGCCGCTGGCCGTGTTGCGCGAGGCGTGGCTGGGCCTTCTGGACGAGCCGACGCTGAACCACCAATTCGTCTCCGGCGGCGTGACCTTCTGCACGCTGATGCCGATGCGCGCGGTGCCGTTCCGTGTGGTCTGCCTGTTGGGCATGAACGACGGCGACTTCCCGCGCCGCGCGCCCAAGGCCGACTTCGACCTGCTGGCGCAGCCGGGCATGGCGCGGCCGGGCGACCGCTCGCGCCGCGACGATGACCGCTACCTGATGCTGGAGGCGCTGCTGGCCGCGCGCGACAAGCTGTATATTAGCTGGGTCGGACGCAATGTGCGCGACAACAGCGAGCAGCCGCCGTCGGTGCTGGTGTCGCAGTTGCGCGATTACCTGGTCAACGCCTGGGCGCTGAAGGATGAACATCTGCACGCGCGCACCACGGAACACGCGCTGCAGCCGTTCAGCCGCCGCTACTTCGAGGACGGCGGTCTGCTGACCTATGCGCGTGAATGGCGTGAGGCGCACGGCGAGGAGACCGGCGAGGCCGTCGCCGCCGAGCTGCCGCAGTTCGATATCGACGACAAATTCCGCCTCAAGCTCATAAGCCTGAACAATTTCATGCGCCAGCCGGTGCGTTTCTTCTTCCGTCAGCGCCTGGGCGTGATGTTCGGCGACGCCGCGCTGGTGGGTGAGGACGAGGAACCATTCTCGCTGAATGCGCTGGAACGCTACCTGCTCGAAGATACGATGCTGGACGACGGCGCTGAAGCCGAAGAGCTGCACCAGGTCTACGACAAGATGACCGAACGCGCCGAGCGCCTTGCGCGGGAAGGCGTGCTGCCGATAGGCCTGATCGGCCAGCAGTACCAACACCAGCTGGTGCAGGCGCTGGTGCCGGTGCGCTGCGCGTGGTTGACGCTGCGCGAGCGCTATCCGAAGGCGGCATCCAAGGTGGCGTTGAGCCTCCAGCTGGCCGGCGTGCAGATCGACGACTGGATCGACCAGCTGCGCAGCAACGGCACCGAAACCGTGTGGCTGGCGCAGATGTCGTCCAAGGTCACGGACAAGCAGGGCAAGCCGCGCGGCGATAAATTGATCGCCATGTGGCTGCGCCAGCTTGCGGTGTCGGCGGCCGGCATGCCTGTCGCCGGCTTCCTGGTGGCGCGCGACGCCATCGTCACCATGAAACCACTGGCGCAGGCCGACGCGCTGGAAGCCTTGCGGGAGCTGGTCTGTCTTTGGCGCGACGGCATGAACCGCCCGTTGCCGACCGCCTGCAAAACCGCGTTGGCGCTGGCGCAGGGCGGCGATGCGCGCGCCGTGTACGACGGCGGCTTCGAAATCTCCGGCGAGAACGACGACCTGTGCCTGGCGCGCCTGTGGCCGGACTTCGCGGCCCTCAGCGCCGAGCCGGATTTTGCCGATGTCTCGCAAGCGCTCTACGGCCCGCTGGCGGACTGGCTGGAACAACACATCACGATAGACGCCATCGACGGCGAGGAATCAGCATGAGCAGCAACACCGCCAACTCACTTGATCCGCTGAGCTTCCCGCTGCACGGCTCGCGCCTGATCGAGGCCAGCGCCGGTACGGGCAAGACGTGGACCATCGCCGCGCTGTACGTGCGGCTGGTGCTGGGCCATGGCGGCGACAACGCCTATCGCCGCCCCTTGCTGCCGGCCGATATCCTGGTGATGACCTTCACCCGCGCCGCCACGCGCGAGCTGTCGAACCGCGTGCGCGAGCGGCTGGTGGAGGCGGCGGCCTACTTCCGCGGCTATTCGGCCATGGGCCTGGGCGCGGACAGCGGTGTGGCGCGCGACGATTATCTGGACGCGATCCTCGAATCCTATCCAAGCCACAGCGAACAGCAACAGGCCGCGCACCGGCTGATGCTGGCGGCGGAGACGATGGACGAGGCGGCGATCTTCACCATCGATGCCTGGTGCCAGCGCATGCTGCGCGAGCACGCCTTCGACAGCGGCAGCCTGTTCGACGAGGAGCTGGTCAGCGATGAGCAGGCCCTGTTCGAGGACGCCGCGCACGACTACTGGCGCCAGCAGGTCTATCCGCTGAACGCGGTCTCGCTGGATGCGCTGCTGTCGTGCTGGGGCGACGTGGGCGCGTTGAAGCGCTCCATACGGGAGCTGGTCAAACGCGCCGACATCATCGGCGACGGCGCGCAAATCGAATCGCTGGGTGAACTGATCGCCGCCGTCCAGCGCGAACAGCAGGCACAGTTGGCGCACCTGAAGACCGGCTGGGTGGAGCGCGCCAACCGCATGGAACAGTGGATCGCGACGGAGCGCGTGCTCTCGCCCAAGTGCTTCAATGGGAACAAGATGCGCGCCGAGTCGCTGGTCAGCTGGTTCAACGGCCTGCGTGCATGGGCCGACGATGCCGCCATGGTCATGCCCGACATCTCGGACACCGCCTGGAAGCGCCTGACGCCGCACGGCCTGGAAGACGCCTACGCGAAAGGCTACACGGCCTCGATCCCGGAGGACTTTGAGACCATGGAGCCGCTGAAGAAGGCGCTGGACGACATCGAGCCGCTGTCGCACGCGCTGTACCGCCACGCCGCCGGCGCGGTCGCCAGGCGCATGGACGAATTGAAGAAGCGCAGCCGCCAGTTCGGCTTCGCCGACATGCTGGACCGCCTGAACGCCGCGCTGCAAGGCGAGAACGCCGCCGCGCTGCGCAAGCGCATCACCGACCAGTATCCGGTGGCGATGGTCGATGAATTCCAGGACACGGCGCCCAACCAGTACCAGATCTTCAACCTGCTGTACCGCGTGGCGGACAACGATCCCGAGACTGGCCTGTTCCTGATCGGCGATCCCAAACAGTCGATCTACGGCTTCCGTGGCGCCGACATTCACAGCTACCTGTCCGCGCGCAAGGCCACCGCCGGCCGCCATTACCAGCTGGGCACCAACTACCGCTCGACCAAGCCGGTGGTGGACGCGGTCAACCACCTGTTCATGTACGCCGAGGGCCAGCCGGCGGAAGGCGGCTTTGGACGCGGCGCCTTCCGCTTCCGCGATCCCGGCACACGCGAGAATCCGCTGCCGTTCGAAGCGGTCGGTGCCAAGGGACGCAATGAGCGCATGGTCAACACCGACGGCGACGTGCCGGCGCTGGTCATCGCCTGCAGCGCCGCGCAGGACCTGAAGGCGGACAGCTACCGCGAATTCTTCGCCTGGCACTGCGCCGAGCATATCGTCGCACAGCTCAACGACGAACGCGCGGGCTTCGACGGCCCGAAGGGCTTTGTGCGCCTGCAGCCGGCCGACATCGCCGTGCTGGTACGCGACCGCAAGGAGGCCGCCGCCATACGCCGCGCGCTGCAGCGGCGCCAGGTCGCCAGCGTCTATTTGTCGGACAAGGATTCCGTCACCGACAGCGAGGAAGCGGCCGACGTGCTGCGCTGGCTGTCGGCGGTCGCCAGTCCGTTGGACGGCGCGCTGGCGCGGGCCGCCTTCGCCACCCGCACCGCCGGCTTGCCGCTGGCGGAACTGGCGTTGTTGTCGTCGGACGAACTGGCGTGGGAGGCGCGCGTCGAGCAGTTGAAGGCGCTGCACATCGTGTGGCAGCGGCAGGGCGTGCTGGCGATGCTGCGCCGTTTCATCCACGAGCTGAAACTGCCGGCGGCCTTGCTGCAGCAGCCGGGCGGCGAACGGCGCCTGACCAACCTGCTGCATCTGGCCGAGCTGCTGCAATCGGCCAGCCGCCAGCTGGATGGCGAACAGGCGCTGATACGCTGGCTCGCCGAGCAGATCGAAGGCGGCGAGGGCGCCGGCGACGAGCGTGTGCTGCGGCTGGAAAGCGATGCGGAGCTGGTCAAGGTCGTCACCGTCCACAAATCGAAAGGCCTGGAGTATCCGCTGGTGTACCTGCCGTTCGCTGTCACGGCGCGCAAGGTGGAGCGGCGCAACCGCAGCTTCTTCGAATTCAGCGATGACGACGGCGTGCGTCAGATCGACATGGCGCTCACCGACACCGCGATGGAACTGGTCGAACGCGCGCGCCTGCAGGAGGACCTGCGCCTGCTGTACGTGGCGCTGACGCGCGCGCGCCACTTCCTGTGGCTGGGCGTGACGGCGCTGGCCGCCCGCAAGGCCGGCGACAACACGCTGCACGAATCGGCGCTGGGCTATCTGCTGACTGGTGGCGAAGCGCTGCCGTCGGACCTGATGATGGAGCGCTGGGGCCACGCCTGCAAAGGCTGCGACGGCATCAGCATCGAGACGCTGGAGATGGCGATGCAGCAGTACACGCGATTGAGCCGCGTGGAAGAACGCCCGCCGTTGCTGGAGCCGCAGCTTTACACCGGCCGTTTCGAACGTGACTGGTCGGTGGGCAGTTTCAGCTCGCTGGCGCGGCGCACCGGGCCGACCGGCACCATCGGCGGCGCCGCGCCGGCCTTGCCCGTGCCGCGCGACGGCCTGCAGGAGAACCTGCTGGAAGGCGCGGACCTGCCGTCCATCGCGCTGCCTGGCCGCGTGGAAGACGCGCCGTGGCACCGCTTCCCGCGCGGCTCGGTGCCGGGTAACTTCCTGCACGAGCAGCTGGAGTGGATGGGGCAGGAGGGCTTTGCCATCGTCGATCACGAGCATTTCGAATCGCGCCTGACGCGCCGGGTGGAGCGCGCCGGCTGGGGCAACCGCCTGGAGGACACGCTGGCGTGGCTGCGCGAGATCGCCGGCACCACCTTGCCGTATCTGGAGGCGCCGCTGAGCGCCATCGATGCGCCGCTGCCGGAGATGGAGTTCTGGTTCCCCAGCGAGCGCCTGAGCACCGGCGCGCTCGATGGCCTGTGCGCCACGCATCTGCTGGGCGGTGCGGCGCGGCCGGCGCTGCCGGAGCGTCAGCTGCACGGCATGTTGAAAGGCTTCGCCGACCTGGTGTTCGAGCACGAGGGCTGCTTCTGGGTGCTGGACTACAAGTCGAACGCGCTGGGCGCGGGGGACGGCGCCTATCACCAACCGGCGCTGGTGGCCGCGATGGCCGAGCACCGCTACGACATCCAGGGCGCGATCTACATGCTGGCTTTGCACCGGCTGCTGCAGAGCCGACTGGGCGACGAATACGATCCGGCCGAGCACCTGGGCGGCGCGATTTTCCTTTTCCTGCGCGGCATTGCGAATCCGCAAACGCGCGGTTGTTACCTGATAGAACCCGATCCGGCGCTGTTGGACGGGCTGGACCGGTTGCTGGACGAGTCCGGCGCAGCGCAAGCAGAGGCACCGCATGAGTATTGAAACGTCCGCAGCCTTGTTTGAGCAAGTCGACGCGCTGACCGAAAACGGCCAGCTGCGCCGCCTGAGCGGGGCGTTTGCGCGCTTTATCGCGTCGGTTGGTACCAGTTCGCCGCAGTTGATGGCGGCTTGCGTGCTGTTGTCTGAACTTGAAGGGCGCGGCCACAGCTGTCTGATGTTGGATGAGCTGGCAGGCGATCCCTCGGGCCAGCTCGGCTGGACCAGCGACGAGTGGCGCGCGCTGCGCGATGCCGCCGGCGCCTGGCCCAGGAACGCCGCCGCCTGGCGGGCGCTGCTGGCAGGCTGCGACCAGGTCTGGCCGGTTGGCGACCTGGATTTCCAGCAACCGCTGGTGCTGGACGGCGAGCGCCTGTACCTGCGCCGTTATTGGCGCGATGAAACGCTGGTCGCCGAGGCCGTGCGCGGCCGCGCGCTGGGCGGGTTGATCGCCATGGATGCCGAGACCAGCACCTCCGATATCCGTCATTGGCTCGATATATTGTTCCCGCACGCGCCGCGCGGCGGCGCCACGGATTGGCAAAAAATCGCCTGCGCTGTGGCCATGCGCGGCAAGCTGGGCATCATCACCGGCGGTCCCGGCACCGGGAAAACCTACACCGTGGCGCGATTGCTGGCGTTGCTGTTCGCGACGGCCGGCGCGCGCCAGTCCGGTTTGCGCGTGGCGCTGGCCGCGCCGACCGGCAAGGCGGCGGCCAGGCTCAAGCAATCGATCGATTCGGCGCTGGACGATCTGGCCGAAAAAGTCGGCGCCGCCTTGCCTTTGCGCGAACTGGCTGCCCGCATGGGCGCGGCCCGGACGCTGCACAGCCTGCTCGGCGCCCGGCCCGGCACGCGCGCGTTCCAGCACAACGCCGGCAATCTGCTGGAAGTCGATGTGTTGATTGTTGACGAGGCATCAATGATCCACCTGGAGATGATGTCCGCTTTACTGGCCGCCTTGCCGCCGGATGCCACCTTGATCTTGCTTGGCGATAAAGATCAGCTGGCCTCGGTGGAGGCGGGCGCGGTCCTGGGCGACCTGTGCCACAACGCGGAAGCGGGCGCCTACGAGTCCGAAACCTTGTCTTATGTGCAAGCAAGCGCAGGTCAACAGATTCCGGACAGCTACGCCGGCGACGGCGGGCCCATTGCTCAGCAGACAGTAATGTTGCGTGAAAGCCGGCGTTTCGGCGGCCCGATCGGGGCGTTGGCGCTCGCCGTCAACGCCGGAAATGCTGCTTCTGCACTACAAGTGTTGCGTGATGGAATCGATTGCAAGGTCGCCTGGATCGATCCGGCGCAGTCTTCCGACCTGCTTCAGCTGGCTTTGGCGGGCCGCGCCGGGGCCTCCGGCGGCTACCAGGCTTACCTCAAAATGGTCAAATCCGGGGCGCCGGAGGGCGAGGAGATCGTACATCTTGCATGGGTGAAATCCGTGCTGACGAGCTTTGAAACCTTCCGGATTTTGTGCGCCGTGCGTGAAGGCGAGTGGGGTGTTGCCGGATTGAATGATGTCATCGAACAAAGATTGCAATCGGCCGGATTGCTGCGCAGAAGCGGCGAATGGTATGTCGGCCGGCCGGTCATGGTCACGCGCAACGATTACGGCACCGGCGTTTTCAACGGCGATATCGGCCTGACTTTGCCCGATCCGGCGCGTCCCGGCGCGCTGCGCGTGTACTTCTCGGAGGGCGGCAATGTGCGCAGCGTTCTTGCCACACGGCTACGCAATGTCGAAACGGCGTTTGCCATGACGGTGCATAAATCGCAAGGTTCCGAGTTCCAGCACACGGTGCTGGTGTTGCCCAAGGAAAGCGGCGGCATGCTGGCGCGCGAGCTAATTTACACCGGCATCACGCGCGCCCGCGACTACTTTACGTTACTCACGCCGAACAGCCAGGTGCTGCTTGACGCCATTGCCCAGCGCACCCAGCGCGCCAGCGGCCTGCGCACGCTCCTCGGCAACTGATTCCCCGCACGATGCCTGTTCCGGGCATCGTCATAGCTGAATCATGCTAAAAATTGGCACATAAACACCAGAAACTGGCTTGTGGAGGGCGAAAAAAAGCCGGACACCAGGTCCGGCTGTGATTTCGGCGGGCTGAAAGATCAGGCGGCGCGGCGGCGGCGGCCGGCCGACTTGGCTGCCTTTTTGTGACGATGCGCCGAAACCTTCATTACTTTTGGTTCCCCATCCGGGCCGGCGACGAAGCGGCGAATATTGAAGGCGTCCATCAATCGAGCCGAGTTGGCCTTGGCATTGAGCAACACCAGGGTGGCGTTCTTGCCGGCCGATTTGAAGCGCATGATCAGGCAGCGGCCGGCCTCTTCGGTGTAGCCGGTCTTCGACAAGCCGACGTCCCAACCCTTGGCGCCGACCAGGCGGTTGGTGTTGTGATACTCCACCTGGCGACCCTTGATATTGATCACGTCCTTGGTGTCGGTGGTGATGCGGCGGATGTCCGGGTAGGCCGAGGCGGCGGTTGCCATTTTGACTAGATCGGTCGCGGTGGAGCGGTTGTTGGGCGACAGGCCGGTCGGTTCCTCGATCACGGTCTGGGTCAAACCCAACGCCCGGATCTTGGCGCTGACCGCTTTCTTAAACGCTTCGGGACCGCCCGGATAGGTGCGCGCCAGCGATGCGGCGGCCCGGTTGTCTGACGACATCAGCGCCAGTTGCAGCACGTCACGACGAGCCAGTTCGGCGCCGACCGGCACCCGCGAGGTGCTGTGCTTGATCATGTCCACGTCGGTTTTATCGATGCTGATGGGCGCATCCATGTCCGGCTTGGAATCGAGCACCACCATCGCGGTCATCAGCTTGGTCAGCGAGGCGATCGGTACTTGAACGTTGGAATTTTTTTCGAGCAGCACTTTGCCGGTACCGTCTTCGACGACCAGCACCGACTGCGAGCCGAGCGGCACTGCGAGCGCGGCCGCAGTAAACGAACTCAGCAATACAGCGACAATTTTCTTGAGCATGTTAGGTAACTTCTAGGGAGAGAGGAGTGTATCGGGCGTCAGAAGTTGACGCGGCGCAAAACTAGTCTAGCTATGCGGCAATATTTCCTGAGGATAGAAGATAACATTAAAGTGGTTTCTCGTCTATTGAATGTAACTCCACGATTCTATTTATTTTGTGCTGCGGATACGTCTTAAGGTGCCTCTAAGCATTTGGGGTCAAGTCTGACATTCGGACACGGGCTCTGCCGTAGCGCTCGCTACGGCAGAGCCCATGTCCGAATGTCGGACTTGACCCCAAATTTTTTGGCCGTAAATATATGGCCTAGTTGCTGCTGACTTTGGCGATGGAGACTTCGGTGGATTTCACGAGGGCAATGACTTCGCTGCCGACTTTCAAATCCAGGTCATGAATCGAGCGCGACGTGATCACCGAGGTGACGATGCCGTGCTGGGTTTCCACGTCGACTTCCGAGACGACCGGCCCAAAGATGATTTCCTTGATCTTGCCGCGGAACTGGTTACGTACGTTAATTTCAGAAATGGCCATCGCGCTTCCTTTATCTGGTTGGTTGCTACGTGTCCAGATTACGGGCCGGCAGGCCATTTGCAAACGAATCGATTCGGATATCCTTATTTGGTCTGGTAAATCTTGTCAAACTCGCCGCCGTCGTCAAAATGCTTCTTCTGCGCCGATCTCCAGCCGCCGAAAACGTCATCCACCGTGAACAGCGTGATTTGACGGAAGTTGGCGTTGTACTTCTTGAACGCCGTCTCGGAGCGTGGGCGGAAGTAGTGTTTGGCGATGACTTCCTGCGCCTGCTCGCTGTACAGGAAGTTCAGGTAGCCCGTGGCCTGCTTGCGCACGCCGCGGCGGTCGACCACCTTGTCGACCACCGCCACCGGCGATTCCGCCAGGATCGAGATCGACGGGTAGACCACTTCGAAGTTGTTGCCGAACTCGGCGCGCACCAGGTTCACTTCGTTCTCGAACGTGACCAGAACGTCGCCGATTTCACGCTGGGTGAAGGTGGTTGTCGCGCCGCGCCCGCCTGCGTCCAGCACCGGCACGTTCTTGAAGATCTTGGTGACCAGCTCGCGCGCCTGCGCTTCCGTGCCGCCCTTTTTCAGTACCGAGCCCCAGGCCGCCAGGTAGGTGTAGCGGCCGTTGCCGGCGGTCTTGGGGTTGGGAATGACCACCTTGACGCCCGGCTTGGCCAGGTCGGCCCAGTCCTTGATCTGCTTGGGATTGCCCTTGCGTACCAGGTAAATCATGGTCGAGTAGTAGGGCGCTGCGTTGTTGGGGAACTTCTTGGCCCAGTCCTGCACCACCAGGCCTTTGTCGGCCAGCATGTCGATGTCGTTTGCCTGGTTCATCGTGACCACGGCCGCTTCCATGCCGTCGGCCACCGAACGGGCCTGCTTGGACGAGCCGCCGTGCGACTGGTTGATGCTCAGGGTTTCGCCGGTGGTCTTCTTCCAGTCGGCGACGAACAGCGGGTTGATGTCCTTGAACAGCTCGCGGGCGACGTCGTAGGACGCGTTCAACAGCACGGTTTCTGCGGCCTGGGCCTGCTGGGGCAGACCCAGCAACACGGCGGAAGCGGCCAGGAACGAGGAAATAATCACGCGGCGAGCAGGTTTTTTGGTGGTCATAATGAGCTTTCGTAATAACAGACGCCCATGGTGTAAAATTTCGCCCGGAAAAGATACGAATTTTTCGTAATATGCTTAGTAGGTATGGTTAACACGAGGTTTTCAGTAAAAACCGCATAACGATTTTTGAAAACATTCGTGGGCAAAAGCAGGGCCAGCCACTAGGCTGCATGAGTCAATCGGGTGCTCCCGCAACGGCTTTTGCTGCTTGGTGTATAGTCGGTTTCAGGCACTGAAGAAGGCGCGCGGTACAACGGCGAAGCGCTTCATTTTTGCTAATGGGAATATTTGTGAGCGTACATGAGTCTTGAAATTCGGAGTCTTGAAATTCGTATTGCTGCTTCGACAGATGCGGATGCGGCCTGCACGGTGTTGCGCCGCTCGATCACGGAGTGCTGCGATCTGGATCATAAGAACGATCCCGCCATCCTGGATGCCTGGCTGGGCAACAAAACCCCGCAGATGGTGGCCAACTGGTTTAACTCGCCGACGAATTTTTCGCTGGTCGCGCTCAGCGATGGCGTGGTCGTCGGCGTCGCGCTGCTGACCGGCGCCGGCAAGCTGGCCTTGTGCTATCTGCTGCCGGAGGCGCGCGGCCAGGGCGTCGGCAAGGCGCTGCTGGCGCGCATGGAGGAGCAGGCGTGCAGCTGGGGCGTGAAGGCGCTGCAATTGCACAGCACGGCCACCGGTCAGGAGTTTTTTGCCAGGCGCGGCTATATCGATGCGGGCAAGGTGCGCTCGCCGTATGGCGTGGAAACCGTATTCTTCTGGAAGCAGCTGGACGCCGGCGCCGAGGCCCCGGACGGCGGCAAGCGCAAGCGCTTCTGCAACTGCAACCCGGTCTAGCAGCAGATCTCCAGTTCCCACTCCTGGCGCCGCACCGGCGCCGATCCCACTTCCAAGCCATTGACAAACAGCTTCAGCTCGCCCGGCGCGAATCGGGTCCAGGCCTCGTTCGACGTCAGCGGCTGGGTCGCGATGACGGCGATGCGGTCGTCCAGATGGTTGTGCTTGCTGAAGTCGATGCTGAGGTCGCAATCGACCAGCTGCGCCACCGAGAACGGATATTCCCGCACCACCACGTGCAGGTCCGTGCTGCAATGGGCGAACAGCAGCTCGCCGTTGGACAGGATGAAGTTGAAGCTGCCGTAGGCGGCGATTTCGCCGGCCAGCGTCTCCAGCGCGCCGAACAGCACGTGGCGCGGCGGCCGCGTTTCAAAGCGCAGCGCCAGGCCGGACAGCAGGTGGCAGAAGGCGCGCTCGCTGTCGGTGTCGCCGTGCGGCGAGTACAGGCTGGGATTCGGATCGAACAGCTTCAAGTCTCCGTTGTGCGCGAAGGACCAGGTCTGGCCCCACAGCTCGCGCGTGAACGGGTGGCTGTTTTCCAGCGAGATGCGGCCCTGCGTGGCCTTGCGGATATGGGCGACCACGTTCCTGGCCTTGATCGGATGGTTGCGGATCTGCGCGGCCAGCGGCGAATGCGTCGAGGCCAGCGAATCGGTGTAGAGCTTGCAGCCGCTGGGCGTATGCAATGCGATGCCCCAGCCGTCGCGGTGCTCGCTGCCGCGCAGCGCGAAGCCGGCGAAGGAGAAGTCGACAGCGGCGGGCTTGCTGCTGCTCATGGCGAGTAGTTGGCACATGGTGTACGGGCGGAGAGTGGCGATGGCCAACGATAGCGGCGCCATGCCGCCGGTGGAACGAATGTTTTGGCATATGCATAGCTGAAAGCATTCGTTCGCCGGGGCCGCGCGCGGGCTTACGCTGTCGGTATTGTCAGCGTCCGTCGAGGAGTTCCATGTCATTTCCCATCTTGAAAAAATATCTGGCGCGCTTGTCCGACGCCAGCGGCGCGGCTTCCAGCATCTGGCTCGATCACGAGGGCAAGGCCCACGGACGCTTCTTCAACTGCACGCTCAGCAGCGCCTTCCAGCCGATTCGCCAGCTGGCGTCGGGCGAGGTGCGCGCCTACGAGGGCCTGGCGCGCAGCGTGTCGGCGCAGGACCAGGGCTTGTCGCTGTGGCGGCTGCTGGACCATGCGGCCAGCGACGACGAGTCGATCGAGCTCGATCGTTTGTGTCGCATGCTGCATGCGATTAATTTCTTCCGCCAGGCGGGCGACGGGCCGCAGGACTTGTACCTGAACGTGCATGACCGCTTGCTGAGCGCGGTCAGCAGCAATCACGGCCACGCCTTCCGCCGCATCCTCGACGCGCTGGAACTGCCGCTGCAACGCGTGGTGCTGCAATTGCCGGCGGCCTCGCCGCAGCAGGGCTGGCTGTTGAACTATGTGTCCGACAACTACCGCCGCAACGGTTTCCGGTTCGCGGTCAACGTGCCGAGCGCGCGCGAGGGCTTGCTGTTGCTGGACCGCTTGCGGCCCGATGTGCTCAAGCTCGATGCGCGCGAGCTGCAGGACAGCGAGGCGCTGCTGGCCCTGTTGAAGCGCAGCGCGCAAGACCATGTGGCGCTGGTGTTCAAGCGGCTGGAATCGACGCCGGCGTTGACCGTGCTGCGGCAGCTGGGCGAGGCAGCGGATGTGCCGTTGCTGGTGCAGGGCTATATGCTGGACGAGCCGCGCGCGGACTTGCTGTCCACGGAACGCGAGGTGGCGGCGGCCTGATGAGCCATTTCAAATATGTATCCGCCGTCATTCATGATAGCCACAATGAATTTGTTTTTTGCGCGGCGACTGCTTAAATGGAATCTCCAACACGGGGGATGTCATCATGAAAACAATCTACATCGCAGTGGTTGTGGGGGGACTTGCGTTGTCGTCGGCTTTGCAAGCGCAGCAGTCCGAAGAGACCTTGCGGGTGCCGGTTCCGGCCAATCAGGCCCGCATCGAGTTGCCCGATTCGTATGCCAAGATGTGGCCGCAGGACTACCGCGATCTTGTGGCCAACTACACGCTGTCGAACGGCCAGACGCTGTCGATCGTCAGTCGCGGCCTGAATATGTATGCCTACGTGGACCAGGGGCCGGAGCACAAGATCGTCGCCACCGGCCGCGACAACTACGTCGCGCTGGATCGCCAGCTGAAAATGGAAATCCATCTGGACGACGACAACGGCGCGCACGGCTGGTTGACGATGGTGGTGCCGGCGCGGAACCTGTCCGATGGCAGTGTCGTTCCGGAGCAGGTGATGCATCTGGCGATGCGCTAGCGGCGGGCTGCGCCTGATTTTTTTTGCCGGAAATCGGGCGCGTTCCCTTTTTCATTTCCCCCTGCATACGCTATAGTATCCATATCGTTTTTCACGGGTGGGCTATGGCATCGCGCAGAAAGTTTTTACAGCAGGGGTTGGGTGTGGCGGGAGCGAGTTTTTTATCGGTGCCGCTGATTGGATGCGCTTCCCGCGGCACGGTTCAACATAGCGCGGCCGCCGCGCCGAAACCGGCGCCGCATCCGGCCGCAAGCGGCGCCAGCGCGCCGGGCGCCGTGGCGCAGGTCAAGCCGGCCGCCAGCATGCCGCGCGCCAGCGCGCCATCCGGCTTCGGCGAACTGGCGCCGCCGCCCGATATCTTCGACGCGCAGGCATTGGACCTGGAGTTCTGGCTCAAGCCACGCACGATCGATGTGGTGCGGCCGGCTTCCGGCGAGCGCGCCAAGCTGCTGTACTGGCGCGACGGCGAGATCATCGAATCGGCCTACCAGGACTTGTGCCACTTGCTGCGCGACGTCAACGGCAAGGAAACCGCGCGCATCGATCCCAAGCTGTTCGAGACGCTGTGGGGCACGCAGGCCTTCGTGGCGCGCTACGGCATCGACACGCCGCTGGAGATCCTGTCCGGCTACCGCACCCAGGCGTCGAACCAGAAGCTGCGCGAGGCGGGCGTGCCGGCCGCGCGCCAGTCGCTGCACATCGAGGGCCGCGCCGCCGACATCCGGCTGGCCAGCCTGAATTCCGAGGTGCTGGGCGGCCTCGTGAAGAGCTTCCGCCAGGGCGGCGTCGGCTTCTATTACCGCTCCGGGCCGCGCGGCGGCTGGATCCACGCGGACACCGGCCTCAACCGCACCTGGAAGGGTTGAGCGCCTATTCGTAGAAGTACGAGTGGTAGACGGTCGGCTTCAACTCGGCCTCGCGTTCGCGGTCCACGCTTTGCGGATCGACCGGACGCTCCCAAAAAATGCGCCATCCCAGCACCTGGTCGCGTTGCACTTCGGGGTGCTGGCGCAGGTAGCTGTTCAGGAACTGCGTGAATTCGGACTCGTATTCGCGGCGTCCGGGGCCGTAGGGGTATTTATATTTCATGGCTGATGTCCTTCCATCGATTACACTGGCGGCTGCTTAAAGACTAACTCAGCAGACTAACTCAGCAGGAAAATATGCAAGACGATAACAAGCCGCGCTTCCGTCCGGTGCCGTGGAGCGGGCTGGAAACCCCGGCCGATGTGGAACTGTGGATAGCCGAGCACGACCTCAGCCTGCAGGAACATATCGCCAAGAACGAAACCGGCTATGGCGTGTGCTTCACGCTGGCCGAGGGCGGCGAGATCTATATGCAGACCACGCAGGACGGCGCTTTGATCCTGGATGTTACGCCGGAAGCGGAATGGGTGTCGCCGCTGATCATGGCCGCCGCGCGCGTCGACGAGGCGCCGCAGGGCCGGCTGTGGGTGCTGCCGGACGATAAGCTGGTACAGTTGATGATAGGCTTGAGCGGACTGATCGCCAGTTCCATCCTGGTGGTCGGCCACGATTTCGGCCTGCGCCGCCGCATGGGCGCGTGGTAGCGCCCGTCACTTACAAGGAATTTCATGCATAAACGCGATTTCACTTTCAAGCTGGCGCAAGGCGCGCTGCTGGCCCTGGCGCTGACGTCCGCAGCCTTGCCGGCGTCGGCGGCCGACCTGCTGGCCACGGTCAAGGCGCGCGGCACGCTCAAGGTGGCGATGGAGGGCACTTATCCGCCGTTCAACTACAAGGATCAGAAGAGCGGCGAACTGGCCGGCTACGACGTCGATGTGGCGCGCCTGCTGGCCGGCAAGCTGGGCGTGAAAGTGGAGTTCGTCAGCAGCGAATGGGCCGGCATCCTGGCCGGGCTGTCGGCCAATAAATACGATGTGATCATTTCGCAGGTCGGCATCAATCCCAAGCGCGAGCAGGCGTTCGATTTCTCGGCACCGTATATCTACTCGATGCCGCAGCTGATCGTGCGCAAGGACGAGAAGGCGGTCTACAAGGCGCTGGCCGACCTCAAGGGCAAGAAGCTGGGCGTGGGGCAGGGCAGCGTCTACGAGCAGCAGGCCAAGGCGGTGCCGGGCATCGAGGTGCGCAGCTACGCGGCCGCGCCGGACACCATGTCCGACCTGGCCTTCGGCCGCATCGACGCGGCGCTCAACGACAGCCTGATGTCCGCTTATTTATTGAAGATATCCAAGCTGCCGATCAAGGCCGGCGCGCAGGTGGGCGCGGTCGAGCGCATGGGCATCCCGTTCCAGAAGGGCAATCCGCAATTCAAGGAGGCGCTGAACAAGGCGCTGGCCGAGGCCGCCGCCGACGGCAGCCTGAAGGCGATCTCGCTGAAGTGGTTCGGCACCGACGTCAGCAAGGCGCCCTGAGCATGGATAGTCAGGGGCTGCTGGAGCTGCTGCGCGAGGCCGCGCCGGTCATGCTGCGCGGCGCCGGCTACACGGTGGTGTTCGCGCTGGCGTCGATGCTGGGCGGGCTGCTGATCGGCTTTCCGGTGGCGGTGATGCGCATCCTGCCGTACCGCGCGCTGCGCTGGCCGGCCGGGGTGTACGTCAGCCTGATGCGCGGCACGCCGCTGCTGGTGCAGATGTTCGTCATCTACTACGGCCTGCCCAGCGTGGGCATCGAATTCACGCCGGTGACAGCCGGCATCCTGGCGCTGAGCCTGAACGCGGGCGCCTTCCTGTCCGAGAGCCTGCGCGGCGCCATCGCGGCGGTCAGCAAGGGGCAGTGGGCGGCCAGCTACAGCCTGGGCCTGGGCTATTGGCGCACGCTGCGCTTCGTGGTGCTGCCGCAGGCGCTGCGCATCGCGGTGCCGGCCATGAGCAACACGCTGATCAGCCTGATCAAGGACACCTCGCTGGTGTCGGTCATCACCATGACCGAGCTGATGTTGTCGACCAAGGAGGTGATCGCGACCACCTTCCGGCCGCTGCCGCTGTACCTGGCCGCCGCCGGCATTTATTGGATGCTCAGTTTGCTGTTCGAGGCGCTGCAACGGCGCGCGGAACAACGCTTGAACCGCGCGCATCGCTGAGGCGTCGCCGCGCGCTCGACAGTGCGCGGCTTAAATGCTAGTCTGGATACCTACCGACGCAAAGGGGTGGTATGCAGAAGCCTACACACACTACCGAACTGCATGGCGGCCGGCAGCCGATCTCCACGGCGCGCATCGACGGGCTGACCAGCATGGCTATTGTCGACGAAGGCGCGGCCGCGCTGGCGTTCACGGCGCCGCCCGCCGCGTCCCCGCTCAGCGCCGAGCAAGCCTGCTTCAACGACGTGTACCTGCTGGCGCCGGTCGGCTATTTCGTGCTCGGCTTCGACACCACCATCCTGCAAATGAACGTGGTCGGCTCCGACCTGCTCGGCGTGCCGCGCAACAATCCGGCCAAGCTGCCGCTGCGTCAGTTCATCGCCCCGCGCTTCCACGACGATTTCGACCGTTTCGTGCGGCTGGCGCTCAACAGCGCGCACGCCGAGGAATGCTCGCTGCAGATGACGCGGGCGCGCAACCAGCAGGGCTTCCCGGTCACGCTGCGCGCCAGCGCCGACAGCAGCGGCCAGGCCATCCGCGTGGTGCTGGAGCTGGCCGAGGGCAAGCTGGCGGCGCTCGAGCGCAGCGAGGAGCGCTTCCGCCGCATCGTCCACAGCGCCGAGGAGGGCATCTGGGAAATCGACGGTTCCGCCCGCACCAGCTTTGTCAATCCGAAGATGGCGGCCATGCTGGGCTACACCATCGAGGAGATGCTGGACCAGCCGCTGGTGGCCTTCATGGACGACGAGGGCCGCGCCATCCTGGAGCGCAACATCGCGCGGCGCCAGCAGGGCGTGGCCGAGCGCCACGAGTTCAAGTTCCTGCGCAAGGACGGCAGCGAGCTGTGGGCCACGCTGGCCACCAACCCGATCTTCGACGCCGAGGGCGCCTACCTGGGCGCGCTGGCGCTGGTGAGCGACATCACCGACAGCCGCGCGACCACCGAACGCATCTGGCATCAGGCCAATTTCGACCAGCTGACGTCGCTGCCCAACCGCCACATGTTCCAGGACCGGCTGGGCCACGAGGTCAAGAAGGCGCAGCGCGAGGGCATGCAGCTGGCGCTGCTGTTCATCGACCTGGACGGCTTCAAGCAGGTCAACGACACGCTCGGCCACGCGCACGGCGACACCCTGCTGGTGGAGGCGGCGCGCCGCATCGGCGCCTGCGTGCGCGCCTCGGACACGGTGGCGCGGCTGGGCGGCGACGAGTTCACCGTGATCCTGTCCGGCATCGAGCAGACCGCCGGCATCGAGCGCATCACGCAGACCATGCTGGCGCTGCTGAACCGGCCGTTCGCGCTGGGCGCGGCCCAGCCGTCGATCTCGGCCAGCATCGGCATCGCGCTGTACCCGTCGGACGCGGTGGCGCCGGAGGACCTGCTGCGCCAGGCGGACCAGGCCATGTACGCGGCCAAGGAATCGGGCCGCAACCGCTACAGCTATTTCACGGCCGACCTGCAGCGGGCGGCGCAGGCGCGCCAGCAGGTGGCGCAGGACCTGCGCTCGGCCTTGTCGGAGCGGCAGTTCGAGCTGTACTTCCAGCCCATCGTCAACCTGCGCAGCGGCGCGATCGAGCGGGCCGAGGCGCTGCTGCGCTGGCGCCATCCGCAGCGCGGCCTGCTGGCGCCGGCCGATTTCCTGCCGCATGCGGAAGCGGGCGGGCTGATGATGGAGATCGGCGACTGGGTGTTTCGCCAGGCGGCGCTGCAGGCGCGCCGCTGGCAGGACGAGCTGGGGCCGGGTTTCCAGGTCAGCATCAACCAGTCGGCCGCGCAGTTCCGCGGCGACACCGCGCTGTACGTGGGCTGGCTCAACTATGTGGCCGAGCTGCAACTGGCGCCGCGCAGCATCGTCATTGAGATCACCGAGGGCGTGCTGATGGACGGCATCGCCAAGATCGCCGACCGGCTGCGTGAGCTGCGCGAGATGGGCGTGCAGGTGGCGCTGGACAATTTCGGCACCGGCTATTCGTCGCTGTCGCACCTCAAGCACTTCGGCATCGACCTGCTCAAGCTGGACCGCAGCTTCATCCAGCACCTGGCCAGCGACAGCGGCGACCTGGCGATGTGCGAGGCGCTGATCGTCATGGCGCACAAGCTGGGCTTGCGGGTGGTGGCGGAGGGCGTGGAGACGGCGGCCCAGAGCGCCTTGCTGGCGCTGGCCGGCTGCGATTTCGCGCAGGGCTATGTGTATGCGGAGGCGATGCCGGCCGCGCAGTTCGGCGAGCTGGCCAGGCGCGGGCTGCCGCGCGTGGCAGTAGAGTAAGGCGGGGCGCCTAGCGCAGGCTCAGCAGCGAGATCACGCGCTCGCGGCTGATGCCGGCCAGCGCCGAGGTGATCGACAGCAGCGACTGGTAGCCGGGCTGCTTGGCGGTCGAGACGAAATTCCGCGCCACCTGGTCCATGCCGTCGGTGGTGTCGCTGGGCGTGGCGTCCTGCACGCGGGCGCTCACCTGGTTGAGCGCGGTGTGCACCGAGGCGATCGCCTGTTCCACCTGCGCCAGCGCCTGCACCACTTGCTGCAGCGTGGCGCGGATGCCGTCCACGTCCGCGGTCTGCCAGTTGTCGGGATCGACGGCCGGCGCTTCGGCCTCGGCCTTCACGCGGTTCAGCTGGCCGGTCGGGAAGCGGATGCCGCCGCCCTGCACGGCGATGGTGTCGCGCACATTGGTCCACGACGATTCCGGCGTCGAGAACTCCATCTGGCCGTCCTCGTTGAGCTCGGCGCGCACGCCGCTCGGGGCCAGCGCGTCGTCGAAGCGCTGGGCGATTTCCTCGTCCGACAGGCCCGGTTCCAGCACCACCGAACGCAGGTTCTGGCCGCCGCCCAGCGAGATCGCCAGCACCTCGCGGCCGCCGGTGCGCAGGTTGCCGATGGTCATGCCGCGCACCGTGAAGCGGGTGGTGCTGGTCTTGTTGCTGAATTTGAGGCGGGCGTCCAGCGTGCCGCCGGAGGCCGTGCTGCGGCTGCGCCAGGTGTTGCTGAACTGGCGCACGCGCGCGTCCAGCGTGCCGTCGGCGCGCTGGCGGTTGGCCAGGCGCGCGCTGAGGTCGGCCTTCAGGTTGCGCAGCTGGGCCGCGCTTTGTTCCAGGAAGTCGAGCGCCTGCTGGGCGCCGGAGATGTCGCCCTGCAGCGGCTGGTCCCAGTTGTTCAGGCCGCGGCGCAGCGGGGCGGCCGAGGTCGGCGTCGGCGTGACCGGCGTGGCGGTGGCGGCGTTCTCGCCGTGCAGCCCCAGCGCGGTGCCGTCCACCGCGCTGGCATTGCTGGCGTTGCCAGGAACAATGACGCTCGGGTTGGTGTTGGGCGAAATTTGCATAGGGTGCTCGGCTCGGGATTACAGGATGTTGAACAGCGACAGGTTGCTGATCTTGGAATACGCTTTGTACGACGATTGCAAGGCCAGATTATAGCCGTTCAGTTCGGTCGCGGCCTCGCCGTAGTCCAATTGACCCAGGTCCAGGATCGCGGTCTGGTTCGACAGGCTGACGTTGGCGTGGTTGCCGTCCAGCGTCTCGAGCACGTTCTGGGCGCCGCCGAAGTCGGCGATCTTGCCGGCCACCAGGTCCAGCGTGGCGCTGGCGCCGTCCATGTTGGCGCCCAGCGCGGCCGTCAGCGAGGGCGAGCCCACCGTCAGCGTCGGCGACGACAGCTGGTCGATGGTCGTGTCCATCTGGTTGAGCAAGTCTTCCAGGCCCTTGACGTCGACGTTGGTGGTCTGCGTGATGCCGTTGCCGACCACGGTCTTCTGCTCGTTCTGGTTGCCTTCGAAGGTGTAACGGGAGCCCATCGGGGCCGTCGCATCGAACTTGATGGGCGCGGTGTTGGTCGCGGTGCCGGAGAAGATGTAGCGGCCTTCCTGGTCTTTCTCGTTGGCGCTGTAGAACAGGCTGTCGCGCAGCGAGGTCATCGGGTTGACCATCGACTTCAGGTCGGCGGCGGTGTTGCTGCCGTCCGAGGCCCAGACCAGCAGGTCGTGGGTCTGGGTGATGTCGTTGGTCATACTCTGCAGATACGTCTCGTTGGTCGACAGGCGGATCTTGACGGCCGCGATGTTGTCGCGGTACTGGCCGACGATGGCTTCCTCGCGCTCCAGGCGCGACAGGCGGACGTTGCCGACCGGGTCGTCGGACGGCAGCTGGATCCGGTCGCCGGAGGCCATCTGCGAGGTGATCTGGGCCAGGTGGCTCTGGTTGTCCTGCAGGCCGCGGTTCATGGTGGACTGGAACTGGCTGGTGGCGATACGCATGCGGGCTCTCCTTAACCGAACATTTTCATGGTGGCGTCGAACAGGGTGTTGGCCACCGCGATCACCTTCATGTTGGCTTGGTACATATTCTGGAACTCGACCAGGTTGATCGCTTCCTCGTCGGTGTTGACCGCGCTGGTCGACTTCCAGTCGTCCTCGGACTGCTGGCGGACCGTGGTGGCGGTGTTGAGCTGCGCCTGGTTCTGCCGGCTGTCGATGCCCAGCTTGCCGACCAGCTGGGTATCGGCGTCGCCCAGCAGCACGCTGCCCAGCGAGGTCAGCGTGATGGGCTGGCCCTTGATGGCGACCAGCTGTTGCAGGTTGCCGGTGTCGCCCGGCTGGCCGTCGCCGGAGAAGGCCAGGTCGGCGGTCTGGAAGCCGTCGACCACCTGCAACAGGCCGGTGGCGCTGGCGGGATTGAAGACCAGCAAGTCCGTGCCCGGCACGCCGGGGCTGGTGAAGCCGGCCTTGAGCTGGTCGTTGACCTTGGTCGACATCTGCTCGGCGATCTCGGAGATCGATTTTTGCAGCGGCTTCAGGGTGTTTTCCTGGTAGTCCGCCAGGCCGCCCAGCTGGCCGCCGACCTTGGTGTCGTCCAGCTTGAAGGTGGTGTTGGCGAAGGTCAGGTTCAGCTGCTCGACGCCGCTGCTGGTGTCGAAGGCCATGCTGGCCGACAGGTTGCCGACCACCAGCGGCTGTCCGCTCTTGAGCGAGACGCTGGCGGTGCCGTCCGGGTTGTTGACGACCTCGACGCCCACCTGCGAGGCCACGCTGTCGATCAGCTGTTCGCGCTGGTCGATCAAGGCCGAGGTGTTGGTGCCGTTGGCGCCGACCGCGATGATCCTCTGGTTCAGCGCGGCGATGCCGGCGACCGATTCATTGAGCCCCGGCAGGATGGCGGAGCGCTGCTGCTGCACCGAGATCAGCTGGTTGGCGGTGACGTTGTAGATGCTGTTGAATTGCTGCGACATGGAGTTGGCCGCGGTGATCACCTGCTGGCGCAGCGGGGTCGAGGTCGGGTCGACGCCGGCCGCGTTGAGCGCCTTGAAGAAGGTGTCGATGCCGTAGCTCAGGCTCGACTTGCTGTCGCTCATGACCTTTTCCATCTGGGTCAGGTAGGGCTGGACCTGGGTGTGCTGGCCCAGGTCGGAGGCGGCGCGCCACATCTGCTGGGACTTGTAGGAATCGCTGAAACGCAGCAGGGAGCCCACTTGCACGCCGTTGCCGGGGCTCAGGCCGGAGCCGTCGCCGGCGTTCGCCTGCAGCAGCACGCCCTGGCGGGTGTAGCCCTTGGTTTGTGCGTTGGCGATGTTCTGGCTGACCGTGTTCAGGGCAGCCTGGGCGGCCAGGGCGCCGGACAGTGCGTTGTAAGAGATGCTCATATTGCAAGGGTCTTTCCTGGTGAAGGCCGGAGGACCAGTCGCTTGCAGTGTTTAAATAGCGCTCACTGGTCCGTTAACAGTTAAGGGCGACGGTTTACCGCGCCGGATTAAGCGTTGAGGAAATATTTTGCGGTTGGGCAATATTCGACGCCGGCGCGGCGGCGCGGCCCGGCAGGCTGGCCTGCATGGTCGACGGCCCGCCGGCCGCCGGCAGCAGCTGGCGCAGGATGCAGTCGGCCACGCCGAAGGCGCGCTGGCCGGCCAGCTGGTCGGCCACCAGGTTGTCGGCCATGTCCAGCATGTCCTCGTTGATCTTGTCCTTGAACACGCTGTCCTCGGCCGCCAGCTCGCGCGTGCCGGAACGCATCTGGTGCAGCATGTGGCCGATGAAGAAGCTCTCGAACTTGACCGCCGCCTCGGTGGCCTTGGCGCGGTACTTGGGGTCGACGCCGTCGTCGACCGCCGGGGCGGCCACGGCGGGCGTTTCGCTGAGCTTGTCGGCCACGCCGATGCGCATGGTGCTGCCGTCGAATTTGCTGGGATCGAAGTTCATGGTGTTCCTTAGATGACGACCAGTTCGCCTTCGATGGCGCCGGCCTGGTCCAGCGCCTGCAGGATGGCCATGATGTCGTCCGGCGAGGCACCCAGGCTGTTGACCACGTCGATGATCGATTGCAGCTTGGCGCCGGCCGGCCACTTGAACATCTGGCCCGAGCCCTGGTCGACGCTGACCTGCGATTGCGGCGTGGCCACGGTGTTGCCCTGGGCCAGGGCGTTCGGCTGGCTGACCTTGGTCGACTCGGAGATCACCACCTTCAGCGAGCCGTGGGTGACGGCGGCCGCGCGCACGCGCAGGCCCTCGGCGATCACCACGGTGCCGGTGCGCGAATTGAACACCACCTTGGGCGAATCGTCGCCGACGTCGATCGACAGCGCCTCCAGCTTGGCCATGAAGGCCACGCGCTGGGTCGGGTTGGCCGGGGCCACCACGTCGATGCTGGTGGCGTCGGTGGTGGTGGCGATGTCGCCGAAGCGCTTGTTGATCGAGTCGACGATGTTGATCGCGGTCTGGAAGTGCGGGTGGCGCAGCGACAGGCGCACGGTGGGCTTGGTGGCGAAGTCGGTGGCGATCTCGCGCTCGATCGCCGCGCCGCTCGGGATGCGGCCGGAGGTCGGGGTGTTGACCGTGACCGAGGAGCCGCTCTTGCCGGCGGCGCTGAAGCCGCCGACCACCACGTTGCCCTGGGCCAGCGCGTAGACCTCGTTGTCGGCCGCGCGCAGCGGCGTGAGCAGCAGGGCGCCGCCGCGCAGGCTCTTGGCGTCGCCCATCGAGGACACCACCACGTCGATGTTCTGGCCCTTGCGGTAGCCGGGTGGGAACACCGCCGACACCATCACGGTGGCCACGTTCTTGGACTTGGCGTCGGTGCCGTCCGGCACCTTGACGCCGAACTGCTTGAGCATGTTGATCACCGACTGGCTGGCGAACTTGACCTGGGTCGAATCGCCGCTGCCGTTCAGGCCGACCACCAGGCCGTAGCCGACCAGCGGGTTGTCGCGCATGCCTTCGACGGCCACCAGGTTGCGCAGCACCTGCGCGGCCTGGACCGGCCCGGCGCCGCCCAAGGCGACGCAGAAGGCCAGCGGCAGGGCCAGCAGGCGGTGGAGGGAACTGAGGCGCTTGCGGAAATTCATGGGTTCACCTATCAAAGACTACGGTCGTTCAGAACGGCATCAACGGACCGTTGAAGAAGCGCGACAGCCAGCCGGCCGATTGCGTGTCGGCCAGCGTGCCCTGGGCCGAGTAGGCGATGCGGGCGTTGGCGATGCGCAGCGACGACACCTGGTTGTCGGCGTCGATGTCGGCCGCGCGCAGGTAGCCGCGCAGGCGGACGAATTCCTCGCCCTGGTTCAGGGTCAGGGTCTTCTCGCCGGACACGCGCAGCAGGCCGTTGGGCAGCACTTCCTGCACGATCACGGTGATGGCGCCGGTCAGCGCGTTCTGCTGGGTGCTGGTGGCGTCGCCGGCGAAGGTGTTGGAGGCGCCCAGGCCGATGGCGGCCTTGCCGAAGGTCTTGCCCAGCAGGTTGGGGGCGGTGATGTTGTCGGCCGAATTCTTGGAATAGCTGGTGCCGGCCTTCTTGCTGGCCTGCGTGGTTTCCTGCAGGTTGACGGTGACCACGTCGCCGACGCGGAAGGCGCGGCTGTCCGAGGTCAGCGACAGGCCCAGGTCGGGGCTGTAGACGCCGCCCGAGGTGCCTTTCGGGCCGACCACGCGCGACACGGTGGGCGGCTCGTCGGACGGGCCGGGCCGCACCGGCGGCGGCTGCAGCGCGGCGCAGCCGGTCAGCAGCGCGGCCAGCGCGCACAGCGCGCCGGCCTGGGTGGAACGGACGGCTTTCATTATCGCGCGGCCTGCGACAGGTACTGCAGCATGTTGTCGGCGGCCGACAGCACCTTGGTGTTCATCTCGTAGGTGCGCTGGGCGGCGATCATGTCGACCATCTCCTCGACCACCTGGACGTTCGAACCCTCCAGCGTGCCCTGCTTGAGCTTGCCCCACTGGGCGTCGCCCGGCTTGCCGTCGGTCGGCGTGCCGCTCGACGGCGTCTCGGCGAACAGGTTCTCGCCCAGGGCCAAGAGGCCGGTCGGGTTGATGAAGCTGGTCAGGGTCAGCTGGCCCAGCTGGCTGGCGGTGGTGTTGCCGGCCAGCGTGGCCGAGACCACGCCGTCCTCGCCGATGGTCAGCGAGGTGGCGTTGGCCGGGATGGTGATCTGCGGGATCAGCGGCAGGCCGTGGGCGTTGACCAGGATGCCGTTGGCGTCGACCTGCAGCTGGCCGGCGCGGGTGTAGGCGGTCTCGCCGTTGGGCTGGCGCACCGACAGGAAGCCGTTGCCCATCACCGCCACGTCGAGCTGGTTGCCGGTGGTTTGCAGCGAGCCCTGGCTGAACACCTTCTGGGTGCCGACCATGTGCACGCCGTTGCCCAGCTGGACGCCGGACGGCGCCAAGGTGTTGTTGTCGGCGCGCTGGGTGCCGGGCTGCTGCTCGATCGAGTAGAACAGGTCCTCGAACACCACGCGGTCGCGCTTGAAGCCGACGGTGTTGGCGTTGGCCAGGTTGTTGGCGATGGCCTGCAGTTTTTCGTCCTGCGCCTGCACGCCGGTTTTGCTGATCCACATTGCTGGATTCATGATTTCTCCCTTGGGTGTAACGTGGACCGGCTCAGCCGCCGATCAGGCGGTTACCGGTTTCGGCCATCGAATCGCTGGCCTTGAACAATTTCATCTGGATCTCGAACGTGCGGTTCAAGCTCATGGTGGCGACCATTTCCTCGACCGCCGACACATTGCTGCCCTCCAGGTGGCCGGGCTTGACCACCACGGTGGCGTCGGTGGCCAGCGGCTGGCCGCTGCGCGCCACCAGCAGGCCGGCCTCGTTCTTGGTCAGCTCCGAGGCCTCGGCCTTGACCAGCTTGAGCTTGTCGATGGTCTGCATGGTGGTGGTGCCGGGGCTCTGGATCGACACCGTGCCGTCCGCGCCCACCGCGATCTTGCTGTACTGGGGCAGGGTGATCGGGCCGCCTTCGCCCAGCACCACGTTGCCGTTGATCTTCAGCGTGCCGGTCTCGTCGAGCGTCATCGCGCCGGCGCGGGTGTAGGCCTCGCCGGTCGGGCCCTGCACCGCCAGGAAGCCGTCGCCGGAGATGGCGACGTCCAGCTCGCGGCCGGTGGCCTTGAGCGTGCCCTGGCGGGTCGAGACCGCGTTGGCCTGCAGCTGCGACATGTGGCGGTCGTCGTAGCCGTAGCCGTTGACGGTCTGCGCCGACGACAGCTCCATATTGGCGCGGAAGCCGCCGGTTTCGATGTTGGCCAGGTTGTTGGCGTGTACCTGCTGGCCGCGCAGGGCCCGCTCGGCCCCGCTCATGGCGGTGTAGATCAGCGCATCCATGGGTCGGCTTGTCCTTAGATCGCTTGCATCAGCGATTGCATCATCTGGCTCTCGGTCTGGATGACCTTGGAGTTCGCCTGGTAGTTGCGCTGCGAGGTCATCAGGCCGACCAGTTCGGACGTGATGTCCACGTTCGACTGTTCCAGCGAGCTGGTGTTGAGCGTGCCGGTGGTGCCGACGCCGGCGTAGTTGACCAGCGGCGTGCCCGAGCCGAGCGACTGCACCCAGCTGGTGTCGTCGACCTGGGTCAGCGCGCCCTCGTCGGGGAAGGTGGCCAGCGTCAGCTTGCCGACCGCCTGCTTCTGGCCGTTGCTGTACTTGGCGATCACCGAGCCGTCCTTGGCCAGGTCGACGCCGGCGAAGGTGCCGGAGGCGTAGCCGTTGGCGGCGTTGGTCGAGGTGGTGGCCTCGCCGGCGAAGTAGGTGGTGCCGGTGTAGTCGACCTTGAAATCGCTGGTCAGCTTGGCGCCGCTGGTGAAGCCCGGCCACAGTGCCGCGTCGCTGGTGTCGATCCCGCTCAGGTCGCCCATGTCGAAGACGCCCTTGACGGCCGGGTCGGTCGGATCCGGCACCGTCATCTGGCCCGAGGTCAGGTTGAATTCCAGCGTGGTGGTCTTGCCGATGGAATTGCCGTCGACGATGTAGTTGACGTCCACCTTGCCCTGCGCGGAGGCGCCGAAGTACTGGGTCAGCGTGTGCTGGCCGCCCAGCGTGTCGTAGATGATGCTGGTCTTCGACATGCTGAAGGTCGACGGGTCGGGCGGCGTGGTCGGCGTCACGGTGGCCGGGAAGGTGGTCACCTTCCAGTCGGCCGACAGGTTGCCGACGTAGTTGAGCTTGTCGCTGATGACGGCCGGGATCTGGCCGGTCGGGATCGTGATGTCGCCCTGGGCGCCCGGCGTGGTGCTCGGCGGCGTGATGGTGGCGCCCTGCACGCGGCGGCCGCTGGCGTCGGTCAGGAAGCCGTCCTTGGACGTGTCGAAGATGCCGACCCGGGTGTAGTTGATGGTGTTGCTGCTGTCCTTGACCATGAAGAAGCCGGCGCCGTTGATCGAGGCGTCCAGCGAGCGGCCGGTGTTGAGGATGCCGCCGGACAGGCCGATGTTCTGGGTCTTGGAGCCGATGTTGACGCCGGTCGGCTGGTCGCCCGCGACCAGCGACGAGAAGTTGGCGCGCGACGACTTGTAGCCGTAGGTGCCGGCGTTGGCGATGTTGTGGCTGGTAACGTCCAGCGCTTCGTTGATGGCCTGGATGCCAGACAATGCGATACCGAAACTCATGATGGATACCTTCCTTAGAGACTAGATTGGGTGGCAGAAGCGGTGGATTTACCGTTGAAAGCGGTGATGGCGGTCGGCGCGACCTCGCCGATGTTGCCGATGTTCAGGACGACGCTGCCGGCCGAGGACAGGCGCACGCTGTTCAGGCGGCCCTGCAGGTCGACCGGCGGGTTTTCCTTGGTGCTGGTTTCCACCGTCATGGTGTAGGTGCCGGCGGGCAGGCCCAGCGCGGTCGGGTCGATGGTGAACGGCACGGTGCCGGCCGCCGCCACGCCCAGGTTGACGTTGTGCTTGGCGCCGTCGATGCCGGTCAGCACCACGCGGGTGCTCGAGCTGGTCGCCGACAGCGTGGTCTGGGCGTGCACCTTGGTGCTGCCGTCGGTCGTCAGCGTGCCGGTCTCGGCCATGACGTCGGAGCCGACCTGGGCGCCGAGCGCCAGCACCTGCATGCTCTGCAGCACGCTGGCGTTGGCGCTGGTCAGGCTCGACAGGTTCTGCAGCGACTCGGTCTGCGACAGCTGGGTCAGCTGCTGGACGAACTGGGCCGGGTCGCTGGGCGACAGCGGGTCCTGGTTCTTGATCTGCGCCACCAGCAGCTTGGTGAACATGTCCGAGGTCGCGCTGGCGCTGTTGCCGGTGATGCTGCCGCCGGTGGCCGGCGCGTTGGCGCTGGCGCCGTTGTTGAGGAGACTGACTGTCATGGCTTAACCTTCACCGAGTTTGAGGAGGGATTGTTGCATCGTGCGGATACGGCCGAGTACTTCGACATTGGTCTCGAAGGCGCGCGAGGCCGACATCATGTCGGTCATCTCGGCCACCTGGTTGACGTTGGGGTAGAACACCATGCCGTCGGCGTTGGCCATCGGATGGCCCGGCTCGTAGACCTTGCGCAGCGGCTCGGCCGACTCGACCACGTCCAGCACCTGGACCTTGCCGCCGGTGTTGCCCATGTCGCCGATGCTGTCGGTCATGACGGCGGCGAACACCGGCTTGCGGGCGCGGTAGGTGTCGGCCTCGGTGCCGGCCACGGAATCGGCGTTGGCCAGGTTGCTGGCGATGGTATTGAGGCGCACCGACTGCGCGGCCATGGCCGAACCGGCGATTTCGGAGATATTCTTGAACGACATTTGGCGCTCCTTATTGGCCGTTGATGGCCTTGGCCAGGCCCTTGAGGCTCATGTTGACGAAGGTCAGGCTGGTCTGGAAGTCCGAGGCGTTCTGCGAGAACGCCGCCTGCTCGACGCCGATCTCGACGGTGTTGCCGTCGCGGGTCGGGTGGAAGGGCACGCGGTACATCATGGCGGCGTCGTCGTCGCCGCCGATGTCGCCGGTGGCCTCGGCCTGGGTGTTGGCCAGCGTGGCGGCGAAGTCCATGTCGCGCGCCTGGAAGCCGGGCGTGTTCTCGTTGGCGATGTTGGAGGCCAGGATGCGGGTGCGCTCGGCCCGCAGGTGCAGCGCGTCGGCATGCAGGCCCACCGCGTCTTTGAAATTAATCGCCATGTTCATCCCCTGTGTAAGCATTGCTGTAAAACGATGTTGCATGAGTGAAAACCGCCGGCGCCGGGGTAGAATGGCGCCCGGGCGCATCATGCGCCCGAGACGTTACGGCTCCCGGCATCATAGTAGAGGTATTGCCCATGTTCAACAAAAGTATTGTAACCGCTTTGCGTGCAATGTTGCTGTTTTGCACTTCATTTTCCGCGGCTTTTTCCGCGACCGGTCCGACCGGCGCCGAACAGGTGCCGCTGGCGGTGGAGGCGGCGGCGCGCGCCCATGTGCAGCGCTGGGCCGACAGCAGCGGGCTGGTGGAGCCGAAATTCGAGCTGACCGTGGTGCGCGGCAGCAGGCCGCTGGCCGCATGCAGCCAAGCTGTGACGGTCGAGGCGCTCGACACGCGGCTGCCCAGCCGCATGCGTTTCGCCGCCGTCTGCGCCGGCGCCGACGGCTGGCGGTACGAGTTCGTGGTGCGCGCGCAGGTCTCGGCGCGCATTGCGATCATGGCGAGCGATGTGCCATCAGGAAAAATTCTGACAGATGAAGATGTGTTGCTGGAGCGCCACGACATCTCCGGTTTGGCCGACAGCGTGTCCGATCCGCAGGACGTGGTGGGGCTGGCCGGCCGGCGCGCGCTGCGCAGCGGCGAGGTGTTGCGGATGGCCTTGCTGAGCGCGCCGACCCTGGTCAAGCGCGGCGACGCGGTACGCATCGTGGCCAGGCGCGAGCAGATCGAGGTCAGCATGGCGGGCGAGGCGCTCGACAACGGCGCGCGCGGCACCATGGTGCGGGTGCGCAACGCCAACGGTACCGTGATCCGCGCCAGGGTGACGGGCGCGGCGACGGTGGAGCCTGTCGATATGCCCGTGTCCACTAGTTCCCCGACGCAGTGAGCTTGCCGCCGGCGCGTTGCAGCTGCGCCGCCAGCTTGCTGAGTTTGTCCGCGTAGTTCGGATCGGTGGCGTAGCCGCCTTGCGCCAGCCCGTGCGCGAAGGCGCGGGCGTCGCTGCCGGTGTTGAGCGCGCCCTGGTAGCGCGGGTTGCCGGTCAACAGCTCGGCGTAGTCGCGGAAGGCGCTGGCGGTGTCGGGATAGCTGCGGAAGCGCTCGACCTTTTTCAGCATGGCGCCGTGTTCGAATTCGGTGGTGGCGGCCGCCGCGCCCTGCCAGCGCCGCCGGCGCGATGCCGAACAAGGTTGTTGCTGTCGGCGCCGCCCTGGCGCAGCGGATTGCGGCCCCAGCCCGATTCCAGCGCCGCGTGGGCGGCGGTAGGCAGACGCCCAGCTTGCCGGCGGTCTCCTCGGCCCAGGGCTTGATCGCGGCCAGGAATTGCTGCTGGGTGTCGGTGTCGGCGCCGCCGTCGATCGCGCCGGCGCCCTGGTGGCGCAGGGCCATCGCCTGCAGGTTCATGGCCGGGGTGGCGCCGTTGGCGGCCGGGGCGGGGGAGCTGAAGCCGCCGCCCTGCGCGATGAAGGCGCCGACGTCGTGCTGCACTTGCGCGAAGGTGGAGGCGAACGCCCCCGCCGACGCCATGCCGCCCAGCGCCGCGGTGGGGCGGCTGGGCGTCATGTTCGATACGGTGGCAGCCGTGGGTGCGGTCGATGGCATCCGGTCAAGCTGGTGCATAGATCTGCTCCTCGCCATGCAGCACGCGCTGCATGATGCTGTACTGTTCTACCAGCAAGTCGCTATTGCGCTTGCCCAAACGCTTGCATTCGATAACCATCTGTTCCAGCGTGTTCCAGTCGTTCGCCATTCTCTCCCGTGCCGAATTTTTCAGCAAGGCAAAAGCCTGCAACATGGTGCCGGCCGGGCCCAGTAGGCGTTGTACCAGCGCAACGCGCTGCGTGCGGCGCGCCTGCATCACGTCCACCAGCGCGGAAATGGCCTCGGCCACGGCGGTCAGTTGCGGGCCCTGGTGGCGCACGGCGGCGTCGAATTGCTGGTCCAGCAGGCCGCGCAGCTCGGCGTAGGCCAGCAGGTCGTCGGCGACGCCGGCCAGCAGCTGGCGCATGGCGTCCTGGCGCGAGGTCGGGCTGGACTGCAAGCTTGCCGCGTCGCTCACTTCTCGCTCCCGTGGAAGCGCTGGATCAGGCCGGCCAGCTTGGCCGGGTCGAACGGCAGCTCGCCCTTGGCCAGCGCGTCGCGCAGCATGTCGACCTTTTCCTGGTCGATTTCCGGCATCTCGCGCATCGCCTGCAGCGCCGGCTGCATCACCGCCGACTGCAGCGGCGCCTGCGCGGCCGGCGGCGCGAGCGCCTCGGCGGCTTCGGCCGGGGCCGCCTCCGCCACGCGCTGGACGGCGACGCCGTCCGGACTTCCTGTGGAGATTCTCATACGTGTGCCTCGGGTTGGCTTGGTTTCCATACGTCGTATTATTTGTTGCGGCGCGGGTCGCGCAGCGGGCTGGCGCCGCCGAGCTTGCTGCGCAGTTTTTCCAGCAGGGTGGCGTCGGGCAGTGCCGTGTCGACATCCTCGGTCAGCGCGCTGCTGCCCTCCGGCATGCCGAACATGGTGGCGATCGACTTGGCCTGCGCCGTGGTCAAAATCAGCAATTCGATGCGGCGGTTGACGCCGGCGTCGGCGCGCTTGGTGTCGAGCGGCGCGCGGTCGGCCATGCCCACCACCTGCAGCACCGATTCCGGGTTCATGGTGCCGGCCAGCAGCTGCGAGCGGGCCGACATGGCGCGGTTGGCCGACAGCGTCCAGTTGGAGAAGGCCGCGTAGCTGCGGTCGGCGTACTGCAGCGAGTCGGTGTGGCCGACGATCAGCATCTGGTTCTCCATCTGCCGGAACAGCGGGCCCATCTTGCGCAGCAGCGCGCGGAACTTGTCGGTCGGCACGGCCGAGCCGCGCATGAACATGCCCTGGTGGTCGGTGTCGTGCAGCATCACGCGCAAGCCGTAGGGCGTGATCACCGACTCCAGGTTGCTGGTCAGGCCGGCCTCGGCGCTCATCTTGGTCAGCGCCTTCGACAGCGCCGCCAGGTCGCTCGGGCTGTCGTACTTGATCTTGGGCGTCTCGACCACCGGCTCGGCCTCGCCGGTGACCTTGGTGTGGGCCTCGCCCTTGGCCTTGAAGTCGCCCGGCTCCTCGGTGCTGCCGGTGTGCGGCATCGGGAAGCGGTCGATCAGGCTGCCGCGCGGGCCGCCCACCTGCTCGGGCATGACGCCCTTGCCCTGGTCGGTCTTGGCGCCGTCGGCCTCGGTCAGGATCTGCTCGAGCGACTCGAAGTTGCGGGCCGCCATCAGCCACAGCACCAGGAACAAGCACATCAGCGCCAGGCAGAAGTCCGCGAAGGCTACCTTCCAGGCGCCGCCGTGGTCGTCGTGCTTGTGCTTGCCACCGCCGCGCTTGACGATGGTTTGCTCATGGCCCTTGTCATGCGACTTTAGCACCGCGGCCTCCTCTGCGCGAGCTGTCCTCGGCCGGCGCGCTGTCGCGGCCTTCCAGGTCGTTGATCCAGCGTTCCAGCTGGGCGAAGCTCGGCTTGATGTTCAGCTGCACCAGGCGGCGGCCGGCGTCGATCGCCAGCAGCGGCGGCTTGCCGGCCACGTGCGTCACCAGCACCACCTTGACGGTTTCCTTGTTCGACGCCTCCTGGTTGACCAGCTGCTTCATCATGCTGGAGATCGGATCGAGGATGCCGTAGCAGAAGAAGATGCCGATGAAGGTGCCGACCATGGCGGCGCCGACGTGCTCGGCGATCTCGCCCGAGGTCGCGCCCTCGCTGACGGTGTTCATGGTGATCACGATGCCCAGCACGGCGGCCAGAATACCGAAGCCCGGCATCGCCTCGCCGATCTTGGCCAGCGACTTGGCCGGTTGTTCCAGCTCGGTGTGGATGGCCTCCAGCTCCTGCTCCAGCACGCCTTCGAGCTCGTGCGCGTTGATCTTGCCCATGGCCATCAGGCGGAAGTTGTCGACGATGAAGGCCAGCAGCTTGGGCTCCTCCAGCACGCGCGGATAGCGCTGGAACAGCGGGCTGTCCTTGGGCGCCTCGACGTGGGCGTCGAGCGCCTTCAGGCCGCCGGCGGCCAGCTGCAGCAGCTCGTACATCAGCAGCAGCAACTGGCGCTGGAATTCGGAGTCGTATTTTTTGCGGAACACGATCTTCTTGATCTGGGTGACCGCCTCCTTCAGCACGTGGCTGGGGTTGCCGATCACCAGCGCGCCGAAGCCGGCGCCGGCAATCACGATCAGCTCGATCGGCTGCCAGATCTGATGGAAGGCGCCGCCCATCATGAAGAAGCCGCCGAAGACGCTGCCTAAAACTATGAGTATGCCGACTATTTGCTGCATGATGATTCGCCTTTCCGCGTCATTTTTCTAATCTTGCCTTGCGCCCGCTCTGGATCAGGCGCTTTGCAATACTGCCTTCATCTTGCCCAGCGCCGCCTTGTTGAGCTGACAGACGCGGGCGTCGGTCAGGTCCAGCACGGCGGCGATTTCTTTGTAGCTGAGCTCGAATTCGTAATACATCTGGACCACCCGCTGCTCGCGCTCGTCGAGGCCGCGCAGCGCCTGCTCCAGGCTGCGCCGCACCATCAGCTGGTCCTCGGGGCTGGGCGCGCTGTCGTTGCTGACGCTGTCCTGCAGCACTTCGTCGAAGCTGGCGATCAGCTCGGCGTTCTCGTCCATCTGGTAGGCCTGGTAGGCCTCGGGCGTGAGCTTCAGGCCGCTCATGATCTCCTGCTCGCTCGGCTCGTGGCCCAGCGTGCGGGTCAGCGCGCGCACGGCGTCGCGCAGCTTGTGGCTTTGCTGGCGCACCGCGCGCGGGCGCCAGTCCTGGCGGCGCAGCTCGTCGAGGATGGCGCCGCGCACCCGCAGGCTGGCGTAGCTGCCGAAGGCGCCGTCCGGCTCGCCGTAGCGGCGCAGCGCCTCCAGCAAGCCCATCAGGCCGATCTGTTCCATGTCGTCGCGGTCGATGGCGCCGGCGATCTGCGAATTGAGCTGGCGCACGATGCGCTTGACCAGCGGCGCGTAGGCCAGCAGGTGTTTTTGCTCGTCGGCCACGCTGTGCGCGACCGGCGCGACGCCGGGCTCGCCATAACTTTCGGCGTAAGCGTCCGCGAATTGCTCTACATAGGCCATGCCCGCTCCAGTGGTCGCTTCACTCGTTTTCATGCTGGCCGCAAGCTACTCAATGATCAGCTTGCCGATCATGACTTCGTTGAAAGGCTTTTCCCGGCCTTCGTGCTCGTAGGTGGCGTCGAAGGCCTTGTTCAGCTCGGCCGCGAACTGGTCGATGGTCATCACCTGCGCGGTGGCCATCGGCAGGTTGGACAGCGTGCGTACTGCCACGCTGCGCAGCAGCGGCAACTGTTCCTTGGCTTCCTTTTCCTTCTTCTCGGTGGTGGTGATCACCAGGTCGGCCGACATGTAGTGCGACAGCGTGTCGCCGGGCTGGCGCTTGAGCATGATGACCACCTTGTCCACCGTCAGGTATTTGGGCGCCGACTTGTCTTCCTTTTTCTCTTCCTTCTTGACCGGCTTCTTGGCGCCCTTGCCGTCGGCCTCGGCCACCGTCTCGTCCTTGCCCTTCGACATATACCAGACTGCGCCGCCGGCCACCGCCGCGCCCACCACCGCGACCAGCGCCAGCGTTATGATCATTTTCATGTTCTTCATCTACTGATTACTCCCGCTCGGACGTCATGGCAAAGGTGGTGGTGTCGTCGTCGGCCAGGGCGCGGCCCGGCGCGCGGCCCTGGTCCTGCTCGCGCTGCTGGCCGTTGCGCCCGCCGCTGTCGGCCTGGGCCTGGGCGCGCGAGGACGAGACCGTGACCGAGACGTCGGCGTACTGGCGGGTCGACAGATCCTGGCGCACGCTGTCGCCGATGGTGTTCAGCTGGCGCAGCACCTCGCTGTGGTTGGCGCTCAGGTTCACCTGCAGCGAACCGGCGCTGTGGCGGATCGAAATTTCGATGCTGCCCATATTGGGCGGTTCCAGCCGGATCACGGCGTGGTCGTTGTTGCGTTGCAGCTGCACCTGCAGGCGGTCGCCCAGCGCCTCGCGCAGCGGCTGCACCACTGGTCCGGCGCGCCGGCCAGCGAGCCACAGTGGCAGGCGCTGGCGCGGCAGTCGCGCTGGCTGAGCCGACGCTGTTGCCGACTTCCGGGCGGGCGCGGGCGCGCTGGCGCGGCCCAGGCTGTCGTCCTTGGCGGCCGCCGCCGTGACGGCAGCGGTGGTGCGTGGCGTTGTAATCGGTGTCAGCGGCGGACGCGTGCGGCCGCGCCGGCTCCCGCAGCAGCGCCGGCGTGAAGGCGGCGCTCAGCAGCGGCGCGGCGGCGGGTGCCGGAAGCTGGCGGCGGACGCGGCCGGGGCAGGGCCGGCGTTGACGGCCGGCGCATCCGCCCTGGTTCTGCTGGGCCTGCGCGCCGAAGCAGCGCTGTTGGCCATGGCGTAGATGTTTTGCGGCGACGACCTGCGCGGCGGCGACCAGCGCCAGGGCGGCGACAGGCGCGTCGCCGGCGGCCGGGGCGGGCGTCAGCGGCAGCGGCGCGGCGGTGACCGCCACGCTGGCCGCGGACAGGTTCAGCCGGGTGGCGGCGTTGTTGAGCGTCGAGGTGGCGCCGACGTACGGCCTCGGTGCGCGCCGGCGCCGGCGCGCGCTGGCGGCCACCGCCGGCGCAGGCGCCGGCATGGCGCTGTTCAGCAGCGCCGACCATGGCGAGGGCACCAGCGCGTCGGTGGCGGCGGTGGCGCCGGCATCGGTGGCGTCGCGTCGCTGCTTACTGCCGGGCTGTCGGCGGTGGCGAGCAACGCCCGCTGGCGTCGAGCGCCAGCGGATCGGTCAGCTGCGGCAGCTGGGCGAACAGCGGCGTGCGGTCCTGCGTCTCGTCGGCGGGGTCGGCGGCGTCGCGGGCCGGATGGCTGACCGGGTCGTTCTGGCCGGCCGGGCACGGCGCCCCGTGGGCCGGGGGCCGGCCTGGCGCTGGCCTGCTGGTTCTTGCCGTTGCCGGTCAGCGGCGGCGACAGCCCCCCGGTCGACCGTGGTGCCGCCTTCATGGGCGGCCTGGCGCGTCGGCATGCTGTCGAGCCCGCCATGGTTGGCGGCCACCGGAGCGGTCAGTTCGGCTTTCGCGGCTTTGGCCGCGGCGGTGGCGTTCGAGAGTGTCATGCTCATGCTTGGATTCCGGTTTCTAACTGTTCGCTGTCCAGCGCGTACGCCAGCCAGCCTTCTTTGTTGGCCTGCATGTCGTGCAAGCGCCGCCCGAGGTCCTCGGTGGCGGCGTTGCATGCTTGTACCGCTTGTTCGTGCAGCCCGCGCAGCGCCGCCAGGGCGGCCCGTTCGCTGCTGCTCCACTGGCCCTGCGCCGCCATCTGCGGCAGCGCGGTGGCCATTAACGTGTTAATCGCCGCCAGCGTCTTCCAGTCCTGGGACGCGATGGCGGCGCTCATCTTCTGCGCCAGCTGCAGCAAGGTGCGTTGCCTATCCATTTTTGGCCTGTACACCCAGCCAGCCCTTTTTGATGGTGGTCAGCAACGTCGTCACTTCGTCGATGATGGTCGGGTCCAGGCTGACGCCGGCCGTGTACAGGCGGCCGGCGCAGTAGTCGTACAGGCGGCCGAGGTTTTCCACCACCTCGCCGCCGTTGTCGAAGTCCAGCGAACTGGACAGACCGTTGATGATGTCGGTGCACTTGTTCAGGCTGTTGGCCTTGAGCTCGTAGCGCTTGCCGACGATGTGGCCGCGCGCGCGCGCCAGCTCTTCGAGCAAGCCGTCGGTCAGCACCAGCACCAGTTCGATCGGCGACGCCCGTGCCACCTGGGCGTCCAGATTGGTGGAGTGATAACTGCTGTAAGCTTCGTGGTTCAACATGGTGTTCACCGTACTGGTTGTGGTTCGTTAACTTAGTTGCTGCTGTTGGGTGAGAACATCGCCGTGAACATGTTCGACGTGCTGGTCATCGACGACTGCAGCTGCTGCAGCGCGCTGAACTGCGCCAGATAGCGCTTGTAGGAATTGTCGAACTGGGTCTGCAGCGCGATCTGGCGCTTGGCGACGTCGTCCTGCACCTTGGTGGCGGCGGTCTTGCGGCTGCCGATCAGGCCGGTCGCGGAATTGGTCCAGGTCGTCACCAGCTTGTTCATCTTGCCCAGCACGCCGGCATCGGCCGCCAGGCCGGCGCGGCCGAACAGCGTGTCGATCTTGCCCGGATCGGCCGCCACGGTTTTCTGCAGGCGGGCGGTGTCCAGCGACAGGCTGCCGTCGCGCGCGGCGGTGATGCCAAAGCTGATCAGCGACTTGCCGCCGGTGACGGCGCGCAGCGCCGAGCCCAGCGCGGCCTGCAGCGCGGTCACGCCGGAATCGCCGTGCAGCGCGGCGTCGGACGAGCGCGGCGAGCTGTCGGTGGGCGAGGTCGGCGTGTGGTCGCCCGCCGCGGTGACGGTCTTGAACACGCCCAGCAGCTTGTTGTAGGCGTCGACGAAGGCCTGCACGTTGGCGGCGGTGGTGGTGTTGTCGGGACCGACGGTCAGCTGCACCGGCGTGGCGCCCGGCGTCTGCGCCTGCTTGACGGTGAACTTGACGTTGTCGATGGTGCTGAAGGTGTTGGAGGCCTGGGTCACCTTGGTGCCGGTGTTCTGGTCGCCCATCCAGACGATGGCGTCCTTCGCGGCCGACTCGACCTTCTGGGTCGACAGGTCCGACTGCAGGCCGGCGTCGGCCAGGCCGGACACGTCGATCGAGGACACCGCGTTGTTGGCGCCGGTCTGGGTCGAGGTCATCACCAGCTTGGTCTGGCCGTTGATCGTCATGGTCGAGGCGGTGACGCGGGAATTGTTGGTGGCGGCCACGTTGATCGCGGCGGCGATTTCCTTGGCCGACAGCTTGCCGTCCATATTGCTGTCGGCGTTGGCCAGGTCGACCTGGAAGTTGGAGCCGTCGGCCAGCATCACCTTCAGCGAGCCGGCGTTGGTGGCGGCGCTGTCGTTGACGTTGTACGACACCTGGCCGGCGGTGGCCAGCTGCTCGACGTAGAACGAGTACGTGCCGGCCACGGCGTTGGCGCTGGCGGTGCCGGTGGCGATCGCGGTGTTGCTGCTGGCGGCGGCCGCCGCGCTGACGCTGGCCGTGCCGGTCACCAGCGACTGGATCGAGGACTGGAACGCGCTCAGCGCGCTGCCCAGCGTGGTGAGGGCGGAGACGGTGGCGGTCGCCTGGGCGTTGCGGGCGTCCAGATTGGCCTTGGTCGGCGCCACATAGGCGTTGGCCAGGTTGGTCGCCGTGGTTTGCGGGTCGTAGGTTGGACTGCTGATGACTGCCATGATCGTGCTCCCGGTAAGGATGATTGAAGTGTACCCTGATATAAGGCGACCTTAATCGTTTCCCTATGAAAATATTCCTAACTATTTTTTTTCGCCACAGCGCTATTTTTGGCCGCGTATCCAGAGTTGCGTTGCCAGTTCGTCATGTTGCTTGCGTTCCTGGACATTTTGCTGGGCCAGCACCACTTTTTGCTGCTTGCTGAGCACCTTGCCCAGCACCTCGCGCTTGGCCCAGGCCGCGTTGAGCGCCTGCTGCGACACCGCCATGTCGGCCTCGTGCATGTGCAGGTCGAGCCGGTGGCTGTCGGCCATCTGCATCACGGCCTGCTTGTAGTCGCCGCAGTTGCCGGCCAGCGCGGGATGCAGGTTGCCGCTGGGGCCGCTGTTGGTGTACAAGCCGGTCAGGCGTTCCAGGTTTTTCTGATAACGTTCGCGCAGGCTTTCCTTCTCCGCCAGCTCGGTCTGCAGGCGCTCCACCTCGGTGTTGCGCAGGGCGACGAGGGTGGTCAGGTTGCGGATGTTGTGTTGGCTCATGTCATCAGCTTTTCAAGTTGGTGGATGCACGGCGCGAACGGCGCCTCTTCCTTGGTGCCCTGGCACAGGAAATCCTCGACCTTGGGGTGCAGTTGCACCGCCTTGTCGGTGACCGGGTCGGCGCCCGGCACGTAGGCGCCCAGCGGGATCAGGTCGCGCACGCGGTCGTGGCGCGCCATGCTGGCCTTGAGCGCGCGCGCCGCCAGCATGTGTTCGTGGGTGATGACCTGGGTCATGCAGCGGCTGATCGAGGCGGCGATGTCGATCGCCGGGTAGTGGCCGCGCTCGGCCAGCTCGCGGGTCAGCACGATGTGGCCGTCCAGCACGGCGCGGGCGGTGTCGACCACCGGATCCTGCTGGTCGTCGCCCTCGGCCAGCACGGTGTAGATCGCGCTCATGCTGCCGTTCTGGTTTTCGCCGTTGCCGGCCGATTCGATCAGTTGCGGCAGCGCCGAGAACACCGACGGCGGATAGCCCTTGGTGGCCGGCGGCTCGCCCAGCGCCAGCGCCACCTCGCGCAGCGCCATCGCGTAGCGGGTCAGCGAATCGACCAGCAGCAGCACGTTCTTGCCCTGGTCGCGGTAGTGGGCCGCGATCGAGTGGCACAGTTCGGTGGCCATGATGCGCATCAGCGGGCTCTCGTCGGCCGGCGCGATCACCAGCACGGCCTTGGACAGGCCTTCCTTGCCGAGCGACATTTCAACGAATTCGCGCACCTCGCGCGAGCGCTCGCCGATCAGGCCGACCACGACCACGTCGGCCACGGTCTGCCGCGTCATCAGGCCCAGCAGCACGGACTTGCCGACGCCGGAGCCGGCCATCAGGCCCACGCGCTGGCCCTTGCCCAGGGTCAGCATGGCGTTGATGGCGCGCACGCCAACGTCGAGCGCCTCGGTGACCGGTTTTTTCTTCAGCGGATGGATGCGCGGCGGCAGCGGTTCGAGCGGGAAGTCGCCGGACAGCTTGCCCAGGCCGTCGATGGGCTCGCCCAGGCCGTTGACCATGCGGCCCAGCCAGCCGGAGCCGATCTGCAGGTTCACTTTTTCGGGGGAGGGCAGCACGCGCGCGCCGGTGGTCAGGCCGATGGCCTTCTTGAACGGCATCAGGAACGACAGCTTGTCGCGGAAACCCACCACTTGCGCGTCCAGCCACTCGCCGCCGACTGTCTCAATCTGGCAACGCTGGCCGGTGTGCAAGGGACAACCCACGGCCTCGAGCAACAAACCGGACGCCCCCACCAGGCGACCGGTCGGGGTCGCCATGGGCACGGAACCCAGTTCGAGATTGCGTAAGGCGTCAGCGATCACTCTTCGCTCTCCGGTTCATCGCCGCCGTCGGCAGCTTGAAGTTGATTATCGACCTGTTCCATGACAGCCGCAAGACGTTGATGACATCCGGCATCGACTTCATTGTCGCCGGCCTTGATGCGGCATTCGCCGGCGTCGAGGCGGGCGTCCGGGATCAGGTTCCAGCGCTTGGAACGTTTCGGGTCCAGCTCGGCGATGCGCTTGAGCTCTTCCGGATTGAGGAACACGTCGATCTCCTCGCGGGTGGGCGGCATCGACGCCAGCGTTTCCTCGACCAGGGCCATCAGCTGCACCGGCTGCAGCGCCAGCTCGGCGCGGATCACCTGGCGCGCCACCTTGGCCACCAGATCGACCACTTCCTTGCGCTGGGCGGCGCGGTAGTCGGAGCGCAGCTTTTTGAGGCTTTTCAGCATGGCGTCGACCGGGCGCGCCATCTGGTCGTAGGCCACCAGAGTTTCGTGGCGGCCTTCCTCGCCTTGCTCCTGGCCGGACGCGCGGCCGGCCTCGAAGCCGTCCTCCTGGCCGCAGGCAGGCCGATCTCGTAGCCGTCGCGCTGGCCCTGTTCGAAGCCCTCGCTGACCGAGGCGGCCCACTGGGCGCCGCCGTCGCCGCTCTGGCTGTGGCTCTGCGCCACCGCGCGCTGGTGCGCGAGGTTGGTGAACTGGGCCAGCGGCGGGAAGCGGTAGGCGCGGAACTGCTTCATTCGATCACCTGTTCGGCGAACAGCTGGATCTCGATCTCGCCGACGTCGGCCAGCGCCTTGACGGTGGCCATGATTTCCTGGCGGGTTTGCTCGATGCGCGACAGCGGCATCGGGCCGGCGCGCCGCATCATGTCCTCGAAGGCCTGGGCCTGGCGTTTCGGCATGGTCTTGAGGATGGCGTCGCGGATCGACACTTCGGCGCCCTTGAGCGCGATCGCCCACTGCTCCAGCGGCACTTCCTCGATGATGCGGGTGATCGCCACCTCGGACTGGTTGCCGAGGATGAAGAAGTCGTACATCGACAGCTCGATCTTGGACACCACGTCCGGGTCGTGCGCGCGCAGCAGCTCGACCATCTGCGCGCGGTTGCTCGGCAGGCGGTTGAGGATCTCGGCGGCCTGGCGGATGCCTTCCACGCTGGTGCTCTGCGAATCGAACGAGGACAGGCAGCGCATCACCAGCTCGTCGAGTTCGAGCAGCAGGTCGCGGTCGACTTCCTCCATGCGGGCCAGGTTCAGCAGCACCAGGTCGCGGCCGTCGGCCGGCAGCGCGTCGATGATCTGGCCGGCCAGCGCCGGCGGCAGGAAGGCCAGGAACACCGCCTGCATCTGCACGTGCTCGTTGGAGATGTACTCGGCCAGCCATTTCGGCGAGGCCCACTGCAGGCGCGCCATCTTGGGCCGCAGCTCGTCGCCGTAGATGTTGTTGAGCACGGTGTTGGCGAGGTCGCCGCCCAGCGCCAGGTCCAGCGAGCGCTTCAGGTAGCTGCGCGAGGCGCCGTGCACGCCGGACTGCTGGCGGTAGTCGTCGAAGAAGGTCTGCATCGCGGTCTTGACGGACTCGACCTTGATGCCGCTCATGCGCGACATGACCTGGGTCACCTCCAGCAATTCCTCGCGCGTCAGGCAGCGCAGCACGGCCGCGGCCGGCTCCTCGCCTATGCTCAGCAGCACGATGGCCGCCTGTTCCACCGGCGACAGCTGGGCGTTGTGGACTGCGTTGCCGTAGTCCTCGTCGTTCTGCGGGTTATTGAGTTCGGCCATTTTTCTGCATCCATTGTTTGACGACTTCGGCGACACGTTCCGGTTCTTTGGCGGCCAGTACTTTCAGGTGGTCGACCATGACGTCGACGGCCGAGCCTGGCGGCGGCAGATCGTAGTTTTCCAGCAGCGGCACCACCGGCATGCCCGGCTGGATCGCGGCGCCCGGCAGGGCGGGGGCGGCGCCCGGCGTGCCCGGCGCGCCTTGGCCGGCCAGGGCCGGCGCGGCTGCGGCGGCGGCCTCCTTGGCCTCCTTGGCGGCCGCCACGGCGGCCTGCTCGGCGGCGCGGCGCTCGGCGGCGATGCGCGCCAGTTCCTGCGGCGCCGGGGTGAAGCGCACCGTGGCCAGGCGCATCAGCGGACGCAGCAGCAGGAAGTAGCCGAGGATGATGCCGACCCCGTACATCACGTAGGAGCTGATGTCGACCACGGTGTCGCGTTCCTGCCACCATGGGGTGACGGCGGCCTTGGGCGGGAAGTTCATGGCCGACACCACCAGCTGGTCGCCGCGCTCGGTGTTGATGCCCAGGCCGTTGCGCAGGATCTTGTCGATGTTGGCGATCTCGTTGGCGCTCCAGCCGGTCTTGGGCGTGGGCGAGGCGGCCTGCGCCAGCACCACGGCCACGCTCAGCTTCTCCAGGCGGCCACGGCTGCGCTTGGTCTGGGTGATGCTGCGGTCGTAGGCGTACTGGCGGGTGGTGGCGTTCTTGCGCGCGGTGCCGTCGGCCGGATTGTTGGGATCGTTGGCGGCGGCCGGCTTGGCGGCGTCGGCCGGGTTGGCGTTGGCCGGCGGCGGCCGGTTCGACAGCGTGCCCGGCACGCCCTGCGCCACGCGGTTGCGGTCCATCTCCTCGCGCATGGCCTCGCTGGTGACCTTGGGATCGGCGCCGTATTTCTCCACCGTTTCCTCGACCTTGTCGTTGTCGACCATGGCCATCACGCTCATGCGGAAGTTGTCGTCGCCGATGACCGGGCCCAGCAGGTTGCGCACGTTGGCCTTGACCTCGTCCTGGATGCGCTTGCCGTTCTCGTTGCTGGCGGCGCCGGCGTCGAAGCCGTCGGCCAGGTCGACGTGCGAGGACAGCAGGTTGCCGGCCTGGTCGACCACGCTCACGCGCTGCGGGCTCAGGCTGGCGACGCTGCCGGCCACCATGTTCACCACGGCGGCGATCGCCTCGGGCGCCATGGTGTGGCCCGGTTTCAAGGCCAGCACCACCGAGGCCGACGATTTCTCGCCGTCGGAGGACACGAAGGAGGTCGACTTGGCGATCGACAGGTGCACGCGCGCGTGGGCGATCGCGTCCAGCGTCATGATCGATTGCGCCAGCTCGCCTTCCAGGCCGCGGCGGAAGCGCACGTCCTGCACGAATTGGGACACGCCCAGCGGGTCGTTCTTGTCCATCAGCTCCAGGCCGGCCGGCAGCTGCGCGGTCACGCCCTTGGCGGCCAGCAGCATGCGTACCTTGCCCAGCATCGAGTTGGGCACCAGCACCTGGCCGCTGTCGGGATGCAGGCGGTAGGGGATGTGGTCGGCGTCGAGCACCGTCATCATGTCGGCGGCGGCGACCTTCTCGTGCGCGCCGAACACCGGCTTATAGCCCGCCTGGACGTTCCACAGGTACATCAGCACCATGGCGGTCACGCCGATCGCCAGCAACAGCAGCGGGTACAGGTTTTTCAGCAGGTTGGGCGGCAGGGACAGCGCGACGGGGCTGGCGCGCCAGCGCTCGAAGGCGGACTTGATGGGGTTGATCACGTTGATGGCTTTCGCGAAGACTTACAGCGGTAATTTGATGAGCTCGTCCACGGCGCCCATCACTTTGTTGCGCACTTGCATCAACATCGAGAAGGACAGGCTGGCTTCCTGGCTGGACAGCATGGCGCCGACCAGGTCGTCGCTCTTGCCGGCATCGACGTCGGACATCTGCTGGGCCGCGTTGGCGTCGGCGTCGTTGACTTTGTGGACCGCGTCCTTCATCGACTGGGCGAAGGAGAAGGCGGGCTGGGCGTCGCCGGCGCCGAACTGCGCGGCCGGGGCCACGGTCTGGGTGGCCAGGTTTTGCGCCGCGTTGGTGAGCGACGCGAGGTCGGCTTGTATCAGGTTAGAGATTCCGTTACTCATCTTGCTATCTCCCGTTTATGCGACGTTAGTCCCATCCATCTACCATATCCAGATTGCCAGAAAGCAGCAAGTCCCGCGTTGTTTATCTGTCGGTAGCTGTTCTCAATCAAACGACATAACGATATGTATGTCACAGTCTTGTAAGAAAGGCAGTGTAGGAATGCCGGCCTGGAGTGTGACCAGGTCGCCGCGTTGGGGCCGATGTCACAATTGCCGACTCATAGGGGGAAAATGGGGCGCCAGACGGCTGGTAGCCCGTGCGGACTGTTTTCCTACGGCAAATATCGTTATAAATCATTCACTAAGCGCCATTTATTCAAGTGTGTTGCACAGCAGCGTCAAACGACTGGAGCGGGTTAAGCTTACTGGCTGGCAATACTCTTGTAAAGGCTTATTTGCCACACGGAATTACGGTCAAATATTGTTGGATGGAAATAATGTGAATTTTGATGTATCCTGTGCTACCGACATCGCATGACTTTAAGTTACGATAGGTAATATTCCCCAAATAGTGCGCTGGAAGTAACCAGTTTTTAGCTGGATAGTGCGATGATGGTGATGTAGCGAAGAATTTCCGACATGGCGAAAACATGACAACGACAAAACAGACAGCGCCACCCCTCGTGCTGGATCCCTGCCTGCTGGGGCGGCCTGTGCACCTGCTGCACATCTTCGCCGCCCAATTGCGCGACGACCTGTCCCAGTCGATGCGGCTGAACATGAACCGCCGCTACTGGGGCGGCTTCCAGGTCGAGGACGTCGCTTTCAGCCGGCTCGAGGGCGACGAGATCCGCAGCCGCTGGCTCAGCTTTGCCGCGCCGGCCGGCCACATCGCCTTCTCGCTGGAGCGCAAGGTGCTGCTGAGCGTGCTGAACTACCGCTACGGCAGCGGCAAGGCCGACGCCGCCGCGCTGGACGAGAACGCGGTGCGGGTGACCGCCACCGAGGAGCGCTTGGCGGTGGTGCTGGGGCAACAGTTGGCCGGCACGCTGGCCGGCCGCATCGAACTGAACCTGCCGGTGCCGGACAAGGCCCCCGCCGCCGAAGGCGAGCCGGAAGCGGCCGACAGCGAATTCAAGCCGGCCCCCGGCTCGCATCCGCCCAAGGGCAGCTGGATCATCACCGTCACCCTGGCCGACATCGCCAGCGGCGCCACCGGCAAGTACTGGTTCGCGCTGGACAAGACGCTGATGACCAGCGTGCTGCGCGGCCTGCTGCGCGACCGCGACGCCGGCAAAAAGCCCAAGGCGGTCGCGCCGCTGGCCCAGCGCCTGCAGGTGGGCCTGGTCGGCCGCCTGGCCAGCAAGGAGGTGCCGTTGGGCAGCCTCTACGATTTACAGGTCGGCGACGTGATCCCGATCAGCCTGAACAGAGCGGATGTGCTGCTGGAGGATTCCCGCATCTTCACCGCCGCCGTGACCGAACACAAAGGCAAACTCTGTTTAACCTCTTTTGAAGACGCCGAATAACATGATGAACATGAACGTAGCCAACCCTAGCGACGCCCTGCTGGAAGACCTGTCCGAAGAGATGATCATCGATCAGGTCGGCACCGAGCTGACCGACGTGCCGGCCACGCCGGTGCGGCGCGACCTGCCGGCCATGATGCGCAAGATCCCCGTGACGCTGACGCTGGAGGTGGGCTCGGCCCGCATCTCGCTGCAGGACCTGATGGCGATCGGCCCGGACAGCGTGGTCGAACTCGACGTGCTGGCCGGCGAGCCGCTGGTGATCAAGGTCAACGGCACCGCCATCGGCCGCGCCGAGGTGGTGGTGGCGGGCGAGAACTACGGCCTCAAAGTCATCGACCTGGACGGCCTCAATCTCGACATGATGACTCCATGACCTGGAGCATGACGCCGCGCCGCCTGGCCGGCCTGGCTGGCCTGGCCGGCCTGGCCCTGTGCGCCGCCGGGCCCGCCCACGCGGTCGACCTGCTGGCCAACGTGGTGCCCGGCGCGAAAACCGAGCTGACGGTCAAGACCCAGATCCTGATCATCATGACCTTGCTGGGCTTGCTCCCGGTGATGGTGATGATGATGACCAGCTTCACCCGCTTCGTCATCGTGCTGTCGCTGCTGCGCCAGGCGCTGGGGCTGCAGCAGGGCCTGCCCAACCGCATCATCACCGGCGTGGCGCTGATCCTGACCCTGCTGGTGATGCGCCCGATCGGCGACCAGATCTGGAAGGACGCCTTCGTGCCCTACGACCAGGACAAGATCGGCCTGGAGACCGCGCTGCAGATCGCCGAGAAGCCGGTGGCGCGCTTCATGCTCGCCCAGACCAGCAAGGCCGCGCTGCAGCAGATCGCCCACCTGGCCGGCGAGGACAAGATCACCGAGCCGTCGCAGCACGCCTTCACCGTCAAGCTGGCGGCGTTCGTGCTGTCCGAGCTCAAGACCGCGTTCCAGATCGGCTGCATGCTGTTCATTCCCTTCCTGGTGATCGACCTGGTGGTGTCGTCGGTGCTGATGGCGATGGGCATGATGATGCTGTCGCCGCTGGTGATTTCATTGCCGTTCAAGCTGCTGCTGTTTGTGCTGGTGGACGGCTGGACCCTGACCGTCAACACGCTCGTGACCAGCGTGCAGGCGTACTGACAAGATAGGCGGCCACGATGCTCACTCCCGAAGTTGCCGTCGACCTGGTGGTCGAATCGCTGCACATCGTCATGCTGCTGGTGGTGATCCTGGTCGTGCCCGGCCTGATCACCGGCCTGGTGGTGGCGCTGGTGCAGGCCGCCACGCAGATCAACGAGCAGACGCTGAGCTTTTTGCCCAGGCTGCTGGTGACGCTGCTGGCCATCATCCTGATGGGGCGCTGGATGGCCGGCTACCTGATGGATTTCTGCGTCTCCATCTTCACCCGCGCGGCCACGCTGGTCGGTTAGCTTCCCCGCCGTCATGGAACCGATACTGAGCCAGCTGCTGCCCCTGCTCACCGCCTTGTGGTGGCCGTTCTGCCGCATCCTGGCGATGTTCATCGGCGCCCCGGTGCTGGGCGAGGCGGTCACGCCGGTCACGGTGCGCATCCTGATCGCGCTGGTGCTGGCCATCCTGATGCTGCCGCTGACCACCGGCGCCGGCGCCGCCACCATCGATCCCTTCTCCATGGGCGGCATCGCCGCCAGCGCCGAGCAGGCCTTGATCGGCTTCGTGCTGGGCCTGGCCTTCCACTTCGCCATGTCGGTGATCAGCGTGCTGGGCTTCATGGTGTCGTCGCAGATGGGCTTTTCGATGGCGGTGATGAACGACCCGGTCAACGGCCAGTCGTCGGACGTGGTGTCGGCGCTGCTGTCGGTGCTGTCGATCATCGTGTTCTTCGCCATCGACGGCCACCTGGTGATCGCCAACGTCATTGGCCAGAGCTTCAAGGCCTGGCCGCTGGGCCACGGCTACCAGCCGCTGCTGCTCAACGCGATCGCCTACAACGTCGCCTGGATTTTTTCCGCCGCCATGCTGCTGGCCATCCCGGTGGTGTTTTCCACGCTGGTGGTGCAGCTGGGCTTCGGCCTGCTCAACCGCGTGGCGCCGGCGCTCAACCTGTTCGCGCTGGGCTTCTCGGTGATCACCATCTTCGGCCTGATGATGCTGGCCCAGGTGGTGCGCTTCATTCCCGATCACTATGTGCGGATGACCAATATGGTGCTGGAGCTGATCCGCCAGCAGATGCAGGCGGCGGTCCATGGCTGAGCAGGACAGCGCCGACAAGACAGAGAAGGCTTCACAACAGAAGCTCAAGAAATCGCGCCAGGAAGGGCAGGTGGTGCGCTCGCGCGACCTGTCGACCGCGATCGGCATCCTGGTCAGCCTCAAGCTGTTCGTCTACCTGCTGCCCGACTACCTGGCCGAGTTCCTGGAGATCTTCCACCAGAGCTACGCGCCGCTGGGCGCCACCGGTTCGATCGACAACGCCATGTCCACCGTGTTCAGCTCGTCGATGTGGTTGCTGATCAAGATGGTGCTGCCGCTGTTCGTGGTGCCGTTCTTCATCGTGCTGGGCGCGATGGTGCCGGGCGGCTGGGTGATCACCACCAAGCACTGGGAACCCAAGATGGAACGGTTGAGCCCGGCCGCCAACCTGGGCCGCCTGTTCAGCGCCAAGCACGGCACGGAATTCCTGATCTCGCTGGCCAAGGCCGGCGTGCTGATCGCCGTGCTGATCCACGTGGCCCGCTCGACCGTGCAGAACTACACGCAGTTGCAGCACATGCCGATGGGCCAGGCCATGATGTCCGGCTCGAATTTGATGCTGGACGGCTTGATGTCGCTGATCGCGGTGTTTATCATCTTCGCTTTGATCGACGTGCCGGCGCAGGCGTATTTCTTCGCCAAGAACCAGCGCATGTCCAAGCAGGACCAGAAGGAGGAACACAAGTCGACCGAGGGCAGGCCCGAGGTCAAGAGCCGCATCCGCCAGCTGCAGCGGGCGATGGCGCGGCGCAGCGCGCGCAAGACCGTGCCGACCGCCGACGTGGTGATCGTCAACCCGGAGCACTACGCGGTGGCGCTCAAGTACGACCAGGGCCGTGCCGAAGCACCGTATGTGGTGGCCAAGGGCATCGACGAGATGGCCTTGTACATCCGCCAGCTGGCGGCCGAGTTCAAGATCGAGGTGATGCCGCTGGCACCGCTGGCGCGCGCCATCTACAACACCAGCCAGGTCAACCAGCAGATCCCGGTCCAGCTGTACCAGGCGGTGTCGCAGGTGCTGAACTATGTATTGCAATTGCAGGCATTCCGTACCGGACGGCGCAGCGCCGAGCCGGTGTATCCGAAAGAAGTCGATGTCCCAACATCCATGAGTGAGGCAAGCAAGTCATGAATTTTTTGAACAGGCTGGTCGCAGAAGCGCGTCGCCACAAGTTCGCCACGCCGGCATTCCTGCTGGTGATCCTGGCGATGATCATCCTGCCGTTGCCGCCGATATTGCTGGACGTGATGTTCACGTTCAATATCGTGCTGGCGCTGATCGTGATCCTGGTGTCGGTGTCGGCCCGCCGGCCGCTGGACTTCTCGGTGTTCCCGACCGTGATCCTGGCCACCACCATGATGCGCTTGACGCTGAACGTGGCCTCGACCCGCGTGGTGCTGCTGCACGGCCATGAGGGCACGGCCGCGGCCGGCCAGGTGATCGAGGCCTTCGGCAAGGTCGTCATCGGCGGCAATTATGTCGTTGGTATCGTCGTGTTCGTGATCCTGATGATCATCAACTTCATGGTGGTGACCAAGGGCGCCGAGCGGATCTCCGAGGTGTCCGCCCGCTTCACGCTGGACGCCTTGCCCGGCAAGCAGATGGCGATCGACGCCGACCTCAACGCCGGCCTGATCAACCAGGAAAAAGCCCAGGCTCGCCGCCTCGACGTGGCGGCCGAGGCCGACTTCTACGGCGCCATGGACGGCGCCTCCAAGTTCGTGCGCGGCGACGCCGTCGCCAGCATCCTGATCCTGATCATCAACATGGTCGGCGGCGTGGCCATCGGCGCGCTGATGCAGGACATGTCCTTCGGCGACGCCTTCCGGCAGTACGCGCTGCTGACCATCGGTGACGGCCTGGTGGCGCAGATCCCGGCGCTGCTGCTGTCGGCCGCGGCCGCGATCCTGGTGACCCGCATCTCCGACTCCGGCGACTTCGAGCAGCAGGTCGGCGGCCAGTTGCTGGCCTCGCCGCAGGTGATGCTGAGCGCCTCGGGCATGCTGCTGATCCTGGCCATGGTGCCGGGCATGCCGTGGCCGATGTTCGTCCCGTTCGCGCTGGTGCTGGCCTATGTCGGCTGGCGGCTGATGCAGCGGGTCAAGGCGCCCGACACCAGCAACCTCGACGCCATCGAGGCGGCGCTGCGCGACGACCGCGCGCCCGAGCTCGACTGGCACAGCCTGCCGGCCGTGCAGCAGCTGCAGGTGGCGCTGGGCTACAAGCTGGTCAGCCTGATCGACAAGGCCCATGGCGAGCCGCTGACCAAGCGCGTCAAGGGCGTGCGCCAGAGCCTGTCCGAAGCGATGGGCCTGCTGCTGCCGCCGATCGTCGTGCGCGACGACCTCGGCCTGAAGCCGTCGCAGTATTCGGTGATGTTGTCGGGCAGCGTGGTGGCCCAGGCCGAGGTGTTCGCCGACCGCCTGATGGCGATCCCGTCGCCCAACGTCTACGGCCAGATCGACGGCATCCCCGGCATCGAGCCGGCCTACGGCATGCCGGTGACCTGGATCGAGACCAGCGAGAAGGCCAACGCGCTGGGCCTGGGCTACCAGGTGGTGGAGGCGCCGAGCGCGATCGCCACCCACCTGTCCAAGCTGATCCGCGAATACCTGCCCGAGCTGTTCCGCCACGAGGACGTGCCGGCGCTGATGGACCGCTTGTCGGCGCTGTCGCCCAAGCTGGCCGCCTCGCTGGACAAGGCGCTGACGCACACGCAGATGCTGCGCGTGTTCCGCGTGCTGCTGGCGGAGAACGTGTCGCTCAAGGACATCGTGCCGATCGCCACCACGCTGGTCGACAGCTCCGAGACCACCAAGGACCCGATCCTGCTGGCGGCCGAGGTGCGCTGCGCGCTGCGGCGCCAGATCGTCACCGGCCTGTTCGGGCAGAGGACCGAGATGCAGGCCTTCAACCTGGGCGGCGACCTGGAGAACATGCTGCTCGGTTCGCTGAACCAGGCGCGCCAGAGCGGCAAGGTGGTGCTGGACAATTACCCGATCGACCCGCACCTGCTGGCGCAGCTGCAGGTCAACATGCCGGTGGCGCGCGAGCAGATGAAGCAGCAGGCCACGCCGCCGCTGCTGCTGGTGCTGCCGCAGATCCGTCCGCTGCTGGCGCGCTACGCGCGGCTGTTCGCGCCCGGCCTGCACGTGCTGTCCTACAACGAGATCCCGGAAAACCGCGAGGTCAGCATCATCGGCACGGTCGGCTGATCCCGGCCGCGCCCGGCACGATGCCGCCCCGTCCACGGACCGGGCGGCATTTTTTATGCGATGGCGCTCAGGCGGATTCGGACAGCAGGTCGTCCGGCGGCAGCGGTTGCGACAGCAGCACGGCCAGTTCCGCCATGGCCTTGAAGATGGCTTGCGTGAGCGCCGCCGTGTGGGCGCGGGTGGGGTGGGTGTGCTCGCCGCTGATGGTGGGCAGTTCGCGCCGCAGGCGGCAGCGCAGTATCGTCAGGCCGCAGCGGCTGACGGTGGCCGCCAGCTGCGGCAGCATTTCGCGCATGTGCTGCATGGCCGAGGTCTGGGCCGCGCCCACCTCCAGCGCCACGCCGTTGCCGGTGGCCGGTTCCATCTGGATCACCACCCGGCCCACGCCGGGCAGCATCAATTCCAGCCGCAGCGCCACGCGCGCGCGGCGGCGGCGGTTGCTGCGGTCCTGCTCCTCGTCCTCCTTGACGATCACCTTCAGCACCAGGCGCTCGGCGCCCCAGGCGTAGACGGCGAAGCGCCACGGTTCCATCTCGGTCACCAGCGGCAGGCCGGGGCGGCCCTCGCGCATGGCGGCCGGCGTGTGGTCGGCCATGAACAGGCTGGACGGCATGTGCTGGCCGGTGGCCTGTTCCAGCCAGGCGGCGCGCTGTTCGGCGTAGGTCCGCACCATGACTTGCCACGAGGCGGCCATCATCTGGGTGTCGGGCGGCTGCCAGACCAGCTGGCGCGATAAAAAGACTTGATTGGGGCGCATCGCGGCCGGATCGCCGGCGTTCGGCACCTCGGCCAGCGCGGCCGCCAGCGCCTCGACGCCGGATTGCGGCAGCGGCAGGCCCTCGGGGCCGTCGAGCAGCACGCCGACCGCGCCGGGACCATCGGGCGCCAGCGGGCCGACCGGATAGTCGGCGTCCAGCGGCGTGGCGCCGGGCGCGCGCGCGACCGGTCCCGGCTGCGTGGACTGCCGGTCCGGGATGCCCAGCGGGCGCGTTGTGGGTCCGATGCGGTCTAAAGCCATCAGGCTTGCTCTCGAAAAAAACCGGTGAAAAAAAAGCCAACCGAACTTCCGGTTGGCTCCTTGTGTTCCCGACCCGCGAGCAGGTCAGGAAGGCGCTACGATTACTGCAGCAAGGACATAACCAGGGACGACGTGCTGTTCGACTGCTTCAGCATGGCGGTGCCGGCCTGCAGCAGCATCTGGCTGGAGGTCATGTTCGACGATTCCGAAGCGAAGTCGGTGTCCATGATACGGCCAGTTGCAGCTTTGGTGTTGGTCGAAATGTTCGACAGGTTGTTGTACACGTGGTCCAGACGGTTGGCGGCCGCACCCAGCGACGAACGCACGCCGCCGACCAGGTCGATGGCGGTGCTGATGGTGTCGATGGTGGCGTTCGCTGCGGTCTGGCCGGCGGCGTTGCTGGCCGATGCGGTACCGTCGGTGCCGTCGGAGATTTCGGAGCCGACGGCCGCGCCGCCTGCTGCGTAACGTGCCGAAACACCGCCCAGGCCGCCTGCGCCGGTCAGGGTGGTCATGGCGGCCGACAGGTCGATCGACATGGTTTCAGCCTTGGTGGCGCCGATCTGGAAGGTCATCGATGCCGACAGGGTGCCGCCGTCCATCAGCTTGGCGCCGCCGAAGGTGGTGTTTTTCATTACGTTGTTCAGTTCGCTACCCAGCGCGTCGAACTCGGACTGCAGAGCAGCCTGGTCTTTTGCGGTCGACGAGGCATCGGCTGCCTGGGTGGCCAGATCTTTCATGCGGGTCAGCATGGTGGTGACTTCGTCAAACGCGCCTTCGGCGGTTTGCAGCATCGAGATCGAGTTCTGGGTGTTGCGCATTGCCATGGCCATACCGCTCGATTGTGCTTTCAGACGGGTTGCAATCTGCAGGCCGGCAGCATCGTCCATGGCCGAATTGACACGGAAACCGGTGCTCAGGCGGGTCTGCGAAGTCGACAGGGACATCTGGGTGCGGGAGATCGAGTTCTGTGCGGAAAGGGCCGCAGCGTTAGTGTGAAGGCTCAGCATGAAATAACTCCTGGTAGGTGGATTCAGTTCGGAGCAACGGATCCTTTGTGCTCTCCCAAGTACAAGACGACCGTATCTGGAAGGACATTAAATGCTTTGTGGAAATTTCTAAAATATTTTTCCATGAAGGGTGAATTCGCGCGGTTGCGGCCTGCGGCGCCGGCCCTCCATCGTTCGATTATGAGACGGTTTTGCCGGGGGAGGTGCAATAAATCGTTCCCGGAATAAAAAACAGCGCGCCACCAAGGACGCGCCGCTTCAGCATTGTTGCTTTTTTGGCTTACATGTTCGGATAGTTCGGGCCGCCGCCGCCTTCCGGCGTTATCCAGACGATGTTCTGGGTCGGATCCTTGATGTCGCAGGTTTTGCAGTGCACGCAGTTCTGGGCGTTGATCTGCAGGCGGTCCGCGCCCTCGTCGGTCTTGACGAATTCATACACGCCGGCCGGGCAGTAGCGCGCCTCCGGACCCGCGTACTGGGCCAGGTTGACGTCCACCGGCACGCTCGGGTTCTTCAGGGTCAGGTGGATCGGCTGGTCCTCGGCGTGGTTGGTGTTGGAGATGAACACCGACGACAGGCGGTCGAAGGTCAGCTTGCCGTCCGGCTTGGGATAGCTGATCGGCGTGCACTGCGAGGCCGGCTTCAGGCATTCGTGGTCGGCGTGGGTGTGGTGCAGTGTCCACGGCGCCTTGCCGCGGAAGACCAGCTGGTCGATGCCGGTCATCAGCGAGCCCAGGTACAGGCCCTTGTTCAGCCATGGCTTGACGTTGCGCGCCACGTGCAGTTCCTCGTGCAGCCAGGATTTCTCGAACGCGACAGGATAGGAGGCCAGCTCGTCGTGCTGGCGGCTGGCGCCCAGCGCCTCGAACACGGATTCGGCGGCCAGCATGCCGGACTTGATGGCGGCGTGGCTGCCCTTGATGCGGCTCATGTTGAGGAAGCCGGCGTCGCAGCCGATCAGCGCGCCGCCCGGGAACACCAGCTTGGGCAGCGACTGCAGGCCGCCGGCCGTGATCGCGCGGGCGCCGTAGGAAATGCGCTTGCCGCCCTCGAAGAAGGTCTTGATGGCCGGGTGGGTCTTGTAGCGCTGGAATTCCTCGTACGGCGACAGGTAGGGGTTCTCGTAGTTCAGGCCGACCACGTAGCCGACCATGACCTGGTTGTTTTCCAGGTGGTACAGGAAGGAGCCGCCGTAGGTCTTGCTGTCGAGCGGCCAGCCGGTGGTGTGCACCACCAGGCCCGGCTGGTGCTTGGCCGGGTCGATTTCCCACAGTTCCTTGATGCCGATGCCGTACGATTGCGGGTCCTTGCCCTTGTTCAGGTCGTACTTGGTCATCAACTGCTTGCCCAGGTGGCCGCGCGCGCCTTCGGCGAACAGCGTGTACTTGCCGTGCAATTCCATGCCCAGCTGGAAGTCAGAGCCGGCCTCGCCGTCGCGCTTGACGCCCATGTTGCCGGTCGCCACGCCCTTGACCGAGCCGTCGTCGTTGTACAGGATCTCGGCGGCGGGGAAGCCGGGGAAGATCTCCACGCCCAGCGCCTCTGCCTGCTGGCCCAGCCAGCGCACCACGTTACCCAGCGAAATCACGTAGTTGCCATGGTTCTCGAAGCAGGCCGGCAGCAGGAAGTTCGGGGTCTTGATGGCCTTGGTTTCGGTCAGGAACAGCACGCGGTCCTCGGTGACGGCGGTGTTCAGCGGCGCGCCTTTTTCCTTCCAGTCGGGGATCAGTTCGGTCAGCGCCTTCGGGTCCATCACGGCGCCGGACAGGATGTGGGCGCCCAGCTCGCCGCCTTTTTCCAGCACGACGACCGACACTTCCTGGCCTTTTTCGGCGGCCAGCTGCTTGATCTTGATGGCCGCCGACAAGCCCGCAGGGCCGCCGCCGACGATCACGACGTCATACTCCATCGCATCGCGCGGGCCGTACTGTTCTACTAGATTTTGTGGCTGTGTCATGGTCTGTTCTTATAGTGGTCAAATGGGTGGAGGAAAATTTAAGCACGAGTGTGCTTCTTTTTCGTCCGGATTGCAATGTGGGCGCCATTTTGAGGGACATTATTAGACACTGCAATCTAATACTGGCGATTTGTGTAATCATAACGATTCGACAGTCTACGCTGTCGGAAATTCATCACCATTACCAAATACTAGGAGTAGCTCGTGGGCATAGAAGTCAACTTTGAGGGAAAAATTGCGCTGATCACCGGCGCCTCCAGCGGTCTCGGAGCCCGGTTTGCCAAAGTGCTGGCCCAGGCCGGCGCCCAGGTGGTGCTGGCCTCGCGCCGCACCGAGCGCCTGAAGGAGCTGCGCGCCGAAATCGAGGCGGACGGCGGCGCCGCCCATGTGGTCAGCCTGGACGTGACCGACTACGCCAGCATCAAGTCGGCCATCGCCCATGCCGAGACCGAGGCCGGGCCGATCGACATCCTGGTCAACAACTCGGGCGTGTCGACCACCCAGCGGCTGGTCGACGTGACGCCGGAGGATTATGCCTTCGTCATGGACACCAACCTGCGCGGCGCCTTCTTCGTGGCCCAGCAGACCGCCAAGCGCATGATCGCGCGCGCCAAGGGGGATCCGACCAAGAAGCACCGCATCATCAACATCGCCTCGGTGGCGGGGCTGCGGGTGATGCCGCAGATCGGCGTGTATTGCATGAGCAAGGCCGGCGTGGTGCAGATGACCAAGGCCATGGCGGTGGAGTGGGGCAAGTACGGCATCAACACCAACGCCATCTGCCCCGGCTACATCTCGACCGAGATCAACGAGGAATACTTCGCCAGCGAGCAGGGGCAGAAGCTGATCAACATGCTGCCGCGCAAGCGCCCGGGCAAGCCGGAGGACCTGGACGGGCTGTTGCTGCTGCTGGCGGGGGAGGACTCCAACTTCATCAACGGCGCGATTATTTCCGCCGACGACGGCATGACGGCAACGTAATCAGAGCTGCAGGCCGACCAGCTTGTGGACCAGTTCCGACGAGGTGGCGGCCGAGAATTTGCGCATCAGCTTGGCGCGGTGCATTTCCACCGTGCGCGGGCTGAGGTCGATCTGGCGGGCGATGGTCTTGCTGGTCTTGCCCTCGACCAGCAGGGCGGCGATTTCCCGCTCGCGCGGCGTCAGCTCGGCCGTCACCGGGCGCTTTTCGCTGACGTCCTCGAAGGTCCAGATGCCGGGCCCCAGCGGCTCGGACGCCTTCATCGAATGCCCGGTGACGTGGCACCAGAACAGTTCGCCGTTCGCGCGGCGCATGATGCGCTCGTCCGAATAGCGGCCCCTGGCGTTCATGATGGGGATGATGCGGTCGCCGGTGCGCAGGAACTCGTCCATGGTCGGATACAGCACCACGAAGGACTGGCCCTGCAGCTGCTCGCGGGGGTGGCCGAACATCGCCGCCAGCGCCTCGTTGCAGGACTGGATGACGCGGTTTTCCGAGATGCACATGCCGACCGGCGCGTGCAGGAAAATGGATTCGTAGTCGATGACCGGAGCGTTGTTCATGTGTGGGGGCGGCAGGTAGTTCTACGGTATTGTGCTTTTGATGTGCGTATTCTATGCTGAGACGCCTCGTCGCTAGCGCATTTAACAATGTTAGCAACGGATTTAGCAACACGTGTTGAGCAAATAAGATAAGGGACACCCATGAACAAGATCTATCCTGACGCCGCCGCCGCGCTGGCCGGCGTCGTACAAAACGGTCAAACCATCGCCGTCGGCGGGTTCGGACTGTGCGGCATCCCTGAGGCGCTGATCGCCGCGCTGCGCGATTCCGGCGTCACCGGCCTGACCGCGATCTCCAACAACGCCGGCGTGGACGGCTTCGGCCTCGGCCAGTTGCTGGAAACCCGGCAGATCAAGAAGATGATCGCCTCCTACGTGGGTGAAAACAAGGAGTTCGCGCGCCAGTACCTGGCCGGCGAGCTGGAGCTGGAATTCACGCCGCAGGGCACGCTGGCCGAGAAGCTGCGCGCCGGCGGCGCCGGCATTCCGGCCTTCTTCACCAAGACCGGCGTCGGCACCATCGTCGCCGAGGGCAAGGAAATCCGCGAATTCGACGGCGAGCAGTACGTGATGGAACGCAGCCTGGTGGCCGATGTGGCGCTGGTCAAGGCCTGGAAGGCCGACAAGGCCGGCAACCTGGTGTTTCGCAAGACCGCCCGCAACTTCAACCCGAACGCCGCGATGGCCGGCAAGGTCACCATCGTCGAAGTCGAGCAGCTGGTGGAAATCGGCGAGATCGACCCGGACGCCGTGCACCTGCCGAGCATTTTCGTGCACCGCATCGTGGTCAACGCCACGCCGGAAAAACGCATCGAGCAGCGCACCGTGCGCGCCAACTAAGAATATCGGAGAGTAAATATCATGGCATGGACTCGTGACGAAATGGCCGCGCGCGCGGCGAAGGAATTGCAAGACGGTTACTACGTCAACCTCGGCATCGGCTTGCCGACGCTGGTGGCGAACTACGTCCCGGCCGGCATGGAAGTGTTCCTGCAATCGGAAAACGGCTTGCTGGGCATCGGCCCGTTCCCGACCGACGACGAGGTCGACGCCGACCTGATCAACGCCGGCAAGCAGACCGTGACGGCGCTGCCGGGCGCGGCGTACTTCAGCTCGGCCGACTCGTTCGGCATGATCCGGGGCGGCAAGATCAACCTGGCGATCCTCGGCGCGATGCAGGTGTCGGAGCAGGGCGACCTGGCCAACTGGATGATCCCGGGCAAAATGGTCAAGGGCATGGGCGGCGCGATGGACCTGGTGGCCGGCGTCAAGCGCGTGGTGGTGCTGATGGAGCACGTCGCCACCGCCAAGGACGGCTCGACCTCGCACAAGCTGCTGAAGAAATGCGACCTGCCGCTGACCGGCGTCGGCGTGGTGGACCTGATCGTGACCGACCTCGGCGTGATGGAAGTGACCGCCAAAGGCTTGAAGCTGACCGAACTGGCGCCCGGCGTCAGCAAGGAGCAGATCCAGGCCGCCACCGGCGTGCCGCTGGACATGTCGGCCGTCTAAGCGCCGCCGGCACACAGCAAGGCACGCTTCGGCGTGCCTTTTTTTATGCTCCGCCGCGCCGGCATAAACTTGTATTTGAGAAATCCAACGGATAGACTGTTAGAAAAATAACTATCTTATTTCTCAATGAAATCGATCCGATGCGCGGTACTGTACTTTTTGGCCTGCCTGGTCTGTGTCCAGGCCTGGGCCAAACCAGCCGACTACAAGACCGGCGCCGCCGCGCCATGGGTGGTGCCGGTATCGCCGCTGCACCCGCCGGCCGCCACACCGCTGCCTCCGCGCGGCGGCGTGGCCTATCTGCTGCAGGACTACCAGACCCGCGTCGACCAGCGCGGAAAGGTGACGTATTTGCACGTGGCCAAGCGGGCGCTCGATAGCAGCGGGGTGGAGAAGGTCGCCTCGATCAGCATCAGCTATGACCCCACCTACCAGAGCCTGACGCTGCATGCGATCAATGTGATCCGCGACGGCAAGCTGGCGCCCCGGCTGGCCAGCGCCAAGGTGCACGTATTGCAGCGCGAGACCGAACTGGACTCCCAGATCTACGACGGCAGCATGACCGCCAGCGTCATGCTGGACGACGTCCGCATCGGCGACATCGTCGAATACGCGTACAGCGTGGACGGCAGCAACCCGGTGTTCCAGAACAAGGTGACGGGCAAGGCCGACCTGGAGTGGGCGGTGCCGGTGGAGCATGCCTTCGTGCGGCTGCTGGTGCCATCCAGCCGTCCGGTCTGGATCGCGCCGCGCCACAGCAAGCTGAAACCGCAGTTGCGCGAAGCGGACGACTACCGCGACTACCGCTGGGAATTGCACAACGTGCCGGAATTGCGCGTCGACAGCGGCGCGCCCGAGTGGTACGACCCCTATGCTTCGGTGCAATGGACCGAGTTCCGCGACTGGGCCGAGGTGGTGCGATGGGCCCTGCCTTTGTACCGGCCGCAGCGCGACATGGGCGAGGCGTTGCGCCGCGAAGTCGAGCGGATCGCCCGTGAACACGCGGACCCGGCCGGCCGCGTGGCCGAGGTGCTCAAGCTGGTGCAGCGCGACATCCGTTACCTGGGCATCGAGGTCGGGCCCGGATCGCATGCGCCGACCGCGCCGTCCACGGTGTTCCAGCGCCGCTTCGGCGACTGCAAGGACAAGGCGCTGCTGGTGGTGACGATGCTGGACGCGCTCGGCATCGACGCCGCGCCGGCGCTGGTCAACACCGCCATCGCGCGCGAGGTGGCGACCTGGGCGCCGACGCCGACCGCGTTCAACCATGTGCTGGTGCGGGTGCGTACGGGCGGCAAGCTGTACTGGCTGGACCCGACGCGCTCCCTGCAACAAGGCGACCTGGAGCACCTATATCAGCCGGACTACGGCTATGCGCTGGTGCTGGAGCCGGGTGCCGCAGGCTTGTCGCCGATGGCGGGCCGGGCCGCCCCGCGCAAGACCGTGCGCGCGCTGTTCGACGCCAGCGCCGGTCTCGCGCAGCCGGTCGGCTACACGGTGACGACCACATTCGAGGGGCGCGGCGCCGACAGCCTGCGCGACCAGCTGGTTAGCAACAAGGCCGAGCTGGTCACGCAGTACCGCAATTTTTATGCGCGCAGCTATGCCGGCATCCGCGCCGACGGCGAGCTGAAGGTGCAGGACAATGCGCCCGCCAACGCCTTGACGCTGGTGGAGTCCTACCGCATCGCCGGTTTCTGGGAGCGCAGCGGGAAGGGCGGCCGGCTCGAGGCCAACATCGAGGCGTCGGACGTCACGGGACCGCTGAAGGCGCCGGATGCGATCGGCCGCAACGCGCCGCTGCGTCTGGAATATCCGAACAATATCAGCGAAGTGACCGAGGTGCGCCTGCCCGAACGCTGGAATTTGAAAAGCGAGAAAGCCGAGGTGCACGATGCGGCCTTCGAGTTCTCCTACGAGGTGGCGCCGGCCGCCGATGGAAAGAGCGTGCGTATCACGGCGAACTACCGCGCGCTGAGCGATCACGTCGATCCTGGCGACATGGGCAATTACGCCGCCCACTTGAAGAAGGCGCGCGAGATGGTGGGCTATCAGCTTTACACCGACGCCCCGGGCGATCGCGTGGCCGGTGAGGCGCCAGCCGCATCCGGCAGCGGTCTGGGGGGGCCTGGGTGGCTGTTGGGGCTGGCCGCACTGAGCGTGGTAGGGCTGCGGCGGGTGCTGCTGCCTGCGGGGCGCGGCGCCGCTCCCGAGCACCGCGAAGTGAACCGGCGCCTGGCGCTGGCAGGAAGTCTGCTGGGGGCGATGTTCGCGTTGATCGGCCTGACGGCGATCCCGCTGCGGTATTCGTTGCCGGTGTCGGCCGTCGTGTTGGCCATGCTGGCGAAATATCTGTGGGAGGGCGTGGCGCTGGTGCCGGCCACCCACCCGCTCTATCGCTGGGCCCGTCGTTGCTACGGCTTGAGGAGCGATCCATTGACGATGGCCTTGTGGTCGCTGGCCCGCAAGTTGCCGCCGTTGCTGGGCTGGCTCATGCTGGGCAGCTACGCGGCCCAGGTGCTGAGCCGCTAGCCAGGCCCGGCGTTAATCGTGGTGGTGCACCACGGTTTTCCAGACCGCGTCCATATGCTTCTTGTAGGCGGCGTTGATTGGTTGCAGCAGGGCGGCGTCGTATTGGCGCTTGCCTTGCAGCGCGGGTCCGGTGTCGTGGAACTCCAGTTCGCCGCGTATGGCCAGCTTGGTCGCGCCTTCGCGCAGGATCACCTTGACGGTCGAGTAGTCCACGCCGCCGCTGCAAAACAATCGATACGGTATGGTGACTTCGCTGCGGCCGTCGTGGTTCAGGTCGGTGATGCGGACGGCGGAGGGGAAGAATTCCGCCACATGGTCCAGGATCGGGCAGTCGACCGAGTCGCGCACCGTCCACTCGGTCACCCAGCGACCCTCCTTGCGGCCGTAGTAGGTGGCGGCCAGTTCGAGGTAGTCTTCATCGCTGTCGGAATTGGCCATCTGCGAGCGGCTGGCCTTGCGGCTCAGCACCAGCAGGTGCTCGCCCTCGCGGTCCTCGACGCGCTTGGCGCCGACCAGCGTGCCGGCGTAGCCGATGTGGCGCGCGGCCAGGTACACCGCGTCGATCTTGGGGGCGGGTTCGGCGGCGGCGCAGGTGGCGGCTGCCAGCCACAGCGCGATGGCGGTGGCGTGGTGGGATGAGTTCATGGTCATGCCCGGAATATATATGAAAAACGCCCCGCAGGCCGTCATGCAGCGTGCGGGGCGTGGCCGGGCAAGGCTGATCAGTGCGCGTGGCGGGTCAGCGGTTGCAGGTCCGGGTCGGTCACGGTCGAGCCGGGATTGTTCAGTTCCTTGTGCAGCGTGTCGTGGTTCAACTCTTTTTCCCAGTGCGACACGACCACTGATGCGACGCCGTTGCCGACGAAGTTGGTCAGCGCGCGGCATTCGCTCATGAAGCGGTCGATGCCCAGGATCAGCGCCATGCCGGCCACCGGAATGGTCGGCACCACGGCCAGCGTCGCCGCCAGCGTGATGAAGCCGGCGCCGGTGATGCCGGACGCGCCTTTCGAGGTCAGCATCGCCACGCCGAGGATGGTCAGTTCCTGCATCAGCGTCAGGTCGGTGTTGGTGGCCTGCGCCACGAACAGGGCGGCCATGGTCATGTAGATGTTGGTGCCGTCCAGGTTGAACGAGTAGCCGGTCGGAACCACCAGGCCCACCACGGACTTGGAGCAGCCCAGGCGTTCGAGCTTGGTCATCAGCGAAGGCAGGGCGCTTTCCGACGAGCTGGTGCCCAGCACGATCAGCAGTTCTTCCTTGATGTAGTTGATGAACTTGAAGATCGAGAAGCCGGTCAGGCGCGCCACGGTGCCCAGCACCACCACCACGAACAGGAAGCAGGTCAGGTAGAAGCAGCCCATCAGCTTGGCCAGCGGCATCAGCGAGGCGATGCCGTATTTGCCGATGGTGAAGGCCATCGCGCCGAACGCGCCCAGCGGGGCGACCTTCATCACGATGCCGACCACGCCGAAGATGGCCGACGACAGTTCGTCGATCAGCTTGGTGACCGGCTTGCCGCGCTCGCCGAGCAGCGACAGCGAGAAGCCGAACAGGATGGCGATCAGCAGCACTTGCAGGATGTCGCCCTTGGCGAAGGCGTCCACCACGGTGTTCGGGATGATGTTCATCAGGAAGTCGATGGTCGACTGGTGCTTGGCTTTTTCGGTGAACTCGGCGATGGCCTTGGTGTCGAGCGTGGCGGGGTCGGCGTTGAAGCCGGCGCCCGGGCGCATGATGTTGGCCACGAACAGGCCGATCACCAGCGCGAAGGTGGAGATGACCTCGAAATACAACAGCGCCTTGCCGCCGACGCGGCCGATTTTCTTGATGTCCTGCATGCCGGCGATGCCGGAGACCACGGTGCAGAAGATCACCGGTGCGATGATCATCTTGATCAATTTGATAAAGCCGTCGCCGAGCGGTTTCATGGCGACCGCGTCGGATGGGTAGAAGGCGCCCAGCAGGATGCCGCATGCGATGGCGAACAATACCTGGACGTATAGAACTTTATAAAACGGCTTTTTCACGGGGTCTCCTCGCGTTCTTGTGAGGAGACCATCATCCGACAAAATAGGAGACATCACCATTGTGGTTAACCGCATTCACAACAGTGATATCCCTTATGCAAGGTTATTGTGCCACCCAACCACCATCCATATTCCACGCCACGCCGCGCACCTGCTTGGCCGCGTCGCTGCACAGGAACACGGCCAGCGCGCCCAGTTCCTCCGGCGTGACGAACTCGCCGGACGGCTGCTTGTCCGCCAGCAGGGCCTTCTTGGCGTCCTCGTTGCTGATGCTGTCCTTGGCGGCGCGGGCGTCGACCTGCTTCTGCACCAGCGGCGTCAGCACGAAGCCCGGGCAGATCGCGTTGACGGTCACGCCGGTGGTGGCGGTCTCCAGCGCGCTGGCCTTGGTCAGTCCGAGCAGGCCGTGCTTGGCGGCGACGTAGGCCGACTTGCCGGCCGACGCCACCAGCCCGTGCGTGGAAGCCAGGTTGATGATGCGGCCCCAGTTGTTGGCGCGCATGCGCGGCAGCACCAGGCGCGAGGTGTGGAAGGCCGAGGTCAGGTTGATGGCGATGATGGCATCCCACTTCTCGACCGGGAAGTCCTCGACGTTGGCCACGTGCTGGATGCCGGCGTTGTTGACCAGGATATCGACGCCGCCGAACTTGTCGCCGGCGAAGGCGATCATGTTTTCGATCTCGGCCGGCTTGGACATGTCGGCATTGTGGTACGCCACCTGGACGCCGAATTCCGCGGCCAGGCCGATCTGCAGCTGGGCGATCTCGGCGGCGTCGCCGAAGCCGTTCAGCAGCACGTTGGCGCCTTCCGCCGCCAGCGTGCGGGCGATGCCCAGGCCGATGCCGGAGGTGGAGCCGGTCACCAATGCCGTCTTGCCGCTCAAAGTCTTGTTTGCCATAGTGTCCTCAGTGGGGTTGGAGATTAAAGTCGTGCTGCGCTACACTTCGGTAGGATTTTAAGCGTAACGCCCGGTAAAATGGTATTTCTAAACAGCATTGCACAAATCACTATAAAAACCACCAAGGAAGTCGCATGTTCGAAGCAAAAATAAAGTCTGTTCAATGTCTGTCTCTGGCTGGTTTGCACCGCATGTCGTACAAGGAATGGGGCGATGAGAGCAACCCGAACGTGCTGCTGTGCGTGCACGGCGTCACCCGCGTGGGCGACGACTTCGACAACATGGCGCGCGCGCTGGCCAACGACTACCGCGTGATCTGCCCGGACATCGTCGGCCGCGGCCGCTCCGGCTGGCTGAAAAATCCGCAGCTGTACCGCATTCCGCAGTATGTCAGCGACATCGTCACCCTGCTGGCGCGCGTGCTGCCGGCCGGCGCGCAATCGCGCGTCGACTGGTTCGGCACCTCGATGGGCGGCCTGATCGGCCTGGGCCTGGCCTCGCTGCCGGACAACCCGGTGCGCAAGCTGATCCTCAACGACATCGGCCCGGTGCTGGCGCCGGCGGCGCTGCAGCGCATCGGCGACTACATCGGCCAGGACCTGCGCTTCGACACCTTCGACGAGGCCGCCAAGTTCATCCGCGACGTCTCGCTGACCTTCGGCCAGCACACCGAGGCCGAATGGCATAAACTGGCGAGCGACGTGCTGCGCCAGGATAAGGACGGCAAGTGGATACGCCACTACGATATGGGGCTGGCCTTGCCGTTCCGCTCGGCCACGCCGGAATCGGCCGCGGCCGACGAGGCGATGCTGTGGGCGGCCTACGACGCGATCCGCTGCCCGACGCTGCTGGTGCGCGGCGCCGAGTCCGATCTGCTGACCGCCGAGACGGCGGCGCTGATGGCGCAGCGCGGCCCGAAACCGGCGCTGGTGGAAATCCCGAACGTCGGCCACGCGCCGACCTTTATTCACGACGACCAGATCGCCATCGTCAAGCAATTCCTGTTGGGTTAATGTAAAGAAGAAGAGTATGGAAATCAAACGACTGCATGTAGGCAAACGCTTGTCCGAAGCGGCCATCCACAACGGCACCGTGTATCTGGCGGGCCAGATCGCCGACGACAAGACACAGGACATCCGCGGCCAGACCCGCGAAGTGCTGGGCCACATCGACCGCCTGCTGGCCGAAGCCGGCAGCGACAAGACCTGTATCCTCAGTACCACCATCTACATCGCCGACCTGGCCGACTTCGCCGGCATGAACGAGGAGTGGGACGCCTGGGTGCCGAGCGGGCACACGCCGCCCCGCGCCACCGTGGAAGCCAAGCTGGCCGATCCGGCATGGCGCGTGGAGATCATCGTCGTCGCGGCGCAGCGCTAGGGGCATCATGGTTTCCATCACCGCGCTCACCAGCGCAACGTCGGAGCAACTGGTCCAGGGCCTGTCGCCGGACGACAGCGCGCGCATGCTGGCGGCGCTGGACTTCGCCAGCGACGCCTACGGCGACAAGGTCTGCGCCAGCGGCCAGGCCGCCATCGACTTCGCGGTCGGCGTGGCCGGCACGCTGGCCTTCATGCGTACCGACGTCGAGACCCGCATCGCCGGCCTGATGTTCGAGCTGACCTTGCTCGACACGGCGCAGGCGCCCATCATCGAACCGCGCTTCGGCCAGGAGGTCAGCGACCTGGTGGCCGGCGTGCGCCAGCTGATCCGCCTGCGCGAGCTGACGCAAACCCAGGGACCGCAGGGCGCCGTCGCGCGCGGCCGCAACGCCGCGCAGATGGCGGTGGCGCAGGTCGAAACGCTGCGCAAGATGCTGCTGGCCATGGCCTCGGACATGCGCGTGGTGCTGGTGCGGCTGGCGTCCTGCGTGACGACCCTGCGCTACTTCGCCGACATCAAGCTGTTCAACGACATGACCTGCGCCTACGGCCGCGAGACGCTGGACCTGTACGCGCCGCTGGCCAACCGGCTGGGGATCTGGCAGCTCAAGTGGGAGCTGGAGGACCTGTCGTTCCGCTTCATCGAACCGGAGGCGTACAAGCGCATCGCCAAGATGCTGGAAGAAAAGCGCATGATGCGCGAAGGCTTCGTCACCTCGTCGATCGCTCGGCTGCAGTCGGAGATGTCGGCGGCCGGCATCCAGGCCGAAGTGTTCGGGCGGCCCAAGCACATCTACTCCATCTGGAGCAAGATGAAGGGCAAGGAGCTCGACTTCACCGACCTGTACGACGTGCGCGCCTTCCGCGTGATCGTGGCCGACGTCAAGACCTGCTACACGGTGCTGGGCGTGGTGCACAACATCTGGACCCCGATCCCGAAGGAATTCGACGACTACATCTCGCGGCCGAAATCGAACGGCTACCAGTCGCTGCACACGGTGGTGACGGCCGAGGACGGCCGGCCGCTGGAAGTGCAGATCCGCACGCAGGAGATGCACAGCTTCGCCGAGTATGGCGTGGCGGCGCACTGGCGCTACAAGGAAGAGGGCGGCTCCAACTTCGCCGGCCAGAAGTACGACGAGAAAATCGCCTGGCTGCGCCAGCTGCTGGCGTGGAAGACCGACGTGGCCGACGCCGTGGTCGGGCAGGAAGAGCAGCAGCGCGAGTGGGTGGAGAAGCTCAAGTCCGCCGCGCTGGACGACCGCATCTTCGTGCTGACGCCGCAGGCGCGCGTGCTGGAACTGCCGGTCGGCGCCACGCCGGTGGACTTCGCCTACCACCTGCACAGCGACGTCGGCCACCGTTGCCGCGGCGCGCGCGTGGACGGCGTCATGGTGCCGCTGAACACGCCGCTGAAGAACGGCCAGACCTGCGAGATCATCACCGCCAAGGGCGCGCCCGGCACGGCCGGCCCGTCGCGCGACTGGCTCAGCGACGAATACACGGTGTCCACGCGCACGCGCTCCAAGATCCGCGCCTGGTTCCACGCCATCGACATGCAGGAAACGCTGTCGCACGGCCGGGCGATGGTGGAGAAATCCCTGCAGCGCGAAGGCAAGACGGCGGTTAACCTGGAAGCGCTGGCCAACAAGCTGGGCTTCGCCAAGGTCGATGACCTGTTCCTGTCGGTGGGCAAGGACGAGTTCAGCCTGCGCCACGTCGAGCAGGCGCTGCACGACACCGGCGAGCCGGTCGAGCCGGAAGACGCGGTGGTGCTGGGCAAGAGCAAGGCGTCCAGCGTGGACCAGGGCGCCAAGTCGGGCGTGCTGGTGGTGGGCACAGACGGCTTGATGACGCAATTGGCCAAGTGCTGCAAGCCGGCGCCGCCGGACGGCATCGTCGGCTTCGTCACGCGTGGCAAGGGCGTGTCGATCCACCGCGCCACGTGCAAGAACTTCGCCGAGATGCGCGCCAAGGCGCCCGAGCGGGTGATCGTGACCGAGTGGGGACGGGCCGGATCGGACACCGTCTACCCGGTCGACATCTTCATTCTGGCGGGCGACCGCCAGGGCTTGCTGCGCGATATTTCCGAGATCTTCTCGCGCGAGAAGATCAACGTCATCGGCGTCAACACGCAGAGCGCCAAGGGCTTCGCGCGCATGACCTTCACGGCCGAGATCGGCGCCACCGCGCAATTGCAGAAGGCCCTGAACGCCATTGCCGAAGTGAGCGGCGTCCAGGAAGCCCGGCGCGCCTAGGCTTCGGCCTGCATCGCGGCCTGCACCGAGGGGCGGGCTGCGATGCGGTTTGAATAGGCCGCCACGGCCGGCCAGTTGTCCAGGCTGATATCGAAGAAGGCAAACCATCCCAGCACCGTGTACAGGTAGGCATCGGCCACGGTGAACTTATCGCCCATCAGATAGTCCTGCTGTTGCAGCGTGTGCTGCAGGAACGTCATGCGCTTCTGCAGCTTGTCGCGGAAGATGGCGGTGGCGGCCTCAGGCATCGCGCGATTGAATAGCGGGGCCACGCCGGCGTGGATTTCGCTGCCGATGAAATTCAACCACTCCTGCAAGCGCACGCGCTGCCAGCTGCCGGGCGGCCGCGCCAGTCCGGCCGACGGCTTCAAGTCCGCCAGATATTGAACGATGGCCACGCCTTCAGTCAGCACCTCTCCATTCTCCAATTCCAGTGCCGCGACATATCCTTTCGGGTTGATGCTGCGGAAGTCCCTGCCGTCGGCGGTCAGCTTGGTCTGGTTATCGACGCGTACCAGCTCGTAAGGCAGGCCCAGCTCCCGCAATACGATGTGCGGCGAGAACGAGCAGGTATGCGGTGCGAAATATAGCTTCATATCGGATTCCATAAGAAAGATGAGGCTTCACTGTAGGCGTCGGGTTCTTGGCTGTAAAATTAATGCTCCATAAGCTAGGTATTAGGTTTTCTAATGATGAATTTGGCCCATTGGCGCCTGCTGCTCGCGGCCGCCGATACACGCAACATCTCGCGGGCGGCGGAGCAGGTCGGCATCACGCAATCCGGCGCCAGCCAGGCGATTGCGCAGATGGAGGCGTCGCTCGGCGCGCAGTTGTTGATACGCGAGCGGCGTGAGGTCAGCGTCACCGTATTCGGGGAGCAGGTCGTCGCGCATGCCCGCGCGATGCTGGTGGAGTTCGATGCGATCCGTTCGCTGGCCCATGCCGCGCAAGGCTTGCATGCCGGCCGCATCCGGGTGGCCGGCTTCCCGTCCGTGATGACCACCGTGCTGCCGCCGTTGCTGCAAGCGTTCAAGCGCCGCCATCCGGGCATCGACGTCGTGGCGCTGGAGGGGACGGACGACGAGGTGGAGCAGTGGCTGGCGGATGACACGGTCGAGTTGGGCGTGGTGCTGAATCCCGCGCCGGGGCGGGAGGCGGCCATCATCGGCCGAGATGCCTGGGTGGCGGTGGTGCCGACCCATCATCCGCTGGGGCGGCGTTCGAGCGAGCAAGGCATCGCATTGGCCGAGTTGGCCAATGAGCCGTTCGTGCTGGCGACCGGCGGCTGCACGGTGCATGCGCAGAGTCTGGCAGAGGAAGCCGGCGTCACGCTGACCGACATCCGCGTCACGGTGCGCGACCTGGGCAGCGCTGCCGTGCTGGTGAGGGAAGGGCTGGGCGTGGCAATCATTCCCGAATCGGCGTTGCCGGAAGACCGGCGCGGACTGCGCATCATGCAACTACAGCCGCGCCTGTATCGCGAGTTCGGCCTGCTCCGTTCGCAAGCCGGCCGCGCCTCCGCTGCCGCCCAAAAACTTTGGGGTCAAGTCTGACATTCGGACACGAGCTCTTCCGTAGCGGGCATGCTACAGAAGAGCTCGTGTCCGAATGTCAGACTTGACCCCACCGGTTTTAAGCGATGATTTTCGCGACGCGCGCTTCGATGGCCTTGGCCAGCAGGTTGATGTGGTAGCCGTCGACGAAGCCGTGGTGGGCCAGCACGGACATCGTCATCGTCAATCTGCCGTCGGCGCGTGGGTCGCTGAAACGCCCCCAGGCCAGCGAGGGGATGTCGTAGTTCTTGTGGCAGTAAATCGGATGCTCGATCGCCACCAGCTTCAGCCACGGCATGCAGGTGATGTGGACGTTGCGCTTCTTGTCGAGCGGGCTCAGCGCTTCGGTGGTGTTGACCAGCGCGTCGCTGGCCTCGGCGATCTTCTTCGCCGCTACGCTGCGCTCAACGAACTCATGCAGGTCCGACGAGCGCGTGAAGCGCGCGAAGTTCAGGTTGTTGTCACGGTTGAGCACAGTGTACGACGCCATGAAATCGTCGATCTTGATGACCTCACCTTCGTGGACGCGGTACATGAAGTTGTCGTTCTCCTTGAGCGAGTTCAGCACGCAATACAGGAAGACGTGGAACGGCGGCAGTTTGTGTTCTTTGCAGAAGGGGCGGAAGTCCGCCACCTCCAGTTCGAAGCTCAGGTTGACCAGCGGGTTTTCAAATGAGGCAAAGGCGTTGTATCGGTCGCGGCGTTTTTCAAAATTATGCATCGTGGGCTACTTCTGCTTGTAAGGTGATGTGGTCGATGCCATGCTTTTCCAGCAGCATGGACTTGATGTTGAGCAGGATCTCGGGCCAGCAGGCGAGGTCGGTGATTTCGATGTGGCCGATCAGCGCCGGATGGCCGGGCGACATGTCCCATACATGCAGGTCATGCACCGAGCAGACGCCGTCTATCTTGCCCAGGTCGGCGCCGACGTTCAGGTAATCGATCTGTTCCGGCACCCCGCCCATCAGGAAGTGATACGACTCGCGCAGCACGTCGATGGTGGATTTCAAAATCAGCAGCGCGACAAAGATCGACAGCAGCGGATCGATCTGCATCCAGCCGGTGTAGTAGATGACGGCGCCGGCGATCAGCGCGGCCACCGAGCCCAGCAGATCGCCGATCACGTTGACCAGCGCGGCGCGCGTGTTCATATTGCTGTCGCCGCGCGACAGCATGTAGGCCAGCACCAGGTTGATCAGCAGGCCGATGCCCGCCACCACAAACACGGTGCCGCCTTGCACCTGCTCTGGCTTGGAGAAGCGCTGCACCGCCTCGAACACAATCCAACCGACCAGCAGCAGCAACACCAGGCTGTTGACGAAAGCCGCCAGCGCCTCGGCGCGGCCGAAGCCGAACGAGTGGCGCGCCGATGGCGGCCGCTTGGCGATCAGCTGCGCCAGCAAGGCCAGGCCCAGCGCGGCGGCGTCGGTGACCATGTGGCCGGCGTCGGAAATCAACGCCAGCGAGTTGGACATGAAGCCGGTGACGACTTCGACCACGGCGAATCCCAATGTCAGCGCCAGCGACCACGCCAGCACCGACTGGCTACGCTGCACGTTGAAGTGTGCATGTTGGGCGTCGCCGTCGCGGTGCTCGTGCAGGTGGGCGGACGGGGAGGGTGGCAGCTCTATGCTAGTGTTGGCGCGGGTTTCGGCTTGCATCGGCTTCTTGTTGTAGTGGGAACCCCCATAGTTTAAAGGATGTCGATGACCCGCGTATGGCATCCTCATAGTGCAATTTGTAAATGTTTCCGAATAATGCCCTTGTTTTTCTCCTGATCGCTCTCTATAATGCTGGTCTTCGGGCGGTTAGTTCAGCTGGTTAGAATACTTGGTCGACATCCAAGGGGTCGCAGATTCGAATTCTGCACCGCCCACCAGATTACGTAGTAAAGCAGTAAAAGCGCAGTAAAATAGCAGTACCACGGGCGGTTAGTTCAGCTGGTTAGAATACTTGGTCGACATCCAAGGGGTCGCAGATTCGAATTCTGCACCGCCCACCAGAACATGTAAGAGCGAGAAAGGCAATCCGGTTATGACACCGCGAACTACTACCAAGCTTTGGGAGTGACGCTAGTCGATCGGGATTCTTTTGCTCAAAAAAAGAGAAAACGCGGCTAGTCCGCGTTTTTTTTCGTCCGCGTTTTTTATTATTCGTTGTACCACTACCTGGCCCGTGTGCCGAAAATGGAGATCACTATGCTTTCAGTTCGCCTTCCCGATGGTTCTGCCCGTGAGTTCGACGGCCCAGTCACCGTTGCACAAGTGGCGTCCAGCATTGCAACCAGCCTGGGCAAGGCCGCGCTGGCCGGCAAGGTGGATGGCAAAGTGGTGGATACCTCTTTCCTGATCGAGAAAGATTCCGACCTGGCCATCATCACCGACAAGGACCCCGAAGGCCTGGACGTGATCCGTCACTCGACCGCCCACTTGCTGGCCTACGCGGTGAAGGAGCTGTTCCCCGATGCGCAAGTGACCATCGGCCCGGTCATTGAAAACGGTTTCTACTACGACTTCTCGTACAAGCGTCCATTCACGCCCGACGACCTGGTCGCCATCGAAAAGAAAATGGCCGAGCTGGCCAAGAAGGACGAGCCGGTCACCCGCAAGGTGCTGCCGCGCGACGAGGCCGTGGCCTACTTCAAGTCCATCGGCGAAGCCTACAAGGCCGAGATCATCTCGTCGATTCCCGCCGACCAGGATGTGTCGCTGTACACCGAGGGCAGCTTCACCGACCTGTGCCGCGGCCCGCACGTGCCGTCGACCGGCAAGCTGAAAGTGTTCAAGCTGATGAAGCTGGCCGGCGCCTACTGGCGCGGCGACAGCAAGAACGAGATGCTGCAGCGTGTCTACGGCACCGCCTGGACCAAGAAGGAAGACCAGGAGCAGTACCTGTTCCAACTGGAAGAGGCGGAAAAGCGCGACCACCGCAAGCTGGGCAAGCAGCTGGACTTCTTCCACTTCCAGGACGAGGCGCCGGGCCTGGTGTTCTGGCATCCGAAGGGCTGGACCATCTGGCAGCAGGTTGAGCAATACATGCGCAACAAGTACCAGGTCAACGGCTATCAGGAAGTGAAGGCGCCGCAGATCCTGGACTCCAGCCTGTGGGGCAAGACCGGCCACTGGGACAACTACCGCGAAAACATGTTCGTGACGGAGTCGGAAAACCGCTCCTACGCGCTGAAGCCGATGAACTGCCCGGGCCACGTGCAGATCTTCAACAGCAACATGCGCTCGTACCGCGACCTGCCGCTGCGCTACGGCGAGTTCGGCCAGTGCCACCGCAACGAGCCGTCGGGCGCGCTGCACGGCATCATGCGCGTGCGCGGCTTCACCCAGGATGACGGCCACATCTTCTGCACCGAAGAGCAGATCGAGCCGGAAGTGGTGTCCTTCCACACGCAGGCGATGGAAGTCTACAAGGACTTCGACTTCAACAACATCGAAGTCAAGCTGGCGCTGCGTCCGGACAACCGCATCGGCACCGACGAAGTGTGGGACGAGGCCGAGGACGCGTTGCGTTCGGGCCTGCGCGCCTGCGGCGTGACCTGGACCGAATTGCCGGGCGAGGGTGCGTTCTACGGTCCGAAGATCGAGTATCACCTGAAGGATTCGCTGGGCCGCCCATGGCAGGTCGGCACGATGCAGGTCGACTTCTTCATGCCGGAGCGCCTGGGCGCCGAGTATGTGGCGGCCGACAACAGCCGCCAGGTGCCGGTCATGCTGCACCGTGCGATCGTCGGCTCGATGGAGCGCTTCATCGGCATCCTGATCGAGAACTACGCGGGCGCCTTGCCGGCATGGCTGGCACCGGTGCAAGTATCGGTGCTGAACATCTCCGACGCGCAGGCCGAATATGTGGCACAAGTGGCTGAAAAGCTGCGCCGGAGCGGGTTCCGCGTGCAGACCGATTTGCGCAACGAGAAAATAACCTATAAAATACGCGAACATTCCGTCCAAAAACTGCCCTACATTCTTGTGGTTGGCGATAAAGAGCGGGATGCCAATACCGTGGCTGTGCGGGCACGGGGCAATGTCGATCTGGGCGTCATGTCCGTCGATGCCCTGATCGAGCGACTTCAGCAAGACGTCGCCAACAAAGCCTGATCGCGCAGTCCTTCATTAGATTTTAAAAGGAATCACCATAGCTACTGACAAGTCGCATCGCATCAATGGCGAAATCACTGCCCCTGAAATGCGTTTAAGTGGGGTCGATAACGAGCCTCTCGGTATCGTGAGTTTGGCCGAAGCCTTCCGCCTGGCGGAAGAAGCAAACGTCGACCTGGTCGAGATCGCGCCTACCGCGGTCCCGCCGGTCTGCCGTTTGATGGACTACGGTAAATTCAAGTATTCGGAGCAGAAGAAGGCTCACGAAGCGAAATTGAAGCAGAAAATCATCGCCGTGAAGGAAGTCAAATTCCGTCCGGGCACCGATGACGGCGACTACAATATCAAGCTGCGTAACCTCATCAAGTTCCTGGATGAAGGCGACAAAACCAAGATCACGCTGCGTTTCCGCGGCCGTGAAATGGCGCACCAGGATATTGGCTTCCGTATGCTGGAGCGCCTGAAGGCCGACCTGGAGCCATACGGCCAGGTCGAGCAGTTCCCGAAGATGGAAGGCCGCCAGATGATCATGGTCCTTTCGCCTAAGAAAAAGAAGTAATCTTGTTGTAACCGCAAGCATAAGAGGCGCTCCGGCGCCTCTTATAATTTGTGGTGCAGAATTGCAGCATCTGGTCTATAATTGCCGGCTGTTGTAAATGTAGTGGACTCGCATCCGCTGCAAAAACAAGTGAAAGCAGGCATCTAAGTGTGACGTAGTGTCGCCACCTGCAATCCTGTTTGATATGGAGCTACCCAAGAGGGTAGATTGCTATGCCAAAAATGAAAACCAAAAGCTCCGCGAAAAAACGTTTTCGCGTGCGTCCGGGTGGTACTGTTAAATCGGGTATGGCGTTCAAGCGCCACATCCTGACCAAGAAGACCACCAAGAACAAGCGTCAGCTGCGCGGCACCCGTAACATCAACGCTTCGGACGTCACGTCCGTCATGCGTATGATGCCAACCGCTTAATCTCACAACTAAGGAGTTACTATGCCTAGAGTAAAACGTGGGGTTACAGCTCGTGCCCGTCATAAAAAAGTATTAAACCTGGCCAAGGGTTACCGCGGTCGTCGCAGCAAGGTATACCGTATTGCCAAGCAAGCAGTGATGCGCGCTGGCCAGTACGCTTACCGCGACCGTCGTAACAAGAAGCGCGTCTTCCGCCGTCTGTGGATCGCTCGTATCAACGCCGCTTCCCGTGAGCATGGCGTTACCTACAGCGTCTTCATGAATGGTCTGAAGAAAGCTTCGATCGAACTGGACCGTAAAGTCCTGGCCGATATGGCAGTGATGGACAAGCCAGCGTTCGCTGCGATTGTCAACGCTGTGAAAGCAAAAATCGCTGCTTAATACGCATTGATTTGGACGCGCGATCCCGGCAACGGGTCCGCGACTGAGAACGGGGCAAAGGTTGAAACCTGTGCCCCGTTTTTGATTGAGGATAAGAAAAACGCATGGACTCCCTGGAACAACTCGTCGCCTCAGCAGTGCAGGATTTCGACGCGGTCAAAGATGACGCCGCCGCACTGGAAAATGCCAAAGCCAAATATCTGGGCAAGACCGGCCAGATCACCGAATTGATGAAGGGGTTGGGCAAGCTCGACCCTGAAGCGCGCAAGGCGCAGGGCGCCCTGATCAATGCTGCCAAGGGGCGGATTGAAGCGGCGCTGACGGCCCGGCGCGACGCGCTGGCCGACGCCCAGATGCAAGCCCGTTTGAACGCCGAGGCCATCGATGTCTCGCTGCCTGGCCGCGGACGCGCCGGCGGCGGCATCCATCCGGTGATGCGGACCTGGGAACGTGTGGAAGAAATCTTCCGCTCCATCGGTTTCGACGTGGCCGACGGCCCCGAAATCGAAAACGACTGGACCAACTTCACGGCGCTCAACAGCCCGGAAAACCATCCCGCCCGCTCGATGCAGGACACCTTCTACATCGAGGGCAACGACAGCGAAGGCAAGCCGCTGCTGCTGCGCACGCACACCAGCCCGATGCAGGTGCGCTACGCCCGCAGCCACACGCCGCCGATCAAGGTGATCGCGCCCGGCCGCACCTACCGCGTCGACAGCGACGCCACCCACTCGCCGATGTTCCACCAGGTCGAGGGCCTGTGGATCGCCGAGAACATCAGCTTCGCCGACCTCAAGGGCGTGTACCTGAACTTCGTCAAGGCCTTCTTCGAGACCGACGACCTGCAGGTGCGCTTCCGTCCGTCGTACTTCCCGTTCACCGAGCCGTCGGCAGAGATCGATATCGCCTTCGGTTCCGGTCCGTTGAAGGGCCGCTGGCTGGAGATTTCCGGTTCGGGCCAGGTGCATCCATCGGTGGTGCGCAACTTCGGCCTCGACCCGGAAAAGTACATCGGCTTCGCGTTCGGCTCCGGCCTGGAACGCCTGACGATGCTGCGTTACGGCGTCAACGACCTGCGCCTGTTCTACGAAGGCGACCTGCGCTTCCTGAAGCAGTTCAACTAACAATAACGAAACGGTCGAGCGCCGCCGAGGCGCGCGCTCCCGTCGGACTATCTTTGAAGGCTTGATTATGCAATTCTCCGAAAACTGGCTCCGTACCATGGTCGATCCGAAGATGACTTCGGACGAACTGGCCCATCTGCTGACGATGTCCGGCCTGGAAGTGGAAGAGGTCGAAGCGGTGGCGCCACCGTTCTCCAACGTGGTCGTCGGCCACGTGCGCGAGATGGCCAAGCATCCGAACGCGGACCGCCTGAACGTCTGCCAGGTCGATGTCGGCACCGGCACCTTGCTCAACATCGTGTGCGGCGCGCCCAATGTGCGTCCCGGCCTGAAGGTCGTGTGCGCGATGGCCGGCGCCATCCTGCCGCCCGGCGCCGACGGCAAGCCGTTTGAAATCAAGGTCGGCCAGCTGCGCGGCGTCGAGTCGCAGGGCATGCTGTGCTCGGCCAAGGAACTGAAATTGTCGGAAGAGGGCAGCGGCCTGCTGGAACTGCCGGACGACGCGCCGGTCGGCCAGAACTTCCGCGACTACTACGCGCTCAACGACCTCAAGTTCACCATCAAGCTGACCCCGAACAAGGCGGACTGCCTGTCGGTGCTGGGCGTGGCGCGCGAAGTGTCGGCGCTGACCGGCGTGGCGCTGCATGTGCCGTCGTTCCGTCCGGTCGCCGTCAACAGCGCCGAGGTGCTGCCGGTGAAGATCTCCGCGCCCGACCTGTGCGGCCGCTTCTCCGGCCGCGTGATCCGCAACCTGAACGCCAAGGCCGCCACGCCGGACTGGATGAAGCAGCGCCTCGAGCGCAGCGGCCAGCGCTCGGTGTCGGCGCTGGTGGACATCTCCAACTACGTGATGCTCGAGCTGGGCCGTCCCACCCACGTGTTCGACCTGGCCAAGATCCACGGCGGCCTGAACGTCCGCTGGGGCAAGGCCGGCGAAACGCTCAAGCTCCTGAACGGCAACACCGTCACGGTCGACGAATGGGTCGGCGTGATCTCGGACGACAAGGAAATCGAATCGCTGGCCGGCATCATGGGCGGCGACGCCACGGCCGTCTCGCTGGAGACCGAATCGATCTATCTGGAAGCGGCGTTCTGGTGGCCGAACGCCATCCAGGGCCGCGCCCGCAAGTACAACTTCTCGACCGACGCGGCGCACCGCTTCGAGCGCGGCGTCGACTACGCGACCACGGTCGAGCACATCGAGCGCATCACCTCGCTGCTGATCGAGATCTGCGGCACGGCGACCACGCAGGTGGGGCCGGTCGACGACCAGATCGTCAACGTGCCGCAGCGCGCGCCGGTGCAACTGCGCACCGCCCGCGCCCAGAAAGTGATCGGCGTCGCGCTGGACGATAAGACCATCGCCGACATCTTCACCCGCCTGGCGCTGCCGTTCACGCTGGCCGATGGCGTGTTCTCGGTGACCGCCCCGTCGTACCGCTTCGACATCGAAATCGAGGAAGACCTGATCGAGGAAGTCGCGCGCGTCTACGGTTTCGAGAACATCCCGACCGTGGCGCCGGTGGCCGCCAACACGATGATCATCGCGCCGGAAAACACCCGCTCGCTGTTCGCCGTACGCCACCAGCTGGCCGACCTGGGCTTCCAGGAAGTGGTCAACATGAGCTTTGTGGACGCGGCCTGGGAGCAGGACTTCGGCGGCAACGCCAACCCGATCAAGCTGCAGAATCCGATCGCCAGCCAGATGAACGTGATGCGCTCGACGCTGATCGGCAGCCTGGTGGCCAACGTGCGCTACAACCTGAACCGCAAGACCAGCCGCGTGCGCCTGTTCGAGATCGGCGCGGTCTACCTGCGCGACGACAGCGTGGCCGACGGCCCGCTGACCGTGGCCGGCTACCACCAGCCCAAGCGCGTGGCCGCCATGGCCTACGGCAACGTGGCCGACGAGCAGTGGGGCCAGGACAACCGCGCGGTCGATTTCTTCGACCTCAAGGCCGACCTGGAGCACCTGTTCGCGCCGCTGCCGCTGCGCTTCGTCAAGGCAGAACACCCGGCGCTGCATCCGGGCCGCTCGGCGCACGTGCTGCTGGACGGCAAAGTGGTCGGCTTCATCGGCGAGCTGCATCCGCGCTGGCTGCAAAAGTACGAACTGCCGCACGCACCGGTGGTGTTCGAGGTCGATGCTGTTGCTTTGCAGCAACGAACTGTGCCAGAATACGCCGAGATCTCCAAGTTCCCGGGCGCCACGCGCGACCTGGCCGTGGTGGTCAAGCAGCATGTTCCAGCGCAAGATCTGCTGGACGCGTTTAATGCAGCAGTGCAAGTAAGTCCACATGGCAAGATCGTGCAAGCCATTGTTTTGTTTGATGAATATCGTGGCAAAGGACTGGAGGCGGACGAAAAATCGCTTGCTTTCCGCTTTAGCTTGCAAGATACTCAAAATACGCTGCAGGACGATGTGGTGGAAGCGGTGATGAGCGCGGTCGGCGAAGCCGCCACGCAAAAACACGGCGCCCGTCTGCGTACTTGATAGCGACTTTTTTGATCATCTGGGAGTCCGGCCTGTGCCGGACTCATTCGTTCTTAGATAAGGCAGGGCAGGAAAATTAATAATAACGACGTCGATTCCGCCGTACTCCAATCCGCATTGGCTGCCGATTTGCATCGGGCCATGCAGGTGGCCAAGGTACGCCAGGATGCAGAGAAAGATTTGCCTACGCTGACCAAGGCGGAGCTGGCCGAGCTGTTGTTCGAACAGGTCGGCCTGAACAAGCGCGAGGCCAAGGACATGGTGGAGACCTTCTTCGACGAGATTCGCAATGCGCTCGAGCGCGGCGAAGCCGTCAAGCTGTCCGGTTTCGGCAATTTCCAGTTGCGCGACAAGCCGCAGCGCCCCGGCCGCAACCCCAAAACCGGCGAGGAAATCCCGATTACCGCGCGCCGCGTGGTGACCTTCCATGCCAGCCAAAAACTCAAGGGCATGGTCGAAGAGAGCAATCCTATGGCGCGCGCCGCCTGAGCTGGGACTGAGCCGTGATGAATGACCGCCTCGCCAAATCCGAACTGGTTGTGCTGCCGCCGATCCCGGCCAAGCGCTATTTCACGATCGGTGAAGTGAGCGAGCTGTGCGGCGTGAAGCCGCATGTGCTGCGCTACTGGGAGCAGGAGTTCACGCAGCTCAAGCCGGTCAAACGGCGCGGCAACCGCCGCTACTACCAGCACCACGAGGTGCTGTTGATACGCCGCATCCGTGAACTCCTGTACGAACAGGGCTTCACCATCAGCGGCGCCCGCAATAAGCTCGACAGCCGCGCGTACGATGCCGCCGCGGCGGAGTATGATGGTGGCTTGGCTGTCAACGGCCAGCCGCCGGCGGACGTTCCTGCTCCGCTGGACCGCGACATGATACGCGGCGAACTGCTGGCGATACTGACGTTGCTCAAGCAGTCCTAGCGCACTACTGCCGTGAAGTGCGGCTGGCGGAATGATTGCTGCTATAATTTCAACATTATTCACATCAGCGACGCTGATAGACGGTGGCGTGAAGTCCGTTGGGGCCCATGGCGCAACAGCCGGACAAGACGAGGGGAAACAATGATACGCGTTGCCATTTGTGACGACCATCAGATAGTAAGAGCAGGATTCAAACAGATTTTTTCGTCCGCGGACGATTTCGACGTGGTGGCGGAAGCCGGTACCGGGCGTGAGGCGCTGGAAATCGCGCGGCGCGAGATTTGCGACGTGCTGCTGCTCGATATCGCCATGCCCGACCAGAGCGGCATCGACACCTTGCGCACCATCCGCCAGGGCCAACCGGACCTGCCGGTGCTGATCCTGTCCGGCTATCCGGCGCAGCAGTACGCGCTGAACCTGTTCAAGATGGGCGCCAACGGCTACCTGAACAAGGAATGCGAGGCCGACGAGCTGATTTCCGCCGTGCGTACCGTGTACCAGGGCCGCCGCTATGTCAGCTCGACCGTCGGCGAACTGCTGGCGCAGAGCTTCGACCGCGATCCGAACACCGCGCTGCATACCGAGTTGTCGGACCGCGAGTTCCAGGTCTTCCTGCGCCTGGCGCGCGGCGCCACCGTGTCCGACATCGGCGTGGCGCTGTCGCTGAGCATCAAGACCGTCAGCACCTACCGCACCCGCATCATGGAAAAAATGGGCATGCAGTCGAATTCCGACCTGACCTACTACGCCATGAAGAACAACCTCCTCGATTAGCAAGCTACTTGCTGGGGCGCGCACTGTTGCCGCTGCCCCATTCAGCATGCCTTCCCCCATCGGACTATAATCCGGCTAGTGTGGCGTATGTCCGCCCCGGATTAACCCTTGTGAAGGAAACTCGTCAGGATGTATTTCACCGTCGAAACAGCGCCGCATCACCGCCTGCCGCTGTACAAGACCGTCTTGTGCGTGACCTGTGCGCTCCTGCTGATCGTTAACGGATTCAGCCTGTTCCACAATTTGCAAGCGTTGCGCGGGGCGCAGGTGCAGCTGGGTCAGACCGCCCGGGTGGCCGACCGCCTGCAATACCTCAACGTGCTGGTGCTCGACGCCGAGAGCAGCATGCGCGGCTACTTCCTGTCCGGACGCGACGCCTACCTGGGGCCGACCAAGACCGCGCTGGCCGAGACCGAAATCGAATTCAAGGAACTGGAAAAGCTGCTGGCCGATAGCCCGTCGCAGCTGAAGAACCTGGCGCAACTGCACACGCTGGTGCGCCGCCGCCTCTCCATCATGAGCCAGGCCATCGACGTCTACCGCGAGGGCGGGCTGGAGGAGATCGTCAAGATCGCCAAGCTCAGCGACGGCCGCGCCAGCATGGACGAGATCCGCCTGCAGGTGGTCATCATGGAGCAGGAGCAGAACGAGACGCTGGTCACGCGCAGCGCCACCTTTTATCAGGAATACCAGAAAGCCGTGTTGCTGGGCATGGGGATCAACGCGCTGGCCATCTTTGTGCTGGTCATGTTCTACCAGCTGGTGCGGCGCAGTTTCGCCAACCGCGCGCAGGTCGAGCACGCGCTGCAAAGCGCCAATGAAAACCTGGAATCGCAGGTCGAGCAGCGTACCGAGCAGTTGTCGGTGTTGTCGCGCCACCTGATCAGCATCAGCGAGGAGGAAAAGGTGCGGCTGTCGCGTGAGCTGCACGACGAAATGGGCGCCAACCTGACCTCGATCAGCATGGACATCGCCGCCGTCACCCAGCAATTGCAAAAGACCGATCCCGAACTGGCGACCCAGCTCAAGCGCGCCCGCGCCACGCTGGTGGAAACAGTGGAAATGAAGCGCCGCATCGTCGAGAACCTGCGCCCGAGCCTGCTCGACAACCTGGGCCTGTGCGCCGCCATCGAAAGCTATTGCAGCGAGTTCAGCCGTCTGGCCCAGGTCCGTTGCGACTGCGATGTGGCCGCCGAAATCGAAAGCGCCGCGCGCCAGTCGGGCGATTTGTCGATCGCCTTGTTCCGCATCGTGCAGGAATCGCTGACCAATATCCGCAAGTACGCCAAGGCCAGCCGCGTAACCGTCACCCTGGGCCGCAACCAGGGCGGGCTGATGCTGCGCATTATCGACGATGGTATCGGCATCGCCGCCAACAACATCGTCAAGCCCATGTCGCATGGACTGCTGGGCATGCGCGAACGCGCCTTGCTGTTGGGCGGCACGCTGACCATCCGCCGTGGCCGCAACGACGCCGGCACTTGTATTGAAGTCTCTATTCCCTTGCGCAACCGCCCGCCGGCGGAGGAGCGCCGCGCCGACATGACGACGCTGCCACCGGCCATCAGCGATGTGCTTAGCAGCGTGCTACATCCACCAGCAGACGTTCATATTCCGTCCGGGCCACCTTGTAGCACTCACCCGCATACGCCTCCAAGCCTGACCGATCAAGCACAGTGATGTTGCCGCGGCGGTAGGCGATCAAGCCTTCGTCCTGCAGCTTGCCGGCGGCGGCGGTGATGCTTTCGCGGCGCACGCCCAGCATGATGGAAATCATTTCCTGCGTCACCTTCAGTTCGTTCGATGGCGAGCGGTCCAGGCGGTCCAGCAGCCAGCGGCACAGCTTTTGTTCGATCGAGCTGTGGCGGCCGCCGACGGCGTTCTGCGCCATCTGCGCGAACAGCGCGGTGTTGTAGCGCATCAGCAGCGCGGGCAGGGCGCCGCCCTGGTTGAAGGCGTCGCGCAGGTGCTGGGCCTTCATGCGGTAGCCGTAGCCGGCCGCCTGCACCACGGCGCTGCACATGGCGCGCTCGCCCTCGAACAGCGAGACGCCGACCACGCCTTCATGGCCGACCACCGCGATCTCGGTGGTGGCGCCGTCTTCCATCACGTACAGCAGCGAGACGATGGCGGTGGTGGGGAAGTGGACGTAGTCCATCGCGCCGCCGAACTCGAACAATTCTTTGCCGAAGGGCAGGGTCACCAATTCCAGGTGCTCAAACAACGATTCCAGCACGTCGCGGGGCAGCGCGGCCAGCAACTCGTTCTGCTGGGCGCCGCTGATGCTGACAACAGGCCGTGACGCAACGTTGAATTCTTTCGAGTTCACCGTCATGCGTGGCGCTGCGGTTTTGTCGGTTGCGTTAAGTTGGGTGTTGTTCATTTTGTTCCTCACAATCTGGCTATGCAAGAGCACCAAAGGCGTGCTTCAGTGTTGGCATAATTTTGAGGGCTTTGTTAAATTGCGAACATAAGAGGAGGGGACGCACCCGTGTAGGCTTGCAACATGGCACTTTGTAGTCCTGGTCCTACACGAGCTCTATTTTTCTCGGCAGCGCGCGTGCATAATGCACAAATTCAAATCAAGTGGCGCACAGATCATGCATGTACTTGTGGTGGAGGACGACGCGGTGCTGGCCGATGGCCTGAGCCGCGTGTTGAGCGGCCACGGCATGGCGGTCGAGGTGGTCGGCAACGGCACCCAGGCCGACGCGCTGCTGCAGCGGGCCGAGCATACCGAGGTGGTGGTGCTCGACATCGGCCTGCCCGGCATCGACGGTTTCGAGGTGGTGCGCCGCCTGCGCGCGCGCGGCAGCCAGGTGCCGGTGCTGCTGCTGACCGCGCGCGACGCCATCGAGGACCGGGTGCGCGGCCTGGAGCTGGGCGCCGACGACTACCTGGTCAAGCCCTTCGCCACCGCCGAGCTGGTGGCGCGGCTGCGGGCGCTGGCGCGGCGCAACACGCCCAAGCCGGCCGTGCTGGCGCTGGGCGACCTGGCGCTGGACCTGTCGGCCAAGCGCGCCCGCGTGCGCGACAAGACCATCGAGCTGTCGGTGCGCGAGTGGGCGGTGTTGGAATACCTGCTGCAGCACGGCGCGCGCGTGGTGTCCAAGCAGCAGATCATCGACGCCATCCTGCCCTGGGGCGACGACCTGACCCTGAACGCGGTGGAAGTCTACATCTCGCGCCTGCGCCTGAAGATCGCCGACGCCGGCGTCTCGATCCGCACCATCCGCGGCTTCGGCTACATGCTGGAGCAGGCCCCGGCCGCGCACGCGGAATGAACAGCATCCGGCTGCGGCTGCTGAAATGGCTGATCGGGCCCATCCTGCTGATCAACCTGGCCGGCGGCGCGCTGACCTACATGCTGGCCTGGCTGCCGGCCCAGCAAGCCTTCGACCAGAGCCTGTCCGACGCCGCCGCCGCGCTGGGCGCGCGCCTGAGCGCCGACGGCGGCCAATTGCGCATCGACCTGCCGCGCCAGGCCGAGCAGGTGCTGCGCACCGACGACGCCGACGCCGTCTACTTCGGGGTGCGCGACGCGGCCGGCCACACCATCGCCGGCGACGCCGACTTCCCGCCGCTGCCGGGCGCCGCACCGCAGCACGCGGCCGGGCGCGCCGTGCCCTTCGACGCCAGCCAGCGCGGCGAGGCGGTGCGCGGCGTGGCGCTGCGCCTGAGCCTGCCCGTCGCCTCGGGCGCGCCGGTCCAGGCCGACATCGGCGTGGCCAAGACGCTGCGCAAGCGCACCCAGATCCGCCACGCCGTGGTGCGCGCGCTGGTGCTGCTGGAATCGCTGTTCGCGCTGGCCTGCGTCGGCCTGATCTGGTTCTCGGTCAGCAACGGCCTGCTGCCGCTGAATCGCCTGCGCGCCGGCCTCAACGCCCGCGACGGCGACGACCTCGAACCGATCGCGGCCACCCAGGTGCCGTACGAGCTGGAGCCGGTGGTGTCGGCCTTCAACGGCTTGCTGGACAAGGTCGGCGAGGGCGCGCGGGCGCGCCAGGAGTTCCTGGCCAACGTCGCGCACCAGCTGCGCACGCCGCTGGCCGGCCTCAAGACCCAGCTCGAATGGCTGGGCGCGCGCCACGCCGAGCCGGAGACCGCGCAGTCGGTCAAGCTGATGCTGTCGGCCACCGAGCGCATGATACGGCAGACCAACCAGCTGCTGGCATTGGCCCGCGCCGAGCCCGGCCATTTCGAGAAGACCCGGCTCGAACCGGTGGCACTGAACGCGCTGGTGGAGGAGGCGGTGCAGTCCTTTGTCGACCGCGCCACGCTCAAGTCCATCGACCTCGGCTTCGACCTGCGGCCGCTGACCATCATGGGCGACCGCTTCCTGCTGCGCGACCTGATCGACAACCTGATCGACAACGCCATCCGCTACACGCCGCCCCACGGCACGGTGACGGTGGCCTGCCGGCCGGACGGCGAGGGCGGCTGGCTGACGGTCGAGGACAACGGCCCCGGCATCCCGCCGGCCCGGCGCGAGCAGGTGTTCAGCCGCTACGTGCGGCTGGACGACAAGACCACTGGCAGCGGCCTGGGCCTGGCCATCGTGCGCGACATCGCCATCGTGCACGGCGCCGCGCTGACCATCGCCGACGGCGCCGGCGGCCGGGGCGCGCTGTTTTCCGTGCACTTTCCCTGAATAGTTGCCCTTGTCAGGAATTTGTCAGCATTTCCTCAGGGTAATGCAAGCTGGGCCCGCTACACTCCAGGCATGTGAACAGTCAGCGGGAGCGGGCCATGAAGCGTGTCCAACAGGGCTTTACCTTGATCGAGATTATGGTGTCGGTGGCCATCGTCGGCATCCTGATGGCGGTGGCGATCCCGGCCTACAGCGACTACGTGACCCGGGGCCGCCTCAGCGAAGCGTTCACCGCGCTGGGCGGCGCCCAGCCGGCGGCCGAGCAGTTCTGGTCCAACAACCGCACCTATGTCGGCTTTGACGGCGTCAGCACCTTCCCGGTCGCCACCCCCAACTTCCGCTACGCGCTCAGCGCGGCCACCGCCTCCAGCTACACGCTGACGGCCACCGGCATCGGCAAGATGAACGGCTTCGTCTACACCATCGACCAGAACGGCACCCACGCCACCACCGGCAGCCCGACCGGCTGGGGCGTGAGCACCTCGTGCTGGGTGGACCACAAGGGTGGCGCATGTTCCAACTGACGCCGCCGGCTCGGCGCCCCCAGCGTGGCCTCACGCTGCTGGAGCTGCTGCTGACGCTGACCATCTTCGCGTTCATGCTGGCGATCGGCATCCCGAACGCCAGCAACTGGCTGCTGAGCAACCGCGCGCGCAGCGCCAGCGAGTTCTACGCCGACGGCTTCAGCCTGGCGCGCCGCCAGGCCGTCATGCACAACAGCTTCAGCCGGATTTCGCTGTCGCCCAACGTCAACAGCGGGCAGATGGACTGGCAGGTCGACATCTGCTTCGTCTCGCCGGCCACCCAGTGCGGCGCGGCCGAAACCGGCTGGTCGACGGTCAACGCCCCGGCCGCCAACGATCCCGAGGGCGCGGCCGGCTACAAGTCGGTGTACCGCGCGGCCGAATCGCTGCCGAACTCGGAGGTGCTGCTGCCGAGCACTCAGCCGGAAGGCAGCTCGCAGGTCTACTACACCCCGATCGGCTGGGTCGACACCCGCTTCGCCCAGCGCCTGACCAGCCTGCGCCTGGATCCGGCCGCCAAATACGCCAACGAAGTGCCGGTGGTGGCGCTGGTGGTCACGCTGGCCGGCATGGCCAGCAAGTGCGACCCGCGCCTTCCCGCCAGCGACACCAGGGCCTGTCCACCATGAAACCGTCCATGCATCCCCGTCCCTCCCGCCGCCAGGGCGGCATCGCGCTGCTGGAGGCGATGCTGGCCATCGTCATCCTCGGCATCGGCCTGCTCGGCACCATCGGCCTGCAGGCGCGCGCCTACTCGGCGCTGTCGGACGCCAGCCTGCGCGCCGAGGCCACGCTGGCCGGCGAAAAACTGCTGGGCGTGATGAACGCCGACAGCAACAACGTGCTGAACTACGGCGTCATCGAGGGCGGCGCCGTCACCGCCGCCACCCAGCCGTGGGTGGACGAGACCCAGGCCGCGATCCCGGGCGCCATCATCGCCGTCACCGTCACGCCGCAGCAGCTGCGGGTCCAGGTCGACATTTCCATCAAGTGGAAGCGCAAGGCCGGCGGCGTCACCAACCAGCATCTGGTCACCTCCTATATTGCGATCTGAACCATGAACCTCTCCCTGTCCCGCCGCCGTGGCGGCTTCTCGCTGGTGGAACTGATGGTCAGCGTGGTGATCGGCCTGCTGGCGCTGCTGTTCGCCACCCGCCTGGTGGTCAGCGGCGAGCAGAACAAGGATGCCGCCGTGGGCGGTTCGGACAGCATGCAGAACGGCATGCTGGCGCTGTTCTCGCTCAGCAGCGACGCCACCGAGGCGGGCTGGGGCCTGAACGATCCGATGCTGGCCGGCTGCGACACCGTGTTCTCCGACGCCAACGGCTACGTGCTGCCGACCATGCAGCGCAACGGCGCCAACTTCACGCCGCTGGCGGCGGCGGTGATCCAGTCCAACGGCCCCGACCCGGACGTGATCTCCTTCAACAGCGGCACCTCGCAGGCGGGCGCCGGCTCGGTCAAGCTGTTCGCCGACTACACGGTCGGCAACACGCTCACCATCGACAACCGCAACCCCTACGCCTTCAACGACGGCGACGTGATGGTGATGGCGCCGTTGACGCCGGGCAGCGGCCAGTGCACGCTGTTCCAGCTGTCCGGCTTCGGCGCCGGGACCAACAGCACCATCCTGGTCAGCAGCGGCGGGCGCTACCGCTTCAATCCGATCGACGGCCTGCCCTTGCCCTACAAGCAGAACCTGGCCTACATCTACAACCTCGGCGCGCCGACGCAGCTGCATTTCCACACCTGGACGGTGGCCAACGGCGTGCTGCTGCTGCGCGCCGCCGAGCTGGCCGGCGCCGAGCAGGCCGGCGTGTCGGTGACCGACAACGTGGTCAGCATCAAGGCCCAGTACGGCTTCGACGCGCGCCCGCCCGGCCCCAAGGCCTACGACCCCAACCCCGGCGCCGACGGCATGCAGGTCACCAAGTGGAGCGCCACCATGGTGGACGCCGACAGCGACGGCGTGGTCGGCAGCCCCGGCGACTACCAGCGCATCGCGGCGGTGCGGATCGCCGTGGTGGCGCGCAGCAAGAACACCGAGAAGCCGAACTCGGCGGGGCAGTGCGGCGCCACCACGGTGCTGCCGACCGTGTTCGCCACCAGCGTGCCGACCGGCGTGGCGGCGGCGCCGGTGCAGGTCAACGTGGCGGTGGCGGGCGACGTGGTGCCGTGGCAGTGCTACCGCTACCGCGTGTTCGAGACCATCGTGCAGATCCGTAATTCCCAATGGAGGCCATGATGCGCCTGCCTTCCCGACAGCGCGGCATCGCGCTGCCCATCATGTTGATCATGCTGACGGTGATGCTGGTCAGCAGCATCTACCTGCTCAAGTCCAGCACCTCGACCACGCTGACCACGGCCAACCTGGCCTACGACGCGGCGCTGAGCAAGTCGGCCGACCTCGGCATCCACACGGCCTTCGCCTACCTGCGCTCGATACCGACCTCGTCTCAGCTGGAAAACAACCAGCCGGCCAACGGCTACGTCGCCACGCTGACGCCGACCTGGACCGTCAGCACCCCGGCCTTCTGGATCGGCTCGGTCACCTTGCCGGCCGACGCGGCCGGCAACCGGGTCGAGTACGTGATCCACCGGCTGTGCGACTTCGCCGGCCCCGTCAACCCGCCCGGCAACCGCTGCCTGCTGACCTCGGCGCGGCCGAACTCCAAGTCGCCCACGTCGTACGGCAAGAGCAACCGCGCCGACAGCCCCAACTACCAGGACCAGCCGCAGCTGCACTACGTGGTCACGGCGCGCATCGTCGGCGCGCGCGGCGGCAACGTGGTCACGCAGGCGGTCGTCATGAAAGGGCCGTGAGGCCGCAGTCTTTTTGAATGGAAGCCATCATGAACAAGTTCTCTTCGACGCTGGCCGGCCTGCTGCTCGGCGCCGCGCTGTGCGCACCGCAGGCGGCCATGGCCGCAGCCACCCAGATCGCCCAGGTGCCGCTGCTCAACATCACCGGCACCGGCACCGTCAAGCCCAACCTGATGCTGCTGTTCGATAACTCCGGCTCGATGGACCAGACCTACACGCCGGACTACGTCAACGACAACCTGTGCCGCAGCGCCGCCACGCTGCAGGCCGGCATCACCGCGTGCGCGGTCGGCCACCCGCCGTTCATGAGCCCGGACTTCAACAAGCAGTACTACAACCCCAAGATCCGCTACCTGGTGCCGATCAAGTCCGACGGCAGCTACTATCCCGAGCAGAACGCCGCCAACACCAGTAACTGGACCTCGGTCAGCGGCGACGGCTTCGGCGCCCACAAGGCCGACCTGTTCGGCAACACGGTGTCGTCCAACATCAACCTGGTGACCGGCTTCCCCGACCTGAAGTGGTGCAACGGCAGCGGCGTGTGCCAGTTCAACACCGCCAGCTACACCTACCCGGACGCCACCTACCAGAGCGCCACCGCCATCACCACCGGCCCGTACTACTACACCATCGGCGTCGGCCAGTACTGCACCGACGACACCATGAAGACCTGCGTCTCGACCGCCGTCGGCGCGGCGGCCCCGGCCGGCTATCCGGTGCCGGTCAAGGTGCGCTGGTGCAGCGACAAGCTGCTGACCCAGTGCCAGGGCAAGCGGGTGGGGGCCTTCATCTACCCCGGCTATTCGATGCCGGCCGGCGCCACCGCGTCCTACGGCACCATCGCCATCGGCGCCTCGGCCACCGCCAGCGCGCTCAGCATCAGCAGCGTGGTGGTCAACGGCAGCACCACCATCACCAACGCCGCCGTCAATGCCGCCACCGGCACCAACAGCCTGATCAAGCAACAGACGCTGGCCAGCGCGCTGGCCGCCAACATCATCGCCACCTCGGTGGGCAAGGGCGCCGCCTCCACCAGCCTGTACTACGCCTGCGTCAAGACCCCGACCGGCCAGGCCACGGTGCCCGCCTGCAGCGTGTTCGGCATCGCCCTCAGCTCCGACAATTTGGTGGCGGTGCTGCCGGTTAGCTGCACCGGCAGCGTCACCGTCAGCAACTGCGTGACCGTGTCGGACAGCTCGCGCGCCGGCTGGGGCATCGCGGTCACCTCGCCAACGACCGTGGTGACGGCCTACGCGCCGGCCAGGGCGGTGGTCACCTTCGCCGGCACGGTCACCTCGTCGTCGCAGACCGCCATCCTGAAGAACCTGAGCTACGCCGGCACCACGCTGGTGGGCGGCGCGTCTAATAGCTCGCCCACCTACCTGAGCCTGGGCAAGAGCCAGACACCGTCGCAGATCGCCTCGGCGCTGGTCGGCAAGATCGGCACCACCGGCACCATCAAGGCCTACCTGGGCAACAACAGCAACTGCCCGGCCGGCTACACCGCCACCAGCGTCTGCCTGCTGAACTGGGCCTCCACCGATAACACCGCCACCATCAGCGCCTTCACGATGGACAACCAGGGCTCGATCAGCTGGGCCAGCACCGGTTCCAGCGGCTATGTGGCGGCCGTCAACGACACCATCCCGACCAGCACCACGGCGCTGTCGGCCGGCTCCGGCGCGCCCAATCCCTTCGTGCGGGTCAACATCGTCAGCGGCCAGACCTATCCGAAGGCCGCCGACCGCACCGACTGCGCCGGCACCACCTGCACCTACGCCGAGGAGATGAACAACTTCGCCAACTGGTATGTCTACTACAAGAGCCGGCTGCAAATGATGAAGAGCTCGATCGGCATCGCGTTCTCGGCCATCACCGCCAACTACAAGGTCGGCTACGTCAGGCTGTCGGTCGCGGGCATTGGCGGCGCCATCGACCTCAAGCCGGCCGACTTCACCGGCAGCGCCCGCGCCAGCTGGTACACCACGCTGTACAACACCACCACCTCGGGCTCGACGCCGATCCGCACCGCGATGGACAACGTCGGCCGCATGTTCTCCAACCTCACGCCGTACAACTACGCGGCCGGGCAGGAGGTGGTGCAGTACCCGTGCCAGCAGAACTTCATGATACTGACCACCGACGGCTACTGGAACGGCAGCTCCACCGCCAACGTGGTCAACAACGACAACGTCGAGAACCCGGCGCGCTTCTGCACCCAGGCGCGCGGCTGCGTCGACACGCGGGCGCAGTCGCAGCCGTCGATCTCGGACGTGGCGCTGCACTGGTACAACGGCGGCTCCAGCACCACCACGGTGTCGCTGCGGCCGTCGCTGGAGCCGGACATGAGCAAGCCCGGCTCGGTGCCGGCGGCCGGCGGCGAGAACACCCACCTGCACATGAACACCTACACGCTGGGCCTGGGCGTGGACGGCGTGATGACCTACGAGCCCAACTACGACACCGCGCCCAAGACTGGCGGCGACTTCTACAACCTGATCACCGCCGCCACCAGCGGCTGCCCGTGGAACGGCAGCGGCGCCTATGTGTGGCCGGATCCGGACGTCACCAACACCGCCAGCACGGTGCAGGAGCGGGTCGACGATTTGTGGCACGCGGCCATCAACGGCCACGGCAAGTACTTCAGCGCCCAGGATCCGAAGGACGTGGTGGGCGGCCTGAGCGAGGCGCTGTCGAACATGCAGGTGCACGTGGGCGCGGCCGCGGCGGCCGCCACCTCGACCCCGAACATCACGCTGACCGACAACGACATCTTCTCCGACACCTTCACCACCGTGAAGTGGTACGGCGAGCTGTCGGACAAGAAGATCGACAGCACCGACGGCAGCGTCGGCAACAGCGCCACCTGGACCACCAGCGACACGCTGGGCAAGAAGGTCGGCAACAGCAGCGACACCCGCACCATCTACATGTTCGACACGGCCGGCGGCAACGCCAGCACGCCGAGCGACTTCCGCTACGCCAACATGACCGGGCCGGCGGCGGGCTGGTTCGCCAACAAGTGCGCGTCGCTGTCGCAATGCGTGCTGCTGTCGGCGTCGGACAAGGCCATCGTCAACGACGGCAACAACATGGTCAACTACCTGCGCGGCCAGCAGCAGTACGCCGACGACAGCCTGTTCCGCGCCTACACGCTCACGCTCAACACGCCGGCCGGCGCCTCGGGGCCTATCCCCATCGTGCTGGGCGACATCGCCTCGTCCAAGCCGGCCTTCGTGCGCGACCCGCGCAACGACTATCCGGACCCGGACTACGCCACCTTCAAGGACACCTACGGCAACCCGAACAACCCCACGCACCGCAGCGGCGCGGTGTTCACCGCCGCCAACGACGGCATGCTGCACGCCTTCGACTCGGCCACCGGCGGCGAGCTGTGGGCCTACGTGCCGCGCATCACGATGAAAAAGCTGTATGCGCTGGCCGGCACCACCTACGGCACCAACCACCAGTTCACCACCGACGGCTCGCCCGAGGTGGCCGACATCAAGGCCGGCGCGCTGGGCTGGCGCACCGTGCTGGTGGCCGGCCTGAACGGCGGCGGCCGCGGCTACTACGCGCTCGACATCACCGACACCTCCCATCCCAAGCAGCTGTGGGAATTCTGCGCCGACTCCGCCGTCTGCGCGCTCAGCGACGGCGACCTCGGCTTGACCTTCGGCAACCCGCAGTTCGGCACCCTGGCCAACGGCCGCTGGGTGGTGTTCCTGACCTCGGGCTACAACAACGTGCCCGGCACCGACGGCGTCGGCACCGGCACCGGCAAGGGCTTCCTGTACGTGCTGGACGCCTACACCGGCGAGCTGCTCAACAAGATCGGCAACAACTCGGGCGACACCACCACGCCGTCCGGCCTGGCCAAGATCTCGGCCATCAGCAACGACCCCGGCGCCGACCCGCGCATCCAGTACGTGTACGGCGGCGACAACCAGGGCCAGATGTGGCGCTTCGACCTGACCGCGGCCTCGGGCGCGATCACGGTCAACCTGATGGGCAACGCCGGCACCTCCAAGCCGATCACCACGCGGCCGGACGTGACCACCTGCGCGGTGCAGGTCACCACCCTGGTCGCCGGCGTGCCGACCGTCACCACGGGCGGCGTGCGGGTGGTGCTGTTCGGCACCGGCCGCCTGCTGGACGTGCCGGACACCACCGACACCTCGGTGCAGAGCCTGTACCTGCTCAAGGACAGCGGCACCCTGATCGGCGACATCCGGGGCGCGACCATGGTCAAGCAGACCTTGAGCCTGCTGGGCTCCAGCAGCAACGTCAACACCTACCAGATCACCGCCAACCCGGTCGACCTGTCGCAGAAGGACGGCTGGTACTTCGACTGGTCGGTCAACGCCGGCGAGCGCATGAACCTGGACCCGCAGATCGTCAGCGGCGTGGCCAACGTGGTGACCAACCTGCCGACCTCGTCGTCGTCGTGCTCGGTGGGCGGCTCCAGCAACCTGTACCAGGTCAACGTCTGCAACGGCCAGGCGATCGGCACCCATCCGGCCGGCGCGACCTTGTCGAACACCTCGGCGGCGGTCGGCTTCATCATCATCCGCCTGCCTAACGGCCAGCTGAAGATGATCACCACACTGGCCGACGGCACCAACAAGACCTCGCCGCTGGCCGAGCAGACCTCGCCCGACGCCCACCGCACGGGCTGGCGCAGGGTGAAAGGGGAGTAGGCGGGGGCAAACAGTTCACACGGCGGGGCCAACTATCGGTAAAATCGAGGGTTTTGCAGCCCCGCCTCAGATCGCGAACAAATGGTCAACGATATCGAAAACGCAACACCCGAGAATAACGACGACGCCCCGGCCACCGCCAGCGCCCGCACGCCAGCGCTGATAGCGCGCGAAGTCCAGCGCCGCCGCACCTTCGGCATCATTTCCCACCCCGATGCAGGTAAGACCACGCTGACGGAAAAACTGCTGCTGTTCTCGGGCGCGATCCAGATGGCCGGCACGGTCAAGGCGCGCAAGAGCGGTCGCCACGCCACCTCCGACTGGATGGAAATCGAGAAGCAGCGCGGCATTTCGGTCGCCTCGTCGGTGATGCAGTTCGAGTTCCGCGACCACGTGGTCAACCTGCTCGACACCCCGGGCCACCAGGACTTTTCTGAAGACACCTACCGCGTGCTGACGGCGGTCGACTCGGCGCTGATGGTGATCGACGCCGCCAAGGGTGTGGAAGCGCAGACCATCAAGCTGCTCGACGTCTGCCGCATGCGCAATACGCCGATCGTCACCTTCATGAACAAGATGGACCGCGAGACCCGCGATCCGCTGGAACTGCTGGATGAACTGGAATCGGTGCTGAAGATCCAGTGCGCGCCGGTGACCTGGCCTATCGGCATGGGCAAGAACTTCCGCGGCGTGTACCACCTGCTCAACGACACCATCATGCTGTTCAAGGCCGGCGAGGAAAAGGCCGACGGCGCCTTCGAGATCATCAAGGGCATCGACAATCCGCGCCTGATGGAGATGTTCCCGCTGGAGATGGACCAGCTGAAGATGGAAGTGGAGCTGGTGCACGGCGCCTCGCATCCGTTCGACCTGGAGCAGTTCCTGGCCGGCGTGCAGACGCCGGTGTTCTTCGGCTCCGCGATCAACAACTTCGGCGTGCGCGAGATCCTGTCGGCGCTGGTGGACTGGGCTCCGGCCCCGCGCGAGCGCGACGCCACCGTGCGTTCGGTCGATCCGAAGGAAGAGCCGTTCACCGGCTTCGTGTTCAAGATCCAGGCCAATATGGACCCTGCGCACCGCGACCGCATCGCCTTCCTGCGCGTGTGCTCCGGCCGTTTCGAGCGCGGCATGAAGGTCAAGCACCTGCGCCTGGGGCGCGAGATCAAGGTGTCGTCGGTGGTGACGTTCATGGCGTCCTCGCGCGAGCAGGTGGAGGAGGCCTACGCCGGCGATATCATCGGCCTGCCCAACCACGGCAACATGCAGATCGGCGATTCCTTCTCCGAGGGCGAGATGCTGACCTTCACCGGCATTCCGTACTTCGCGCCGGACTTCTTCCGCTCGGTGCGTATCCGCAATCCGTTGAAGATCAAGCAGCTGCACAAGGGCTTGCAGCAGCTGGGCGAGGAGGGCGCGGTGCAGGTCTTCAAGCCGGTGCAGGGCGGCGAGCTGGTACTGGGCGCGGTCGGTGTGCTGCAGTTCGAAGTGGTCGCCAGCCGGCTGATGAACGAGTACGGCGTCGACGCCGTGTTCGAAGGCACCAGCATCAGCAGCGCGCGCTGGGTCTCCAGCGACGACAAGAAAGCGCTGTCGGACTTCGAGGATGCGCTGGGCCACAACGTCGCCTACGACGCCGCCGGCAACCTGGCCTACCTGGCCACGTCCAGCGTCAACCTGCGCCTGACGCAGGAACGCTGGCCGAAGCTGCAGTTCCACGCCACCCGCGAGCACTCGGCCAAACTGGTCTAACACCGTTGGGGTACTATGCTCGCCCCTCCAGGTCCAGTTCTATCCACACCGGTGCATGGTCGCTGGGCTTGTCGCGGCCGCGCACGTCGCGGTCCACTTCTGCCGCCTTCAGCGCCGGCGCCAGGCCGGGGCTGAGCAGCAGGTGGTCGATCCGCAGGCCGGCGTTGCGGCCATAGGCGTTGCGGAAGTAATCCCAAAAGGTATAAATCGTTTCGCCCGGATGCATGGTGCGCAGCGCGTCGCACCAGCCCTGCGCCAGCAGCCGGAGGAAGGCGGCGCGCACCTCGGGCCGGAACAGCGCGTCGTCCACCCAGCGCTCCGGCTTGTAGACATCGAGCTCGGTCGGCATGACGTTGAAATCGCCCGCCAGCACAGTGTCGGCGCCGCTCTCGATCAGCTCCGCCGCGTGGGCGATCAACCGCTCGAACCATTTCAGCTTGTAGTCGAACTTGGGACCGGGCGCCGGATTGCCGTTCGGTAGATACAGGCCGGCCACCAGCACACCATCCACCATCGCCTCGATGTAGCGGCTTTGCGCGTCTTCCGGATCGCCGGGCAGGCCGCGTCCCGTTTCGATCGGCAGCCGCCCGCGCGCCAGGATGGCGACGCCGTTCCAGCTTTTCTGTCCGTGCCAGATCGCCTGGTAGCCCGCCGCGTTGATGGCCGGTTCGGGGAATTTTTCCTGCGGCGCCTTCAACTCCTGCAGGCAAACGACGTCCGGCCGGGTCTCGTCCAGCCATTGCAGCAGGGCGGGCAGGCGGCTCGTGATGCCGTTGACGTTGAAAGTGGCGATACGCATGCCGCCAGTATGCGCAGCCCGGCCGGCGCCTACCGTGCGGCTGCGCACATAGCCCATCGCGATTTTGTTTGACAAGCCGCGTTTTCAGGATTAATGTATTAGTCAACTAATACACCGATACAAAAAAATGACCTCCCATACAGCCTCCCTGTTCTCGATCGCGACCGGCTCGTCCGAGCCGATCTACCGGCAGCTGATCGAGCAGACCCGCCGCCTGCTGGCCGCCCGCGTGCTGGCGCCGGGCGACGTGCTGCCGTCCGTGCGCGACGTCGCGCTGGCGCTGGCCGTCAATCCGATGACCGTCTCCAAGGCCTACAACATGATGGAGACCGAGGGCCTGCTCACGCGCAGCCGCGGCATCGGCATGCTGGTGGCCGAACGCAAGGCCAACGCGCACAACACCCGCGAACGCGAGGCCCTGCTGCGGCCCACGCTGGAGCGGGCCGCCGAGGAGGCGCGCCAGCTGGAACTCGATCCCGATGCCGTACTTGCTCTGTTCAATAAAATCCTCAAGGAAGAACCATGAAACCATCCGTCGTCAATGTCGCCAACCTGCATAAGTCGTTCGGCGGCCAACAGGTGCTGCAGGGCGTGAACTGGGACATCGCGCCCGGCCAGGTGGTCGGCCTGCTGGGCCGCAACGGCGCCGGCAAATCGACGCTGCTCGAATGCCTGCTCGGCCTGCGCGAAGCCAATGCCGGTGGCTGCACGCTGTTCGGCCAGCCGTCCACGCAGCTGGGCGACGAGGTGCGCGCCTGGATCGGCTACGTGCCGCAGAAGTCCGACCTGTTCGAGTGGCTCACGCCGGTGCAGATGCTGGACTACTTCAAGGCGCTGTACCCGCGCTGGAACGCCGGCAAGGTGGACGGCCTGCTGGAGCGCTGGGGCTTCGCCGGCGACGCGCGCCACAAGCAGATCGGCCGCCTGTCCGGCGGCGAGAAGCAGCGCCTGTCGATCATCCGCGCGCTGGCGCACGACCCGAAATTGCTGGTGCTGGACGAACCGGTCGCCAGCCTCGATCCGGTCGGCCGCCGCGACTTCCTGCACGAGCTGGTGGACGACGTGATCGAGCGCGACACCACGGTGATCTTTTCCACCCACATCTTGTCGGACCTGGAGCGGGTGGCGCTGGACGTGGCCTTCCTCCAGGGCGGCAAGATCACGCTGCAGGCGCCGCTGGACGAGCTGCTGGAAAGCGCGCACCGCATCACCGGCACGGCGGCGGCGCTGGCGCGCCTGCAGCTGCGCGACGAGATCCGCCGCCAGCAGGACCGCAGCGGCGGCGTCAGCATCGTGGCGCGCCTGAACGGGCAGGAGGCGGCCGACCTGCGCGCCGGCCCGGACCTGCGGGTGGAAACCCTGAGCCTGGAAGACCTGTTCGTCGAGGTGACCAAATGAACGCGGCCTATTCGCAATTGCTGCTGCAAGTGGTGCGCGACCGCTGCGCCAGCCGCACGTTGGTGCGCATCAGCTGGCTGGCTCTGGTGGTGGGCGTGGCGGCACTGGTGTTCGCGCGCTACATCGACCGCGCGGAACTGGGCTGGGGCATGCTGACCGGCGCGTGGTCGTTCCTGATCCTGATCTGGGGCGGCGCCTTGCTGAAGAGCGCCGTGCAGCAGAACCAGCCGGCCTACGCCTGCCTGGTGCCGAAGCTGCGCCACCGGCTGATCGTGCTGACCTTGATGCTGTACGGGACCATGACTTTGCTGATCGCTGCGATGATCGGCGCGGTGTTCGGACACTTCGGCTATGCGCTGGTCGGCGCCTGCTTGTTCTACAGCTTCATCCTGTACGCGCAGCGCTACACGGTGCTGGCGTTCCTGCCGTCGCTGCTGATCCTCCTGTCGGTGTCGGTGCTCAAGGCGCCCTTGCACGCGATGTGGGACGCGATAGGCTGGATGGGCGAGCCGGCATTGACCGGCATCGGCATGATCGTGGCGTCGGTGATGGGTGGCTTCGGCATGCGGGCGGCGTTCCCGCGCGGGGGCGACAGCCACTGGAGCTGGCATGCGCGCCGCATGGCGACCGTGCGCAGGGTGCAGGGCGACGCGCCCAAGCCCGGCGACGCCGCCAGCTGGAGCCGCTGGACCATGCGCCTGCGGATCGGCTACCGCACCAGCTTGCGGCGCGACAGCCGTGGCGGCGCCGCGCCGGGCCGCATGCTGCCGTACACCTTCGGCCCGGCCGCGCATGAAGGCGGCTACCATGGCGGCGCGCTGCTGATTTTGCTGGCGCTGCTGGTGTTGCACGGCTTCGACGACTCCGAACTGCTGCGGCAGATGGCGCGCACCTCGCTGCTGCAGGCCTGCGTGCTGGCGAGCGTGGTGATCTACGCGGCCGAGTTGCAGAAGAGCGTAGTGCGGCACGGCGCCGAGCAGGCCTTGTACCTGCTGACGCCGGGCGCTCCGGCGGCTGCGCAGCTCAACCGCCTGCTGGGCGCGGCGCTGTTGAAGCGGTTCCTGCGCGTGTGGCTGGTGACGGTGGCGTGCGCGGCCACCATCGACATGGTGATGCACGGCGCGCCGCAGCTGTATGCTTCGACCTGCGTGTTGTCGGCGCTGATGCTGCCGCTCGCCTGCACGCTGCTGTGCGATTACGCGAAGATGCCGGCGTCCGCCAATCAGACCGCCACCTTGATAGCGACCTTCCTGACCATCGTCGCTTACCTGATGATGCTGGGCGTCGAGCGCACGTGGCCGGCGTTCCCCGTGTTCTGGGTCTGCGCGGCCATCGTGCTGGCGTCCCTGCTGGCGCTGGGCTGGCGGTGGCGGCGCCTGATGGCGCTGCCCGCCGTGCTGCCCGCCGGCCGCCTGCTGGAATAAGCGGCGTTATTTGCCCGGCGTGGCCAGCGGCTGCCCCGTCGACCACGTACACGCCGACCAGCTTGAGCGGCACCTTGCCGACATTGAGCGCGTCGTGGACGACGCCGGCCGGGATCACAAAGGCCTCGCCGGCCTTGACGCGGCGCGGGTCCTCGCCGTCGACGCGCAATTCGCCTTCGCCCTCCAGCACGTAGCTGATCTCGTCGCCCGGATGCGAGTGCCGGCCGGCGACGCCGCCCACATCCACCTCGACCCTGGCGACCACCGCCTCGCGGCCCGGCACCGAAACGTCGGCCTTGGTGACCACGGTGCGGTGGATGGCGGAGGCCTGGGCGTGCACGGCGCCGGCCGACACGGCAAGCAGCAGGGCGGCGACGGCGGGCAGTAGTTGGAGGACAGGCTGGCGGGCAGGCATGGCGGATCCTTTCAGGTGGGGGGATCGGGCGATTGTACGCCGCCGCGCGCCGCTAGCGGTGTCGCCCCAGCCACAGCGCGTCGGCCACCGCGCCTATCCAGCAAACGATGCAGACCAGCGCCGCGCCGTTGGTGAGCGGGTTGTCGATGCCCGAACTGTGCACGCGCTCCAGCACCAGCAATGGATCGGGCGGCAGCCTGCCGCTGTTGACTTCATCCATCAGCGTGCCGGCCAAAGTCAGCGTGGCGCGCAGCAGGTAGCCGCCCGCCAGCAGCGTCGGCACAATGAACAGCAGCCCGCGCGCGCCGCGCCGCAGCACCAGGTGGCCGAGGCCGGGAAATACCAACGCCGAAATCAGGGCGGCCTTGATCGATGCTTTCATGTTGCTCCTGAGGAGGACTTTGACCAAACGCAAAATTGCGCCGCAGCAAGCGGCTTAGAGTACAACATCTTACATGCAGGAGAGAATCATGCGCGCTATATTCGGTATCGCCCTGTTGCTGTGCTCCATGTGCGTCCACGCCGCCCCCAACGAAAAAGACGCGGTCGCCCTGGCCGAGAAGGGCGCGCAGTTCGTGCGCGCGCACGGCAAGGCCGAGATGATCGCCCGCATCAACCGCAAGGACCCGGAATTCAACCAGGGCGCCCTGTACCTGGCCATGCGCGACCTGAACGGCATCACCATCGCCCACCCGACCAACGCGCTGATCGGCAAGAACCTGCTGGATGTGCCGGACGCCGACGGCAAGCCCTTCCGCCAGGAGATGCTGGCGCTGGCCAAGGGCAAGGGCTCGGGCTGGGTCGACTACAAGTTCCGCAATCCGCAGACCGGCAAGGTCGAGGCCAAGAGCACCTACGTGCTGCGGGTGGAGGATGTGACGCTGGAAGCCGGCATCTACAAACACTGAGCCACGGACATGCTCAGCAAACTGCGAATAGGGCCCAAGCTGCTGCTGGCGCCGGGCGTGGTGCTGATCCTGCTGATCGTGCTGTCGGTCGGCGCCTTCGCCGGGCTGGTGCGGCAGAACCACCGGCTGGAGGACATGGTGCAGCAGCGCGCCGTGCGGCTCAAGGCGGCGGCCGACCTGGTGGCCGGCGCCAACCGCGCGCATACCGAGATCTACCAGCTGCTCACCTGGATCAACGCCAGCTTCTCGCCGGCGCGCATCGACGCGCTGGTGCGCGACATCCACGCCCGCCAGGCCGCGCTGGACCGCCAGTACGCGCAGCTGGAGATGGCGACCCAGGCGGATCCGGCCGAACGCCGTTTCGTCGCCCAGTCGCAGGCGGCGCACGCGTTGTACGTCAAGGCCATCGGCGACGTCGTCGAATTGAGCATGGTCGACCAGTCGATGGCGGTCAACGCCATGTCGACGGCCGAGCGGGCGTTCGACGTGGTGGCGCGCCGGCTTGATGAGTTGTCGCGGCTGGAGGCGGCGCTCAGCACGCGCGCCTACAACGACGCCGAGGCGGAGTTCAGGACCTTGTCGATCTTGATGCCGGCGCTGGTGGTGCTGTCGATCACGCTGTCGCTGCTGGTGACGATGGCCGTGCGGCGGGCCATGTTGAGGGACGTGAGCGAAATCGGCGCGGCCGCGATCGACCTGGCCGAGGGCAATCTGACGGTGAAGAACCGGGTCTACGGCAAGGACGAAATCGCCGAGACCTCGCGCGCGCTCGACACCAGCATCCGCAACCTGAACACCACCTTGAAGACCATCCTGGCGTCGGCGCAGTCGATCGACACGGCCTCGCGCGAGATCGCCAAGGGCAATGTCGACCTGACGCAGCGCACCGAGGCCCAGGCCTCCACGCTGGAAGAGGCCAGCAGCTCGATGAAGGAGCTCAGCGACACCGTCACGCAGACCGCCAACAACGCGCAACTGGCCAATCATCTGGCGCGCTGCGCCACCAACTTCGCGGTGCGCGGCGGCAGCGTGGTGCAGCGGCTGGTGGTGACGATGGCGGCCATCCGCGGCAGCTCGCGCAAGGTGGTGGAGATCGTCGGCGTCATCGACGGCATCGCCTTCCAGACCAATCTGCTGGCCCTGAACGCGGCGGTGGAGGCGGCGCGCGCGGGCGCGCATGGCGAGGGCTTCGCGGTGGTGGCGGGCGAGGTACGCACGCTGGCGCAGCGCTCGGCCACGGCGGCGCACGAGATCAAGCAGCTGATCGCCGAGTCGGTGGCCGAGATCGAGGGCGGCAGCCGCTCGGTGGAGGAGGCCGGCGCCAGCATGGCGGAGATCGTGGCGTCGGTGCAGCAGGTGGGGGACATCATCGACCAGGTCAGCGCCGCCAGCGTGGTGCAGGCGCAGGGCTTGCAGGGCATGCACCAGGCCATCGTCGAGATGGATCAGGTGACGCAGCAGAAGCTGGCGCTGGTCGAACAAGCCGCCAGCGCGGCATCGAGCTTGCAGCGGCAGGCGGTCAATTTATCGGAGGCGGTGGCGATGTTCAAACTGGACGAGGGGATGGAGCCGCCGCCATCCAGGCTCCCCGCCGGCTCGCCCCGCGTGGTCCGCCTGCGCCTGGCGTCGGTGCGCAACTGAGCGGATCAGGCGCCCTGGCGGCTGGGCGGCGCGGCGCGGGACCAGCGGTCGCCTGATTGTTGCAGGTACTTCTTGAAGACGTAGCCCCAGGGCATGGCGATCGGGATGATCACCACCACCGTGCACTGCACCAGGATCTCCATCGTGCCCGCGTCCATCGTGCCGGAGCGCCATGCCGGCACGACGACCACCAGCATCCAGATGATTTTCCACGTCAGCTCCCACAGCAGCACGGGCAGCATCTGCAGCGGATAGCGCACGCCGATCGCGCACAACAGGCCGAACGCCGCCAGCATGCAATTGACCACGCCCCCCATCAGGCTCCACGGCTTGTCGTGATGGAGCACGCCAGGCCACACCACCAGGCCCAGTCCCACCGCGATAATCAGATATACGGCTCTCAGCATGTACAGACGCACTAACGACACTTCGTTCATTTGGTGGCTCCTGGTGGTGATTGGGACTACTCGACTTCCTTCAAGATCTTCTCGATCGCCGACACGCGCGCCTTCAGGTCCGCCAGCGAGGCGTCCATGGACGTGAGCGCGGCGGCGGCCTCGGTATGCGCGGCGACGGCCTTCTCGGCGATCGCGCGGTAGGCCTCCTCATGGGAGAAGCGCAGCCTGGCCTGCTGGATGGCGGAGAAATGCCGCATCGCCGCGATGACCACGATGGCCAGCAGCGGCAGGCCTATCGTCAAAAGATATACATGCTCAGCCATAATTGCCTCTATTGTTCAGGGTTGGTGGACAACGACTTGACCGCCTCGGCGATCGAGGCCGGGGTCAGCTCGAAGTCGAAATTGCTGACGTCAAAATAGTTCAGCGCCTTGCCGTCCTGCGACAGCTCCATCTGGCTGACGACCAGGCCGGCATCCTCCAGCTTTTGCAGATGCAGGTGCAGCAAGGGCCGGCTGATGCCCAGCTCGCGCGCCAGCTGGCTCACATAGTTGCGGCCGCCCGACCGCAGCATCGCGATGATGCGCAAGCGGTGCGGGTTGGACAGCGCCGCAAGCATGCTCAGCAACTGATCCCCGCTAGGAGTGGGCGTTTTTGATTTCATATGTAAAGAATATCTGACATATGAAATCTCGTCAAGCACATATGCAGAAGAATCGGGGCGCCGATGACGTACAATTACCTAACGGCTGAAGCAGGAGAAAATAAATGAGCGCCAAGATGGGTAAGTTGAAGACGTTGCGTGGCAAGCAGCAGGCGGCCGCAAGTGGTTCTGAATCTCAGCGGCATACAGAAAAGGCTTTGGCATTTCAACAGGAAATTGACAGGGCGGCGGCGTTTCGCTTGGACATCGATGCAGCGACAAAACTTACGGACGAAATGAAGCGGCAGGTCTTCATCAGGTTGCGAGAGGAAAATTATTTGGCAAGCCTGCGCCTCGAGGGATTCGACGTGCGCTCGGACGCGGCCCCGCTAACGCTCGAAGCGCTACGGAGCAAATATGCCCGATAAATACGGCGAGGGCCAGGATTGGTATTGCTATCCCGGCTCCGACGTACTGATCAACTTACTTGGCATTACCGATAGTGCATCGCTGAATCAAGCTGAGGTGGAGTTCACCAGACTACGTTTGAGTCAATATGATTATCCGGTATTCCGCGATGTCTCTTTAACCACGCTGAAAAATATCCACTTCTATCTTTTTCAAGACATCTACGAATGGGCTGGCGAGTTAAGAGCTGTCGATATAAGCAAGGGTAGCACCCGTTTCGCCACCTGTGATCGCATTGAGCCTGAAGCTCAAAAGCTTTTTGAACAGTTAAAGGACGAACGCTACTTGAAAGGTTTGGACCGGCAGAACTTTATCGCCAGGATGGCGCACTATTTTTGCGAACTCAATGTCGTTCACCCTTTTCGTGACGGCAATGGCAGGGCGCAAAGGCTCTTGTTCGAAAGTATCGCAATTAACGCTGGGTTTGAAATTCGATGGCAGCCGATCGATCCATCATTATGGATCCCTGCCAATGTTGAGGCGTTCTGGGGGCGGCTTGATAACCTCAAGGATTTGCTCGACGCGGCCGTGACTGAAATTATCCTGTAGTACGGGATCAAACATATAAAGAATAGGCCATGACGGCGCTACTCTATTTTTCCGCATTGCTTGTAGTCGTCGTCGGCCTGGCGCACTCCATCTTGGGGGAACGCTATATCCTGATCCGTCTGTTCCGGCGCGATAACCTGCCGCAGCTGTTGGGCGGTACCGCGTTCACCACCGGCACGCTGCGCTTCGTCTGGCATGAGGTGACGGTGGCGCTGTTTGGCTTCGCCGCGCTGTTGCTCCAACTGGCCGAGGGGCGGCTGAGCGCCGCCTCCACAGCGCAGGCCATGGGCTTGACCCTGATCGCTGCCGGTTTGCTGCCATTGGTGTTCACGCGCGGCAGGCATCCGTCCTGGATCGTCTTGCTCACCATCGGCGTCATCGCGCTGGCGCGTTCCACGCAGGTATAAGACGCAGGCATAAAAAAACGCAGGCCGGGCCGGGTGGCTCGCCTGCGTTGTGCGGTTGGCGCGGCGAACCGCGCTTCCCTGAATTACTCGTAGTCGCTCATCGGCGCGCAGCCGCAGAACAGGTTGCGGTCGCCGTAGACGTTGTCGGCGCGGCCGACCGGCGGCCAGTACTTCTGCTTGCGCAGCGACGGCACTGGGTAGGCCGCCACTTCGCGGCTGTACTTGCGTTCCCATTTGTCGGCGGTCAGCACCTCGGCGGTGTGCGGTGCGAACTTGAGCGGGTTGTCCAGCTTGTCGAACTCGCCGCTTTCAACCTTGGCGATCTCGCCGCGGATGGCGATCATCGCGTCGATGAAGCGGTCCATCTCGGCCTTCGATTCGCTCTCGGTCGGCTCGATCATCAGCGTGCCCGGTACCGGGAAGCTCATGGTCGGCGCGTGGAAGCCGAAGTCCATCAGGCGCTTGGCCACGTCTTCGTTGCTGATGCCGGTGGCATCCTGCAGCGGACGCAGGTCGATGATGCACTCGTGCGCCACCAGGCCGTCGTGGCCCGAGTACAGCACGGGGAAGTGCGGCGACAAACGGCGCGCGATGTAGTTGGCGTTCAGGATCGCGGTCTCGGTGGCGGCGGTCAGGCCTTCCGCGCCCATCATCGCGATGTACATCCACGAAATCGGCAGGATGCTGGCCGAACCGAACGGCGCGGCACTGACCGAACCGATGCCGGCGTTGTCGCGGATGTAGCCGTTCGAACGCTGGTTCGGCAGGAACTTGGCCAGGTGCGCGCCCACGCCGATCGGGCCGACGCCTGGGCCGCCACCGCCGTGCGGAATGCAGAAGGTCTTGTGCAGGTTCAGGTGCGAGACGTCGCCGCCGAACGAGCCCGGAGCCGCCACGCCGACCAGCGCGTTCATGTTGGCGCCGTCGATGTACACCTGGCCGCCGTGGCCATGAACGATCTCGCACAGTTCCTGGATGCCTTCCTCGAACACGCCGTGGGTCGATGGATAGGTCACCATCACGCAAGCCAGGTTCTTGGAGTGCAGTTCAGCCTTGGCCTTCAGATCGGCCAGGTCGACGTTGCCGCTGGCGTCGCAGGCGGTGACCACCACCTGCATGCCGACCATGTTGGCCGACGCCGGGTTGGTGCCGTGCGCCGACGATGGAATCAGGCAGATGTTGCGGTGGCCTTCGCCACGCGACTCGTGGTAGGCCTTGATCACCAGCAGGCCGGCGTACTCGCCCTGCGAGCCGGCGTTGGGCTGCAGCGAGACGGCTGCGTAGCCGGTCAGCGCGCACAGCATCTCTTCCAGCTGCGAGATCATCTCGCGGTAGCCGACCGTCTGCGCGTCCGGCGCGAACGGGTGGATGTTCGAGAACTCGGGCCAGGTGACCGGGATCATCTCCGAGGTCGCGTTCAGCTTCATGGTGCACGAACCCAGCGGGATCATGGTGCGGTCCAGCGCCAGGTCCTTGTCCGCCAGGCTGCGCAGGTAGCGCAGCATTTCGGTTTCGGAGTGGTAGCGGTTGAAGACCGGGTGGGTCAGGTAGTCGCTGGTGCGCGACAGCGATGCCGGGAAGGCCTGTGCGACGGCCGCTTCCACGGTGTCGAAGTCCGGGCCGTGGGCCGGGCCGCCGACAGGGTGGGCGAACACGGTCCACAGCAGCGCGATGTCTTCGCGGCTGGTGGTTTCGTCCAGCGACACGCCGACATGGGTGGCGTCGATCACGCGCAGGTTCACGCCATGCGAGTGGGCCGACGCGTGCAGCTGCTCGGCGCTCTTGACGGCGACGGTCAGCGTGTCGAAGAAGGTGTCGTTGGTGACGGTGTAACCCAGCGTCTTCAGGTTGGCGGCCAGCACGCCGGTGTAGCGGTGCACGCGCTGGGCGATCTGCTGCAGGCCTTTCGGGCCGTGGTAGACGGCGTACATCGACGCCATCACCGCCAGCAGCACCTGCGCGGTGCAGATGTTGGAGGTGGCTTTTTCGCGGCGGATGTGCTGCTCGCGGGTTTGCAGCGCCAGACGGTAGGCCTTGTTGCCCTGGGCGTCGATGGTGACGCCGACCAGGCGGCCGGACATGCTGCGCTTGAATTCGTCGCGGGTCGACAGGTAGCCCGCGTGCGGGCCGCCGAAGCCCAGCGGCACGCCGAAGCGCTGGCTGTTACCGACCACCACGTCCGCGCCCCATTCGCCCGGAGGCGTGAGCATGGTCAGCGCCAGCAGGTCGGCGGCGACCACCACCATCGCGCCCTTGGCCTTGACCGTTTCCACGTCGGCCTTGTAGTCGCGCACCGCACCGTTCACGCCCGGGTACTGCAGCAGCACGCCGAAGCAATCGCCCACCGCCGACAGTTCGGCCGGGTGGAAGGTCTTCACCTCGATGCCCAGCGGCTTGGCGCGGGTCTCGACCACTTCGCGGGTTTGCGGCAGCACGTCTTCGGCGACATAGAACACGGTCGATTTCGACTTGCCCACGCGCTGGATCAGCGTCATCGCTTCGGCGGCGGCCGTGCCTTCGTCCAGCATCGACGCGTTGGCGATGCCCATGCCGGTCAGGTCGGTGATGGTCTGCTGGAAGTTCAGGATCGCTTCCAGGCGGCCCTGCGAGATCTCCGGCTGGTACGGGGTGTAGGCGGTGTACCAGGCCGGGTTTTCGAAGATGTTACGCAGTACCACGCCAGGCGTGACGCTGTTGTAGTAGCCCTGGCCGATCAGCGACTTGAGCACCTTGTTCTTGGAGGCGATCTTCTTCAGCTTGGACAGCGCTTCCTGTTCCGGCATCGGCTGCGCGTACGCGCCCAGCGGCAGGGCGCCTTTGTTGCGGATGTTGGCGGGGACCAGGGCGTCGATCAGGGCTGCGCGCGAGGCGTAGCCGAGTACCGACAGCATGGCTTCCTGTTCTGCGGCGTCAGGGCCGATGTGGCGGGCGATGAAGGCGTCGCGGGCTTCGAGTTGGGTCAGGCTGGTGCGGGTCATGATATGGGCGAGGGGCTGAATAGGTGGTCGGAACGGCAAAGCGGCCGCCGTCGTTCCCGCGCGGGCGGGAACCCATGCTGAGCGTCGGAGGCCGGCGTTCCATGGATTCCCGCCTGCGCGGGAATGACGGCGGTGGCGGCGAATTACGCTTCGGTGGTCTTGCCGTAAGCGGCGGCGTCCAGCAGGCCGTTGATCGCTGCGGCGTCGGCCGGCTTGATCTTGAACAGCCAGGCGGCGTAGGCGTCGCTGTTGATCGACTCGGGCGCGTTGACCACGTCGTCGTTGACGGCGATGACTTCGCCGGCGACCGGCGCGTAGATGTCGCTGGCGGCCTTGACCGACTCCACCACGGCGGCGTCGTCGCCGGCGCCGTAGGTCGCGCCGACTTTCGGCAGTTCGACGAAGACGATATCGCCCAGCGCATCCTGCGCGAACTCGGTGATGCCGACGGTGACGGTGCCGTCAGCTTCAGCGCGTACCCATTCGTGGGATTCGGTGTACTTCAGGTCTGCAGGGATGTTCATGTAAAGCTCCAGATGGTGGGTGTCAGGGTACTAATTTAAACAGCGAGGATTTTACCGTTGCGCACGAACGGCAGCTTGACCACCGACGCGGCCAGTTTCTTGTCGCGGATCTCGACGTGCACGGTGTCGCCGACGGCCACGCCGTTGGGCACGCGCGCCAGCGCGATCGCCTGCTGCATGGTCGGGCTGAAGGTGCCGCTGGTGATCTCGCCGACGGCGTCGGTGCCGGCCACGACCACCTTCTGGTGGGCGCGCAGCACGCCGCCTTTTTCGCGCAGGATCAGGCCGACGAACTGGGCGTTCTGGCCCATCGCCTGCAGCGCCGCCTTGCCGATGAAGTCGCGCTCGGAGACCAGGTCGATGGTCCAGGCCAGGCCGGCGTCCAGCGGGTTGACGGTTTCGTCCATGTCCTGGCCGTACAGGTTCATGCCGGCTTCCAGGCGCAGCGTGTCGCGCGCGCCCAGGCCGGCCGGCTTGACGCCCGCCGCAGCCAGCGCGTTCCACAGGTTTTCCGCTTGCTCGGCGGCGACGCCGATTTCAAAGCCGTCTTCGCCGGTGTAGCCGGTGCGGGCGATCATCGCCTCGCCGAAGGCCGCGCTCTGGGCGAAGGCGACGTTGAACGGCTTCATGTCGGCCGTGCCTTCCTTCGATTCGGGGATGACTTGCCACACCTTGGCGCGCGCGTTCGGGCCCTGCACGGCGATCAGCGCCATGGCGTTGGCGCCATCGCGGCGCTGGGTGATGGTCAGGCCGCTGTTGGTGGCGGTGTTTTGTTGCTGCATCCAGGCCACGTCTTTTTCGGCGGTGCCGGCGTTGACCACCAGGCGGAACCAGCTCTCGTTGATGAAGTAGACGATCAGGTCGTCGATGACGAAGCCTTGCGGGTTCAGCATGCACGAGTACAGCGCCTTGCCCGACACCTGCAACTTGTCGACGTTGTTGGCCAGCAGGCCGCGCAGGAAGGCGCGCACATTGTCGCCCTTGATGTCGACCACGCACATGTGGGCCACGTCGAACATGCCGACGTCGGAGCGCACGGCGTTGTGCTCTTCGATCTGGGAGCCGTAGTTGACCGGCATGTCCCAGCCGCCGAAGTCGACCATCTTGGCGCCGGCGGCGCGGTGGGCATTGTTGAGTGGGGTGGCTTTGAGCGTCATAATTCCTCGGTCCAAATCGAATAGGGGTTAACAGAACATACAAGGAAACGCCAAAAAGAAGCTGATTCCACAATGATCGCAGACCCCTCTGTCCTTGGTACCTGAGAGATTACGGGAGGAGGGTGACTCCTGATTCCCGTGCGCCCCTTCGGTGGGTCGCCGGCTTGCGCCGCGACCGCTCTCCAGAGTTGGTCCAGTTGGCGTCCCGTCGATACGGTCGCGCTGGTCCCTTGATCGGTCCTTTTGCCTGAGAGTTTTTGGGTAGTGCCCCTTCGGCGGCAACGCTGGTTTGCCCTCTCCCGATCAAGACTCGGGAATATATGTCAGAAGTACCGTGTTGTCAATCTGAACCCTGTTTTCCCTGCGCACGAATGAAGTGCCATAATGAAGCTTGAAAAACAACTATTTGCTAGAATAGGCCACACCTATTCGAGAGCCCAGCCATGAGCCAAGATTCCACTACTTACGAGGGCCACGCGTGGTTCACCCTGTCCGGAGACGTCAATAGCGACATGGTGCGCCGCGTCTTCGACGCCGTTGCCGACATGACGGAAGACCGCATCACCACCGCCCACATCCTGATCCAGTCCAACGGCGGCTACGTCAGCGACGGCATCTGCCTGTACAACTACCTGAGCAAGCTGCCGATCAAGATCGTCACCTACAACGCCGGCGCGGTGGCGTCGATCGCGGTGATCCTGTTCCTGGCCGGCGCCGAGCGCTACGCCAGCGAGACGGCGCGCTTCATGGTGCACAAGTCGCACGCCAGCGCGCCGCACGGCGCCCGGCCGGACGCGCTGCGCATCATCGTCGAGGGCCTGCAGGCTGACGACGCGCGCACCGAGCAGATCCTGCGCGACCATGTCCAGCTGACGGACGAACACTGGCGCACGCACGAGTACTCGGACCTGCACCTGACGGCGACCGAAGGCTTGAAAGTGGGGATGATCAATGCGGTGAAGGATTTCGTGCCGCCGCGCGGACAGCGGGTGGCGAACATCTGACGAGGTATGCGGCGCCTGTGGCGGCGCCGCATCGACCGCGCTGGCCTACTCAACGGTCTTTCTTGCCGGACTGCTTGTTGGCGTCGTTCTTGTGGCTTTGACGGCCGGCCTCCACATGCTGCTCATGGGTGCCGCCCTGGGTGCCGCCCTGGGTGCCGCTGCCACGCGACCCGCTGGACGAACCCTGGTCGCCCGACTGCTTGTTGCTGCCCGAGGTCGAGCCCTGCTTGCTACCACTGCCTTTTTGATTCGAGTTCATGTCAATTCCTTTGCGAAAGTGAAAGAGCGTACTCGCCAGAACCACGCCGACGCTTGCATTCCGGCGTGTTTTTGGTATCGCAATGATGCGGGCTCGATCCGGTGATCGCTATCGGAATTTCTCTTGGTGGCATGTAGGAGCATGCCTTGCTGCCTGCCTAAAATTCTTCCCACTCGACTTCCTTGCTGCTGTGTCCGCCTGATGCGGGCGCGGGCTTGCGACGTGCCGGGTTGGGCGGCGGCGTCCGCGCTGGCCGCGCGGTCGACGCCGCGGGCTTGACGGAGCGGCCGCTGGCCGGTGCGGCCTTGACGGCGCGGATGGTGGCGGGCGCGGCGCCGATGGCCTGCGGCGCGAGCCCGGCCGCGAGGGCAGGGGACGCCGCCGGCTCGCCGCGCGCGACGGAGAACACGCCGATCGCCTCGTTCAGCTTGCCTGTCTCGTCCTGCATCGCGGCGGTCGCGGCGGCGGCCTGCTCGACCAGCGCCGCGTTCTGCTGCGTGGCCTGGTCCATTTCCGCCACGGCCTGGTTCACTTGCTCCAGTCCGGCGGTCTGCTCGGCGCTGGCGTCGGCGATCTCGCCGATCAGGCCGGTCACCCGCTGGACGCTGCCCACCACCTCGTCCATCGTGGTGCGCGCCTGGTCTGCCAGCTGCGTGCCGCGCGCCACCTTGTCGACCGAGTCGGCGATCAGTTCCTTGATCTCCCTGGCGGCCGCCGCGCTGCGTTGCGCCAGGTTGCGCACCTCCGACGCCACCACCGCGAAACCGCGTCCCTGTTCGCCGGCACGGGCCGCCTCCACGGCGGCGTTGAGCGCCAGGATATTGGTCTGGAACGCGATGCCGTCGATGACGCCGATGATCTCGGCGATCTTTTTCGAGCTGTCGTCGATCGACGCCATCGTGCCCACCACCTGTTCGACGTCGGCGCCGCCGCGCTGCGCCACGGCCGACGCCGACAGCGCCAGCTTGTTGGCCTGCATCGCGTGGTCGGCGTTTTGCTTGACGGTGGCGGTCAGCTGCTCCATCGAGGACGCGGTCTCCTCCAACGATGCGGCCTGCTGCTCGGTGCGGGTCGACAGGTTCAGGTTCCCCTCTGCGATCTCGCGCGCGGCGCCGTCGATGGCGCGCGCGCCTTGCTGCACCTGGCCGATGATGGACAGCAGACTGTCGTTCATGTGCTGCATCGCCTGCAGCAGCCGGCCGGTGTCGTTGTTGGCGGTCTCGCCGATGCGTGTGCTCAGGTCGCCGTTGGCGATGCGCTGCGCCACCTGCATCGCCCGCTGCAACGGCGCCGAGATCGAACGGGCCAGCCACAGCGCCAGCAAGGCGCCGCCGAAGACGGCCATGGCCAGCGTGCTCATCGCGACGATGCGCGCGCCGTCGTACAGGTCGTCGGCGACGTGCGCCGCCTGCTGGCTGCCGGCCTTTTGCGCCGCCAGCAGCTTGTCGAGCTGGCCGTTCAGCGCGTCCATCGTCTGCTGCGAGCGGCCCTTCAGCGCGGCGGCGGCCTCGTCCTTTTTGCCCTCGGCGGCCAGGGCCATCATGCGCTCGTGCTCGGCGCCATAGTCGGCGGCCAGGCGCAGCATGTCGGCGGCCAGCAGCTTCACCGGGGTCTCTGCCAGCACCTGCGCCAGCTGCCCGGTGTGGCCGCGCAGCGCCGTGTAGGCGGCGCCCAGCTTGCGGTCGGCATCGGCGATGCTGTCCTTGTCGCCCACCACCACGTGCTCCAGCTTGCGCACCTCCAGCAAATCGTTGCGCAGAGACAGCACAGCTATGGTCTGCGGCAGCCATTTGTCGGACAATTCGGAGGAGGCGTCGTCGATGCGGGCCATGCGCGACAGGTCGCTCAGGCCCATCAGCAAAGTCAGGCCGAGCAGGACGGCGAAGGAGGCCAGCAGCTTGCTGGACGTTTCCAGGTTATGCAGGAATTTCATGACGGGTCCTTGGTGGCGACGGCAGGAAATTGTTATGTTAGGGAAACTTCAACCTTGTCCTTTGCGCCCCGTCAATGCTGGGTTTCATGGCCTTAAACTTGTGGGAAAACACAAAAATACGCGAAATATTGCACAGTCTTTCCTTTTGGGTATTGCCATGTGGAAAGAATGTGCAAGAATGTGGTAAATCGATATTCCACGTTACGCAGGTCACACCATGGTTGCATCTTCCACAACGCCCCCGGTGCCGAAAAAGACGGTCTCGCCGCGGCATGCCTTGTTGGAGGAATTGATCGGCATCGCCACCAAGCATGCCGGCGACCAGTACCTGGACCTGGCGACCCGCCTGGCCGGCGCACTGATCGACGCCACCGGTGGCGATCCGCGCACCATGCAGCAGCGCATCCGGGCCGGCAACCAGCTGCGCAACCGGAATTTCGCCTTCCTGCACCTGGCTTCCAGCACGCTGGAGAAGGCGCTGCGGCGCGAGATCGCCGAGCTGTCGCCGGCGGCCAAGGGCAAGCCGCGCGCGAGCGAACAGCCGTTGTCGCTGGTGCCGTTCGAGGAGATGGATAACAAGGTGGCGCTGAGCGGCGTCAGCAAGCCGTTCGAGAGCTTGTATTCGGACCAGCTGCAGACCTTGAACGTGCGGCTGGCGTTCCTGCTGGACCGCGATATCCTGCGTGTCAGCCAGAACCCGTTCCGTCCGGAGGTGTTCCTGGTCGCCTTGCAGCAGGCCTGGACCGAATTCGATACCGAGGCCGACGCCGCGCCGCTGTTGCAGCCCTTGATCAAGCCGGGCATGTTCATCGAGCTGGGGCCGATGCTGGATGCGCTGAACCTGGCCTTGCAGAGCAAGGGCGTGCTGCCGGGCTCGGTGGACGGTTTCAAGGGCCGCAAGACCGACAAGCCCAAGGCGGCCGCGCCGTCGCGCGTGCGCGGCAACCAGGCGGCGCTGGCGCAGCAGCTGCGGCAGTTCTTCGCGTCGAGCGACGTGGCCGGTTCGGCTGCGGGCGAGATCGTCGACAACATCGCCGACGGTTTGATGCAGGGTGTGGACCTCAGCATTCCCGACCTGCCGATGTCGGCGTTGAATTCCGGCGCCGTGTGGGTGCCGAATGTCGCCGCCGGGCAGGCCGCCGTGGGTGCGGCTGGAGCGGCAGGCGCTGTCGCGCATGGTGCGGCGCTGCCGGTGGGATCGCGTGATGCTGCGCAGGGTTTCGTGCCCGCCGCGGTCGGCACGCCGGGTAGCGTGTTGATGGCTCCCGGCTTTGCCGTCGGCATGGCGGGCGCACCGGCCGCCGCTGGCGGCGGCTTCCTGCCGGCGGGCGCAGTGCAGGGCGGCGCCTGGGTGCAAGGTCCGGCACAAGGCCTCGTGGCCGGCGCCTTGAGCAATGAAGACGCGCAACGCCTGTCGCAGATCGGCGCCAAGCAGCCGGTGCTGGCGTATCTCACGCAATTGCAAAAAGCGGTGCCGTACGAATCCATCGGCACGCTGGGCGCGGTGGCCGGCATGGCCGCCGTGCCATCGCCGTCCGCGCCCGCCGACGTTGGCGCAGGCGCAGTCCCAGGCGCGGCAGCGGCCGGCGGCAACGTCTTCTACCTGCCGAACATCAAGGCCAGCATGCCGCAGGGCAGCCTGTCGCGCACCGACGAAAGCACCATCGACCTGCTGTCGGCGATCTTCGACACCGTCTTCCGCGACCAGAACATCTCGCAGGAAATCCGCGACCTGATCCGCTTCCTGCAAATCCCGGTGCTGAAGGCGGCGCTGGTCGACAAGAACTTCTTCTTCCAGGAAGCCCATCCGGCGCGTCGCCTGATCGACCTGCTGTCGCGCATGGGCTGGGAGCAGCGCAAGGGACCGGAAGACCCGCTGTTCCAGGCGATGCAGCGCAGCGTGGACCGCGTCGGCCGCGACTACGATCATGAACTGTCGGTCTTCACCGAAGCCGTCGACGAACTGGAAGCGTCTATCCAGGCCGAGGAGCGCGCCGCCGCAGCCGCCATCGCCGAGCCCATCGCCGCCGCGCTGAAGCAGGAGAAGATGGCCGAGTCGAGCAAGCTGGCCAGGAACGCGGTCGCACTGCGCATCGGCACCGGCGAAGTGATCGCCGTGGTGGAAGCCTTCCTCGAACAACGCTGGGTGTCGGTGCTGACCATCGCCTACAGCATCGAGGACGACAAACCGGGCGCCGTCAACAACGCCACCAAAACCATGGACGACCTGATCTGGAGCGTGCGTCCCAAGCTCAACGCGGAGGACCGCAAGCAGCTGATCGCCAAGCTGCCGGTGCTGCTGTCCACGCTGAACAAATGGCTGGACATCATCAAGTGGCAGGACGCCGACCGTCTGCAATTCTTTGCCGAGCTGGCCGAATGCCACGCCTCCATCGTGCGCGCACCGCTGGAGATTTCGCCGGAACGCCAACTGGAGATTTCCATGCAGGTGGCGCAGCAGGCGGCCGAACGGCGCCTGGAGCTGCAAGCCAAGGCTGAGGCCGTGGCCAAGGCGGAGGCCGAAGCGCGCGCCGCGCAGCAGCCCGCGCCCGAAGAGGAGGACGCCGCCATCGAAGTGGACAGCCTGATGCGCGGCATGTGGCTGGAATTCGAGCAGGAAGATGGCGGCAGCCGCAAGGTCAAGCTGGCGTGGATCAGTCCCTTGCGCACCTTGTACATCTTCTCGACGGCGGCGCGGCAGGAAGCGTTCTCGATGTCCGGCGAGCAGCTGGCCAAGCGCTTCCTTGAGCAGACGGTGCAAGTGGTGCGCAGCGAAGGCGTGGTCGCCGTCGCCTTGTCGCAAGCCTTGGCCCGCAATGCCGACAACGACGCCAACATCGATCCGCCCGCTTCGGCCTTCGGCTAAATCTTCGTGTTTCGGCCGCGCAAATAAAGATTATTGCGGACTTGAGCCAGCGCTTGGGCCATTGGAATGGTTTGCTCGATGCCGCTTTCTATATCGGCGATGCGCTGTGCAATCTCGGCAGTCCAGGCCTCGTCGAGCTCGGCGCCTTCGTGCAGGCTGGCCAGAAGCACTTGAACAAATTCCATACGCTCGTGCGTATCGAGTTTAAGTGCTTCGGCGACCAAAGTTTTGAGGGCGGCATTCATGGAACAATTGTACCGCCATCTGTCGTCGGCTTACTTCGAGTTCGTCAACGTCAGCAAAGCGCCGCCCATGCCGACGAAGATCACGCCGGTGGTGCGCTTGGCCAGGCGCGTGCGGGCGATGCTCTGCTTGACGCTGCGCTTCAACCACGACGCGCACGCCACATAGAAGAAGTGCGACAGCAGCGTGCAGCTGGTGAAGGTCGACGTCAACAGCAGGAAGCGCACCGGGTCCACATGGTCGGGCGGCATGAACTGCGGGAACACGGCGGTGAAGAACAGGATCGCCTTGGGATTGCTGACCGCGACCAGCAGGCCGCTGCGGAACGTGCTCAGGCGGCTGGCCTCGGCCGCACTCGCCGCCGGGGCCGCCGTTGCGGCGCTCTCCGTCGTTTCAGTCACCTGGCCGGCGTGGCGCCACGCCTTGATGCCCAGGTAGATCAGGTAGGCGGCACCGGCCACCTTCAACGCGCCGAACGCCAACGCGGACGTCTTCAGCAACAGGCCCAGGCCGGCCACCGCCGTGGTCGCCACGATAAACACGCCCAGCGCATTGCCCGCCGAACTGTAGAACGCGCGCCGCGCACCCATGGTGGTCGCGGTCGAGATGGCCATCAGCACGCCCGGGCCAGGACTGAACGCCGCCGCCAGCGAAACCGATAAGAACAACAGCCAGGTCGATAAAGTCATTGCTAAACTCCAGAAAAGTAAATGTCAGGGCAGGCCGTTGCAGCCATGGATGCGAAAACCTTCACGTTCGTTCAAGCGGGCAAACCAGGTATCGACGGAGGCCAGCGCGGGGCGCGCCATCGGCATCGAGCGCCAGCGGTTGGCCGACAGCCCGAGCACGATATCGGCCAGGGTCAAGGCGCCGCCGCAGACGTACGGGCCGCCGGCGGCCAGATGCGTGTCCAGCAGGCCCATCAGCCGGTTCCATTCGGACACGCTGGCGGCCAGCGCCGCCGCATCGCCATGTGCAGGGCTCTGCCGTATCATGGCCATGAAGGCATAGCGCCAGGCGCTGTTCAATTCGGTGGCTTGCCAGTCCATCCATTTCTCCACCTGCGCGCGCGCCATCGGCTCGGCCGGCAACAGATCGGTGCGGCCGTGCTTGCCGGCCAGGTAGCGGCAGATGGTGTTCGATTCCCACAGGCTGTGCCCGTCGTCGATGATGACCGGCACCATGCCGTTCGGATTCATGCGCAGGAATTCCGGCGTGGTGGTGGGCGGGAAGCCGCTGCCGTATTGCTCCAGGCGGTAATCGAGGCCGATTTCCGCGCACGTCCACAGCACTTTGCGGACGTTGATGGAGGAGGATTTTCCGAGAATGGTGAGCATGGATGTCAGTATGCCACGCCCCGCCGGAGCACGTCGGACAGCGCCGGATTTCGCCGCACACTGTTGCCGCCCAGTAATTTTCGATACAATGCGCGCGCATGTGTTTAAATGACGCGGTGCAAAAGACAACGATAGGGCTTTTTAGATGATGATGTGGTGGCATGGTTTGAGTGTGGCGGGGAGCTTGGCGGTGACCGGGCCGATCGGCGTGGCGATTGCGGTGTGGCTGCTTGCCGGCAAATCCTGGCGCCTGACGGCGGCCTGGTGCGTCCTGTTCGGCGTCGGCATGGCCCTGGTCGTCGCCACCAAGATGGCTTTCGTTGGTTGGGGCATCGGCGTCGAATCGGTGGAATTCGCCGGCTTCAGCGGTCACGCGATGCGCGCCGCCGCCGTGTTCCCGGTGGCGTTCTTCCTGGTGTTCCGCTCGGCGCCGCCGCCGTTGCGAGTGTTGGGCACCTTGCTGGGCGTGCTGCTGGCCGTGTTGATCTCCATTTCCCGCGTTTATGTGCAAGCCCATTCAGTGTCCGAGTCGGTGACCGGCAGCCTGCTTGGCCTGGTGGTGGCGGCCATTTTCATCTGGTACGCCAGCACCGAACACCACATGGCGCTGGGCCGGCTGCTGATGGTGTTGTGTCTTCCCATCATGCTGATCGCGCCGCGCGTGGAGCCGATTCCGGCCGAAACCTGGATCACCGAGGCGGCGCTGTGGTTGTCGGGCCACGACAAACCGTACACGCGTGCCATTTGGCGTGAGCCCCAATCCCCGCTACGATAGGTGAACTCGCCCTCCATGACGCGTTTTCGGCCTGATTTGATGCGCAAAATGGTATTATTGTGAACTTTTCCAGCCCTCTGCCCAGATAACAACGTGCGTCTATCTTCCATCAAATTGTCGGGATTTAAGTCTTTCGTTGATCCCACCAATTTCCAGGTGCCGGGTCAGTTGGTTGGCGTGGTGGGTCCCAACGGTTGCGGCAAGTCGAATATCATCGATGCCGTGCGCTGGGTGCTGGGCGAATCCAAGGCTTCCGAGCTGCGCGGCGAGTCCATGCAGGACGTTATCTTCAACGGCTCGACGCACCGCAAGCCGGCCGGGCGCGCCTCGGTCGAGCTGGTGTTCGACAACAACGAAGGCAAGGCCTCCGGCCAGTGGGGCCAGTACGTCGAAATCGCCGTCAAGCGCACGCTCACGCGCGACGGCACCTCGACCTACTACATCAACGGCCAGCCGGTGCGCCGGCGCGACATCCAGGACATCTTCCTCGGCACCGGCCTCGGTCCGCGCGCCTACGCGATCATCGGCCAGGGCATGATCAGCCGCATCATCGAATCGCGGCCGGAAGAACTGCGCGTGTTCCTGGAGGAGGCGGCCGGCGTCTCGAAGTACAAGGAGCGCCGCCGCGAAACCGAGAACCGCCTGCACGACACCCGCGAGAACCTGCTGCGGGTGGAGGACATCCTGCGCGAACTGAATTCGAACCTGGAAAAGCTCGAAGGCCAGGCCGCCGTCGCCACCAAGTTCCATCAGCTGCAATCGGACCAGGAGGAAAAGCAAAAGCTGCTTTGGCTGCTGCGCAAGATCGAGGCCGAGAACGAGCAGAAAAAGTACTTCCGCGAGATGGAGCAGGCGCAGAACGACCTGGAAGAGCAGACCGCCAAGCTGCGCAACGTCGAGCTGTCGCTGGAGCAGATGCGCCAGGCGCACTTCGCCGCCGGCGACCGCCTGCACACGGCGCAGGGCAGCCTGTATCAGACCAACGCCGAAATCGGCAGCCTGGAAGCGCAGATCAAGTTCGTCATCGAATCGCGCAGCCGCCTGCAGGCGCAGCTGGCCGCGTTGACCGCGCAGCGCGACCAGTGGCAGCAGCAGGCCAGCGAATACGGCGGCCAGATCGAGGAAGCCGAGTTCACGCTGGAAGAGCTGTCGGCCAAGGTCGAACAATCGCAGATGATGGCCGAGCAAAAGGCCGAGTCGCTGCCGATGCTGGAGCAGGTGTGGCGCGAGGCGCAGACCAAGAGCACCGAATCGCGCGCCCGCATCATGCAGGCGCAGCAGCAGTTGGAGCTGGAGTCGGCGCACCAGCGCAACGCCAACAACATCCTCAACGGCCTGGCCGTGCGGCGCGAGCGCCTGCAGCAGGAAAAGAGCGGCCTCAATCTGCCGGACAGCGCGCACCTGAGCAACCTGCGCATGCAGCTGGAAGAAAAGCAGCAAGCGCTTGAAGAGCAAGGCTTCCTGCTCGAAGAGGCGCTGGAACAGCAGCCCAAGCTGGAAGAGGAACGCCAGGCCGCGCAGCAGCAGGTCAACACCGAGACCGCCGCCAACGCCCAGCTGGAAGCGCGCCTGAACGCGCTGCGCCAGTTACAGGAACGCGTGCAGACGCAGGGCAAGGTCACGCCTTGGCTGCAGAAGCACGAGCTGGATACACTGCCGCGCCTGTGGCAAAAGCTGAACATCGAATCCGGCTGGGAGACCGCGCTGGAATCCGTGCTGCGCGAGCGCACCTCGGCGCTGCAGATGTCGAACATTGAATGGGCCAAGGCCTTCTTCGGCGACGCGCCGCCGGCCAAGCTGGCGCTGTTCGCGCCGTCGACCGCCGTGCCGCCTGCGCCGGTGGAAGTGCCCGGCCTGAAGCCGTTCCTCAACCTGCTCAAGCTGAACGACCCGGGCCTGCGCGGCCTGCTGCAGGACTGGCTGCACAACGTCTACATCGCCGAGGACACGGCCGAAGCCTTCGCCGAACGCGCCAAGCTGCCGGCCGGCGGTTGCTTCGTCACGCGCCAGGGCCACGCCGTCACACAGGGCAGCGTGCGTTTCTACGCCGCCGATTCGGAGCAGGACGGCATGCTGGGCCGCCAGCAGGAAATCGACAACATCACCAAGCAGCTGCGCGCGCAGCAGATGCTGGCCGATGAAGCGCGCGCCCGCTCGGTGCGTGCCGATGCCGCGGTCTCCGAGCTCACGCGCCGGCTGACCGAGTACCGCGCGAAGCTGCAAAGCCTGCAGCAGTCGGTGCATACCTTGCAGCTGGACGTGGTCAAGTTGTCGGAGATCGAGGCGCGCTTCAACCAGCGCAGCAACCAGATCGAAACCGACCTGGCCGAAATCGCCGCGCAGGAAGAGGAACAAACCCAGGTCAAGATGGAGTCCGAGGAGAAGTTCGAGCAGCTCGATATGGAGCTCGGCAACCTGCAGGGCGACCACGAGGAAGGCCAGACCCTGTTCCTGGAAAAAGAGCAGCGCCTGGCCGACGCCCGCGAAGCCCTGCGCGACCTGGAACGCGCCGCGCAGGAAGCGCAGTTCGCGGAGAAGTCCCAGCGCAGCAAGATCGAGGAATTCCGCCGCTCCATCGCCACCGCGAACGCGCAGGTGGTGCAGGTCACGCAAAGCCTGGAGGCGGGCCAGAACGAACTGGCCAGCCTGGAATCCGGCCAGGCCAACGACGGCCTGCAGGAGCTGCTGGACCGCCGCACCAGCCAGGAGAAGGCGCTGTCCGACGCCCGCCATGAACTCGACCAGATCGCGCAGCAGCTGCGCATGTTCGAGGAAGGCCGCATGTCGACCGAGCGCGCGCTGCAGCCGCAGCGCGACAAGATCATGGAGATGCAGCTGAAGGAGCAGGCCGCGCGCCTGAACCAGGAGCAGTTCGCGGCGCAGCTGGCCGAGGTGCAGGCCGACGAGGCGGCGCTGGCCGAGAAGCTGCATCCCGACATGAAGGCCTCCTACCTGCAGGGCGAGGTCACGCGCCTGACCAACGCGATCTCGATGCTGGGCGCGGTCAACCTGGCGGCGCTGGACGAACTGGCGACGGCCTCCGAACGCAAGAACTTCCTCGACGCGCAGAACGCCGACTTGAACGAGGCGATCAACACGCTGGAAGACGCGATCGCGCGCATCGACAAGGAGACGCGCGATCTGCTGCAAGACACCTTCGACCGCGTCAACGGCCACTTCTCCGAACTGTTCCCGATCCTGTTCGGCGGCGGCCAGGCAAAGCTGATCATGACCGGCGACGAAATCCTCGACTCCGGCGTGCAGGTCATGGCCCAGCCGCCGGGCAAAAAGAACGCCACCATTCACCTGTTGTCCGGCGGTGAAAAAGCGCTGACCGCAACGGCGCTGGTGTTCTCGATGTTCCGGCTCAACCCGGCGCCGTTCTGCCTGCTCGACGAGGTCGACGCGCCGCTGGACGACGCCAATACCGAACGATTCTGCCGGATGGTCAAACGCATGTCTGACCACACCCAATTCCTCTTCATCTCGCACAACAAGATTGCGATGGAGATGGCCAATCAACTGATCGGTGTGACGATGCAAGAGCAGGGCGTATCGCGCATCGTGGCGGTGGATATGGAATCCGCCGCAAACTTCGCTTCCGAGGCACAAGCAGCATGACAGACCTTCAAATGAGTTTGATCGGGATCGCCGGCGTATTCGTCGCCGGCGTTTTCGGCTACAACAAGATCCAGGAATACAAAGCCAAGAAGAGCGTGGAACGCGCCTTCTCGACCGACCATGACGATGTGCTGATGCGCACCGGCGATGCGCCGCCGTCGTCCGGCGCGCGCCACGAGCCTAGCTTCTCGCTCGACAGCGCGGCGCCCGGCGTGGCCGGCGGTGAAGCCTCCGCCGCAGCGGCCGGCCGCGCCCCCCCGCCCCCGAATTCGAAAGCGATCCCGCCGATCCGACGGCGCCACCGGCCGCGCCGCACGCCGGCGGCGTGACCCGGCCGCCGAACAGGCCACCGCGCTGGTCGACCCGCTGATCGATTGCCTGCTGCCGCTGGCGCTGGAAGGCCCGGCGCGCGGCGACAAGCTGCTGCCGGTGCTGCAAACGCTGCGCATGGTCGGCAACAAGCCTGTGCACTACATCGGCCTGGCCGTCAGCGGCGAATGGGAGCCCATCGTCCACGGCGGCGTCTACACCAAGCTGCAGGGCGGCGTGCAGCTGGCCAGCCGCAGCACCGCGCTGAACGAACTGGAATACTCGGAGCTGGTCACCCGCCTGCGCGCGATGGCCGACGAAATCGGCGCCGAGCCGGAAATCCCGGACATGATCGAAGTGATGGCCGAAGCGCGCAACCTGCACCGCTTCGTCGCCGGCCACGACGCGCAGCTGGGCGTGAACCTTCAGACCAACGGCGCGCCGTGGGCCATCACCACGCTGCTGGGCGCATTGGAGAAGCAGGGCTTCGACGTGCGTCCCGACGGCCGCTACGTGATGCCGGATGGCGAAGGCGGCCACCTGTTCTCGCTGTCGACCAACGTCACGCTGGCCGAGGAAACCACGCCGCGTTTGACGCTGCTGCTGGACGTGCCTTGCGTGGCGCCGTCCCGCGACGGCTTCGGCGCCATGGTCGCCTGCGCCAAGTCGCTGGTGGGCCGCCTGGACGCAACCATCGTCGACGACTACAACCAGCCGTTGTCGGACGCCTCGCTGGCGGAGATCGCAGGCCAGGTTCAGGATTTCTACGCCGAGATGAACGACGCCGATATTCCGGCCGGTTCGATTCGCGCGTTGCGTTTGTTTAGCTAGCAGGAAGCGGTAATGACTGAAGTGGATTACAAGGCGCGCATCGAATCGTTGAGCGCAGAACTCAACAAGCACCTGCACGCCTATCACGTTGAAGACGCGCCCACCATCCCGGACGCGGAGTACGACAAGCTGTTCATCGAACTGCAAAAGCTGGAAGAAGCCCACCCGCAGTTCGCGCTGCCCGACTCGCCCACCAAGCGCGTGGGCGCGGCGCCGCTGCCGCAGTTCGACCAGGTCACGCACACGGTGCCGATGCTGTCGCTGAATAACGGCTTCACCGACGAGGATATCGAGAACTTCGACCGCCGCGTGCGCGAAGGCCTGGACGCGGCGGCCGCCGTCGAATACGCGGCCGAAGTCAAATACGACGGCCTGGCCATCAACCTGCGCTACGTCGACGGACTGCTGGTGCAAGCCGCCACGCGCGGCGACGGCTACACCGGCGAGGATGTCACCACCAATATCCGCACCATCCGCTCGATTCCGCTGCGCCTGAACACTCCGACGCCGCCGGCCGTCCTCGATGTGCGCGGCGAAGTGTTGATGTTCAAGAGCGATTTCGAAGCGATGAACGCCCGCCAGCGCGAGGCCGGCCTGAAGGAGTTCGTCAACCCGCGCAACGCGGCGGCGGGCAGCCTGCGCCAGCTCGATTCGCGCATCACCGCGTCGCGCAAGCTGAGTTTCTTCGCCTATGGCGTCGGCGCGCTGGAAGGCGCGGAGATGCCGCTGTCGCATTCCGCGCTGCTGGACTGGTATCGCGGCATGGGCCTGCCGGTGGCGAAAGAAGCGGACGTGGTGCGCGGCTACGACGGCCTGATGGCCTACTACAAACGGATCGGCGAAGCCCGCCCGACCATGCCATACGAAATCGACGGCGTGGTCTACAAGGCCAACCTGCTGCAGGACCAGCGCACACTGGGCTTCGTCTCGCGCGCGCCGCGTTTCGCGCTGGCGCACAAGTTCCCGGCCGAGGAAGCGCTGACCACCGTGCAGGCGATTGAAGTGCAGGTCGGCCGCACCGGCGCCATCACGCCGGTGGCGCGGCTGGCCTCCGTGTTCGTCGGCGGCGTCAACGTCACCAACGCCACGCTGCACAACGAGGATGAGGTACGCCGCAAGGACGTGCGCGTTGGCGACACCGTCATCGTCCGCCGCGCCGGCGACGTCATCCCCGAGGTGCTGTCCGTGGTGCTGGAGCGCCGGCCGTCGCCGGAGCCGGAGGCCTACGTGCTGCCGAAGACCTGCCCGGTGTGCGGCTCGCACGTCGTGCGCGAAGAGGGCGAAGCGATCGCGCGCTGCTCCGGCGGCTTGTTCTGCTCCGCCCAGCGCAAGGAGGCGATCCGCCACTTCGCCGGCCGCCGCATGATGGACATCGAAGGCCTGGGCGACCGCTACATCGACAACCTGGTTGAACATGGCCTGGTGCAGCGGGTCGCCGACCTGTATGCGTTGAAGCTTGAAGACCTGCTCGAGATGAAGCGCCTCGCCGACGAGCGCGAAGGCACCACGCCGGAGACTGTCGCACAGGGCAAGATCGCCACCAAGTGGGCGGACAATCTGCTGGAAGCCATCGCCGCCAGCAAGAACCCGCCGTTGGAGCGCATGCTGTTCGCGCTCGGCATCCGCCATGTGGGCGAGTCGACCGCCAAGACACTGGCCGAATGGCTGGGCCGCTTCGACCTGGTGCGCCGCGTGCCGGCCGCGCTGCTGCGCGTGCTGCCCGATATCGGCGGCATCGTCGCCGAATCGATCGCCGACTTCTTCGCCGAACCGAAGAACCAGGAAGCCATCGATGCCTTGCTGGCCGCCGGCGTCGCGCCGACCGGCGAGCATGCGCCCAGCGCCAAGCTGCGCGAAAAGCTCGACCCCGTCAAGCTGCTGGCCGCGATGGGCATTCCGAAGTTGACCGAACCGCGCAGCAAGCAGCTGGTCGAACAGGAGATAACGCTGGAAGTGTTGGCGCACCTGCAGGTGTTCACGGTGTTCGGCCTGCCGGCTGGCGTGGCCGAAGCGCTGGAAGCGTGGATGGCCGAACCAGGCCACCGCGACCAACTGCTGGCGCTGGACCAACTGCGCAAGGATCTGCTGGCGCAGCTGCCCGAGCAGGCGGCAGAAGGCCCGCTGACCGGCAAGACCTTTGTATTGACGGGCACTCTGCCGAATCTGAGCCGCGACCAGGCTGGCGCCATGATCGAGGCGCAGGGCGGCAAGGTATCCGGTTCGGTATCCAAGAAAACGCACTACCTGGTAGCAGGGGCCGACGCCGGCAGCAAGCTGGCCAAGGCCCAGGAACTTGAAGTCACTATACTGGACGAAGCAGGCCTGCTGGCACTGCTGGAAGCCGGATAAAAACAGATCGATATCATGTCCAAAATCAGAAAAGCAGTATTCCCGGTCGCCGGTCTTGGCAGCCGTTTTCTTCCCGCGACCAAGGCGCAGCCGAAGGAGATGCTGCCCATCGTCGACAAGCCGCTGATCCAGTACGCGGTGGAGGAGGCGGTCGCCGCCGGCATCACGGAAATGGTGTTCATCACCGGCCGCAATAAGCGCGCCATCGAGGACCACTTCGACAAGGCCTACGAACTGGAAGCGGAACTGGAAGCGGCCAACAAGCAAGCCTTGCTGGAGCTGGTGCAAAACGTCATTCCGAAAAACGTCAACTGCATCTACATCCGCCAGTCGGAGCCGCTGGGCTTGGGCCACGCGGTGCTGTGCGCGCGCCCCGTCATCGGCGATGAGCCGTTCGCCGTGCTGTTGGCGGACGACTTCATGGACACCGCCGACGGCGTCAAGCCGGTGCTGGCGCAGATGACCGACCTGTATGCCTATGAACGCTGCAGCATCCTGGCGGTGCAGGAAGTGGCGCGTGAAGCCACGCGCCAGTACGGCATCGTCAGCGCCTCGGCCTACCAGCCCAAGCTGGAGCTGGTAACGGCATCGTCGAGAAGCCGTCGCCGGACGTGGCGCCGTCCACGCTGGCGGTGGTGGGCCGCTATGTGCTGTCGGGCCGTATCTTCCAGTACCTGGAGAACCTCGGCACCGGCACCGGCGGCGAGATCCAGCTGACCGACGGCATCGCCGCGCTGATGAAGGACGAACGCGTGCTGGCCTACCGCTACGACGGCCAGCGCTACGACTGCGGCTCCAAGCTGGGCTACCTGAAGGCGATGACCGCCATGGGCCTCAAGCACCCGGAGACCGGCGCCGAATACTGCAAGTTCCTGCGCGAGATGCAGTGCGAGATCAACGGAGGCGGCAAATGACGGTGCGCGAAATCCTGAAGATGGGCGACCCGCGCCTGCTGCGCGTGGCCGAACCGGTGACCGAGTTCGATACCCCGGCCATGCGCGAGCTGATCGCCGACATGTTCGACACCATGCACGCGGCCAATGGCGCCGGCCTGGCGGCGCCGCAGATCGGCGTCAACCTGCAGCTGGTGATCTTCGGCTTCAAGCAGAACGCCCGCTATCCCGATGCGCCGCAGGTGCCGGAAACGGTATTGATCAATCCCGTCCTCACGCCGCTGTCGGACGAAAAGGAAGAGGGCTTCGAAGGCTGCCTGTCGGTGCCTGGCCTGCGCGGCAGCGTGCCGCGCTTCACCCAGCTGCGCTACGAGGGCGTGGACCAGTTCCAGCAGCCGATCAGCCGCGACGTCGACGGCTTCCACGCGCGCGTGGTGCAGCATGAAGTCGACCACCTGCTCGGCGTGCTGTACCCGATGCGTATCGCCGACTTCTCCAAATTCGGCTACACCGAGGTGATGTTCCCCGGCCTCGATCCCAACGACGACGACTAAGGCAGGTCTATCATGAGTGAAGGTCCGGTGCGCCAACCGGCGCAAAAGGTTATCCGTCCACGGGTGGGCAACGACCGCGGTGTGTTCAGGATGGGGACTTCGCAGATCAAGCGCGTGGGCCTCGGGCCCAGGTACTGGGGCGACATCTACCACTGGATGCTGACCCTGAGCTGGCCGCGTTTCTTCCTGCTGGTCGGTGTGCTGTACATGGTCACCAACGTGGGCTTCGCGCTGGCGTTCTACCTGGTGCCAGGCTCGGTCTCCAATGCGCGGCCCGGCTCCTTCCTCGACACCTTCTTCTTCTCGATCGAGACGCTGGCCACGGTCGGTTACGGCTACATGAACCCCGGCTCCACCTACGGCCACGTTGTCGCCTCGACCGAAATCCTGCTCGGCATGGTGGAGGTGGCGACGGTAACGGGCCTGCTGTTCGCGCGCTTCTCGCGGCCCACGTCGCGCATCATGTTCTCCGACGTCGCCGTGATCACGCCATTCAACGGCGTGCCGACGCTGATGCTCAGGTCCGGCAACGAACGCGGCAACCTGATACTGGAAGCCTCGGTGCGCGCCACGCTGATCCGCCGCGAGATGACGCTGGAAGGACAGATCTTCACCCGGTTCTACGACCTGCAGCTGGAGCGCGAGCGTTCCGGCGTGTTCGCGCTGACCTGGACCATCCTGCACAAGATCGACGAATCGAGCCCGTTCTGGGGCAAGACCAAGGAAGACCTGCAGAAGGAGGGCGCCACGCTGTCGGTGGCCGTCTCCGGCACCGACGATACGCTCAACGATTTCGTCCACGCCCGCCAGACCTACTCGGCCGAGCATATCTTCTTCAACCACCACTTCGCCGACATCATGTCGGATAAGCAGGACGGCAACGTGCGGATACTGGACTACAGCAAATTCCACGACATCTACCCGGACGGATCGACCGGCGGCAGCATGCCCGGCGCGGCGCTGGCGCACCCCGGCTAACCGGCGCCCAGCAGGTCGCGCGCGTTCAGCAGCGCGTAGACGATATCGGGATGTTTGTTCAGGCAGCGGCGCACCGCCGCCGGCACCTGCTCGCGGGTGCGGCGGCACAGGCCCGGCTGCTCCGCCAGGCGGATCTGCAGGCCCATCACGGTGCGTACGCCATTCGCGCTGGGCGTGATCGTCAGGCGGATGCCCAGCTGTTCCTGCATGCGTTGTTCGATGCGGCCCAGTTCTTCGTAGCTGGCGATGCTCTCGATGCGGGCGATCAGCACCTTCTCCTGTTCGCGGGTGAGGCGCAGGATGCGGATGTCGGTATCGTCGGGCGCCTTGTCCCATTGTTCCAGCAGCTCGTCGCGCCGGCATTCGCAGGCGCCCGGCGGGCATTCTTTTCGAATCTGGAAGGGCAATGCTTCAGGCATGGCGAAACGGCTCGGCGACAACACGCGGGAGCTAAATTCTACTCCGAACCCCCACGTCGTGCGGCATCAAATTATTATTGTATATATAATATTTTTTTAAATTCAAACAGACGCCTCATGAAAAACACGTACTCGATGCTGCCGCTGTTCGCCGCGCTGTGGGTGACGCTGCCCGCCGTCGCTGGCCCGGAAACGCTGGAGCGCTGCCCGCCGACGGTCAAGCCATGGCTGCCCCCTGGCGCCAGCCAGAACGCCTGTTCGCAATATGCGTCCAATGGCGGCGTCGGCGCCATCAATTACGGTGGCTCGTACAAGATGGCGGCGTTCAGCAAGGACGGTAAGCTGGCCGGTCTTCGCAATCCCGATCTGGGCCGCGAAGATCCGACGCCCAAAGACACCTACGATCCCGCCGCATGGGAGCAGTCCGGCAGCAGTGGCCCGGTTGGCGAGTTGTGGTGGGGCCGGCGCGACAATATGCATTTGTTTGTCGGCCAGGAGTCGAAGGTGCGCCTGAATATGGAGGCCGGCCGCGGGCCTGTGCCTGGCCCGGCGGAACGGCAGGCGCGTATGCTGGCGATAGTGGCGCAGGCCCAGGCGATGGCGGCCAACAAGCCGATTCCGCAATCGGCCTATGACAATCTGCTATTCATACACCGCAGCATGGAGTACCGCCAGATCGGCGGTACCGACGCGACGTTCCGTGGCGGGTTGGGTGGCGACGGCTTTATCCCGCCCGGAAAAATATCGGACGCAAAACTCAAACTGGACAACCTGCCTGCCTACAAGGGCGTGCTCAGTTTCGAGATGAAGGTGGACGGGGTTCCGCGCCGCTTCAGTTTTCCCGTGATGCTGGATCAGCCCACCGACCATCTGATCGCCGCCGCCGTCAATGGCGACAGCTACACACGGTGCGAAAATCGCCCGAACCGCGGGAAGAATGAATCGACGGCCTGTCCGCTGAATAACGAGAACTTCCCGGAGCGCTACGATGCGGAGGGTGCGTTTTTCGGCGACCACGCTTCGCTGGCGGCGGTGAAGGTTTACATGACCGTCAATTCGCCGGCGCGCAATCGCCATGAGGATATCGCCACCGCCGTGATTGTCCTGCGCGCCGAGGCGTCACCGCCGGTCGCTGGCCGCTGAGGCCTGCAGGCGGTGCTGCAACAACGCCAGCACCGCCGCCTCTTCCGGTCGCAGCGTGTGCAGGCCATCCTGTAGCTGCTGCTTCGCGCGGCTGCGCGCCGCCTTCAACATCGTGCCGTCCAGGTAGCACTCGATCACGCTCGGATGCACATAGCACTTGCGGCAGATGGTGGGCGTATTGCCCAGCTTTTTCGCCACCGCTTCGATGGCCTGCACCACGTTCCGTTTGGCCTGGGCTTCGGAATCGAACTTTTCATATTCGCGCAGCGCCACCGCCGCCAGCACCGTGCCGGACCAGGTACGGAAGTCCTTGGCGGTGTAGTCCTCGCCGGCGATGGCCTGCAGGTACTCGTTCACGTCCGACGAACCGATGGCGTGAGGAAGGCCGTCGTCGCCGATGTACTGGAACAGCTCCTGGCCGGGCAGGTCGCGGATGCGGCGGATGATGCTGGCCAGCCGGCGGTCCTCGACCGCGACGGCATGATGCACGCCGCTCTTGCCCCGGAAGCGGAATTCAATCTTGCCGCCGTCCAGCCGCACATGGCGGTCGTGCAGCGTGGTCAGACCGAAGGATTTGTTCGTGCGCGCGTACTCCTCGTTCCCGATCCTCATCATGGTCGCCTCCAGCAGGTAGACGACGGTGGCCAGCACTTTCTCGCGCGGCAGGCCTGGCAGCTGGAGCGCGGCGCCGACCGCGCGGCGTATCGCCGGCAGGGCCTTGCCGAAGCCTAGGATGCGGTCGTACTTGGATTCGTCGCGGTGGCTGCGCCAGCGCGGGTGGTAGCGGTACTGCTTGCGGCCGCGCGCATCGCGCCCCGTGGCCTGCAGGTGGCCGCGTGGGTGAACGCAGATCCAGACGTCGGTCCAGGCGGGAGGAATCGCCAGCGATTTGATGCGGGCCAGCGTGTCGGCATCCTTGATGGTATTGCCGTCGGCGGCGACGTAATAAAAGTGCTTGCCGCGCTTGCGGCGGGCGATGCCGGGCTGATAGTCGTGCACATAACACAGGCCGGCCGACCTGGCGGCGGTGGGGGCGGACAGGGCGGCTTCGCCGGGCGCTGCGGGCGTATCGCGTTTCATCGCTATCCTTGGTGGGCAGATTATCGGAAATCGTACCCGGCAAGGATTGGCGATGTTGTGCGCTAACGCACGCTTTAGTCCATGCGCTTGAGACGCTGGCCGACGATGCTCCACTTGCAGGCTTCGCCGTCGACGGTGCCGGTCAGTACCCAGCCGGTGCCGATCTTCTCGACGCCGATCTCGCATTCCAGTTCCTTCGCCAGCTTTTCGGCCCAGCCGCGCGCCGCGCCCTGGCCCTTGAAGAGTTCATTGCCTTCGTAGATCACGGTAGCGTCGAAAACGGAGGCGGCAAAAATAGTCATGGTGGTACTCCCAAAAATGAAGCCGTTATTGTGCCACCAAATCCGGCCAGCCGGCGATTGCGGTGGGCGTGCTTTTATGTCAACATCGCGCGTACTTTCGCAACCAACCCGGGACACCATGCAAATCAAACCCCTAGCCATGCTGATGACGTTCGCGTTGGCCGCGCAGCTGGCCAATGCCGCCGATGTGCCGCGCTTCAAAGCCGCACCGCAGACATCGCCGTTGTCGGAACGGTTGTACAAGGCGCCCGCCATCGCCACGCCGTACAAGCCGGTATTGACGGTGGAGGAAAAAGTCGCCGGCCTGTCCTTGTTCTGGGCCGAGGCGCGCAGCAGCTTCGTTCATTTCGATCACGTGCCCGACTTGGCGTGGGACCAGGTCTACATGGAATACCTGACCAAGGTGATCGCCGCGCCGACCACGCGCGACTACTATCGGATCATGATGCAGCTGGCGCCTCTGCTGCAGGATGGCCACACCAATATTTATCCGCCCAGGGAGCTGGGTAACGAATTTTTTGCGCGCCCGCCCATGCGCACCGCGCTGGTCGAGGGCACGGTGCTGGTCGAGTGGGTGGGCAATCCGGCGCTGCAGGCGCGCCTGCATGTCGGCGAGGAGGTCGTCGCCATCGACGGCGAACCGGCGCTGGAATATGGGCGGCGGCATATCGAGCCTTTCGTCAGCGCGTCCACGCCGCAGGATCGGGAGATGCGCACGTACTCCTATCAACTGCTGACGGGCCCCGCCAGCAAGCCGGTCACGCTGCGCTTGCGCACTGCGGACGGCGCCGAGCGCGATGAAGTGGTGGACCGCTCCGGCAGCTATCAGGGCCCCCCGCGCTTTGTCTTCAAGACGCTGCCGGGCGATATCGCCTATATCTCCATCGACCATTTCGAAAGCGACGAAAGCGTGGCGATGTTCGAGATCGTCGTCCCCGAGATCCTGAAGGCCAAGGGACTGGTGATCGACGTGCGCCGCAACGGTGGAGGTTCCAGCGAATACGGCTTGCGGATCTTGTCCTGGCTTACCCGCCAGCCTATCGGCAGCGCCTACGCGTACCGGCGCGACGACGATGCCTACCGGCGCGCGCAAGGCACTTCCGCCATCCGCTGGACGCCGATGAGTTTAAATGGCGAGACGTACAAGGCGCAGCATAAGGATGTATTCAACGGCCCGGTCGCGGTGCTTACCAGCGCGCAAAGCTTCTCTGCGGCGGAAGACTTCGCGGTCTCCTTCAGGATGCTGAAGCGCGGGATCATCGTCGGCGAGCCCACCGGCGGCAGCACCGGCCAGCCTTTATTCCTCGACCTGCCGGGCGGTGGCAAGGCGCGCATCTGCATCAAGCGCGACGTTTTCCCGGACGGCACCGAGTTTGTCGGCAAGGGCGTAACGCCCGACGTCGAGGTACACCCCACCGTGGCCTCGCTGCGCTCCGGCGCCGATCCGGTGCTCGACCGCGCCGTCGCCGAACTGCGCAAACAGTAAGCCTTCCGGCGCCGCCCGCGCGGCGGCGCTTCCTCCTGTCCCTCCGATACCACTACGTCATTCGACGTATTCCTCACGGCTTGTCTGCTGGCTAACCTTGCAGCATCCAAAACCGAAAAGGGGAACAAGATGGGTGTGAAACGGGGAATGCTGCTGGCGGCGGCAGTGGCGGTGGCAGGTAATGCGTGCGCCGGCGCCACGATCAATTTTGGCGATGACAAGTCGGTCAGCGTCGGCTTCGGCATGCGCGAGAGCTACACCAGCGCCAAGAACGGCGCGCCCGACGGCACCGACCGCTCCAGCGATTTCAATCTGGATTCTGCCCGGCTGTTCTTCGGCGCTTCGCTCAACAAGAACATCAAGGGCATGCTGAACACCGAGTGGGACGGCGACAAGATCCGCATCCTGGACGCCGCCGGCCAGTTCGCCATTTCGCCTGAGCTCAACATCTGGGCGGGCCGCCTGCTGTCGCCGAGCGACCGCGCCAACATGGCAGGCCCATACTACTCGCTGGGCGGCGGCTACTGGGCTGGCGTGGCCTCGCGCTACGGCTACAACGGCGGCATCTTCCGTGGCCGCGACGATGGCGTGGTCGTGTGGGGCAATGCCGCCGAGGGCAAGCTGGGTTACTCCTTCGGCGCCTTCGAGGGCCATACCTTCGGCATCGGTTCGATGACGCAGTCGCAGGCCAAGGCGGCCGGTATCAAGGCCGACGATTCGCTGATGTACGCGGGCCGCCTGCAATACGACTTCTGGGACGCGGAGCCTGGCTACTACGGCACCGGCAACTACCTCGGCGCCGCCGACATCCTCTCCATCGGCGTGGCGGGACGCTACCAGAAGGACGGCATCCTCACCGTCGCCAAGAGCGGCAAGTACAGCTCCTACAACGTCGACTTCCTGATGGAGAAGCGGGTCAAGGGCTCCGGCGCCTTCGCGCTGGAAGCTGCCTGGTACGACTACAACACCGACGACATCATCAAGTCCGAACAGGGCAAGGCCTATTCGGCCGGCGCTTCCTGGATCTTCGATCAGAAGGCCGGCTGGGGCAAGTTCCAGCCCTTCGTGCGCTGGCAGAAGTTCGCCGCCGACACCGACATCGACACCAAACAGTACGACGCGGGCGTGAACTACATCATCGACGGCTACAACGCGCAGGTCAGCGCCGTGTATTCGAAGACCAAGATCACCAACGCCGCCGATACGGATAAGTTCTCTGTCACCTTGCAGCTGCAATTCTAATTCCACCACACGGAGCTATCTCATGCAAAATCGCCGCAATTTCATCGCCTCCCTGAGCCGCATCGCCGCAGCCACCGCCATGCTGGCCGCCGGGGCGCAAGCTTATGCCGCCGACACCATCAAGGTCGGCATCCTGCACTCGCTGTCCGGCACGATGGCCATTTCCGAAACGTCGCTGAAGGACGTGGCCTTGATGACCATCGACGAAATCAACGCCAAGGGCGGCGTGATGGGCAAGAAGCTGGAGGCGGTGGTGGTCGATCCGGCCTCCAACTGGCCGCTGTTCGCAGAAAAGGCGCGCGGCCTGATCGCGCAGGACAAGGTGTCCGTGGTATTCGGCTGCTGGACGTCGGTGTCGCGCAAGTCGGTGCTGCCGGTGTTCAAGGAGCTCAATAGCCTGCTGTTCTACCCGGTGCAGTACGAGGGCGAGGAGCTGGAGAAGAATGTGTTCTACACCGGCGCGGCGCCCAACCAGCAGGCCATACCCGCCGTGGAATACCTGATGAGCAAGGAGGGCGGCGGCGCCAAGCGCTTCGTGCTGCTGGGGACCGACTACGTTTATCCGCGCACCACCAACAAGATCCTGCGCGCCTACCTGAAGAGCAAGGGCGTGAAGGATAGCGACATCGACGAGGTGTACACGCCGTTCGGCCACTCGGATTACCAGACCATCGTCGCCAACATCAAGAAGTTCTCGGCCGGCGGCAAGACGGCGGTGATCTCCACCATCAACGGCGATTCCAATGTGCCGTTCTACAAAGAGCTGGGCAACGCCGGCCTGAAGGCGACCGACGTGCCGGTGGTCGCGTTCTCGGTGGGCGAGGAGGAGCTGCGCGGCGTGGACACCAAGCCGCTGCTGGGCCACCTGGCGGCGTGGAACTACTTCGAGTCGGTGAAGAATCCGGTGAATACGGAATTCATCAAGAAGTGGAAGGCCTACGCGGTCGCGAAGAAGCTGCCGAACGCGAACACGGTCGTGACCAACGATCCGATGGAAGCGACCTACGTCGGCATCCACATGTGGGCGCAGGCGGTGGAGAAGGCCAAGTCGACCGACACCGACAAGGTGATCGCGGCGATGGCCGGCCAGACCTTCAAGGCGCCATCTGGCTTTACGTTGACGATGGACCCGACCAACCACCACTTGCACAAGCCGGTGTTCATCGGCGAGATCCGCCCGGACGGCCAGTTCAGCGTCGTGTGGAAAACGCCTGGCCCGGTGCGCGCGAATCCCTGGAGCCCGTACATTCCGGGTAACGAGGGTAAGCAGAAGCTGTAAGCCGTGCGGCACGGCCCCGGTCGGTGCGACGGGGCCGGGCGCCAAACCTGCATCACCTGAGGACACTATTTTGAAAAAACTCCTGCTCCTGGCTTGCCTGCTGCTGTCCTGCGCCGCACATGCCGCCATCGACAGCGCTTTGCTGGCGCCCCTGGCCGGTGGCGATCCCGACGCCCGTGTCGACGCCATCGTCAAGATCGGCGCGCTGGCCAACGACGACGCCACCCGCCTGCTGACGGCCCTCAAGACCGACGCGCTGTACGCCACGCCGGACGGCCACGTCTTCATCGTCACCGACGACAAGGCCTACAACCCGGCGACCGGCGAAACCGGCCCTCTGCCCGAAGGCTTGGACGGCGTGATGGTCAACAACCGCCTGCGCGGTGCCGTCGACGACGCGCTGTCCGCGCTCAAGCTGTTCTCGCCGGATCGCGCGCAACGCCTTGCCGCAGCCACCGAGCTGCAAAAAAACGTCACGCTGGCACAGGCGCCGCTGATCGAAAAAGCGCTGGCGAAGGAGCAGGACCCGGACATCCGCACCATGCTGCAACTGGTCGCCGGCACCGCCAACCTGCAATCGCCGGACGCCGCCAAGCGCAAGGCCGCCGTCGAAGCGCTGTCCGACAGCAGCAACGCCAATCTGCGCCCGCTGCTGCAAGCGATGCAGGGCGAGAAGGAGCCCGACCAGGCCGTGCGCGTGGCCGCCGCCCACACCTTGCAGGCGCTGGACAGCCGCCTCGCGCGCACCGAATTTATCGGTAACGTCTTCTATGGCATCTCGCTGGCCAGCGTGCTGCTGCTGACGGCACTGGGCCTGGCCATCACCTTCGGTCTGATGGGCATCATCAACATGGCCCACGGAGAGCTGCTGATGATCGGCGCCTACACCACCTACCTGTGCCAGCTCGCCTTCCGCAACTACTTTCCCTCGGCTGTGGACTGCTATCTGATCGCCGCGCTGCCCGCCGCCTTCCTGGTCACGGCCGCTGTCGGTATCGCGCTGGAGCGCACGGTGATCCGCTGGCTGTACGGGCGTCCGCTCGAAACCCTGCTTGCCACCTGGGGCATCAGCCTGATACTGATGCAGGCGGTACGCACCATCTTCGGCGCGCAGAACGTCGAAGTGGCCAATCCGTCGTGGATGTCCGGCGGCGTGACGGTGCTTGGCTCGCTGGTGCTGGCCTACAACCGCATCGTCATCATCGTCTTCGCGCTGCTGGTGGTGGCCGGCGTCTGGCTGATACTGAACAAGACGCGGCTTGGCCTGTTCGTCCGCGCCGTAATGCAGAACCGCCGCATGGCCGGCTGCGTCGGCGTGTCCACCGCGAAGATCGACATGATGACCTTCGGTTTGGGCTCCGGCATCGCGGGGCTGGGCGGAGTGGCCTTGTCGCAGCTGGGTAACGTGGGGCCGGACCTGGGCCAGAGCTACATCGTCGATTCCTTCATGGTGGTGGTGTTGGGCGGCGTCGGCCAACTGGCGGGCACCATCATCGCCGCGCTGGGACTGGGCGAAGCGAACAAATTCCTGGAACCGGTGGCGGGCGCGGTGTTGGCCAAGATCGCCATCCTGGTCTTCATCATCATGTTTATCCAGAAGCGGCCGCAGGGCCTGTTCGCCATGAAAGGCAGGAGCGCGGAATGAATCAACCCTCTCTCTTTTCCCATCGGGCGTGGAGCGGCATCGCCGCCTGCTGCCTTGTGCTGGCCGCGCTGCCGGTGCTGAACCTGGCCTTTGCGGACGGCCATCCGCTGCATGTGCCGAGCTACATGGTCAGCCTGGTCGGCAAATTCATGTGCTACGCGCTGGCCGCGCTGGCGCTCGACATGGTGTGGGGCTACGCGGGCATCCTGTCGCTGGGCCACGGCGTGTTCTTCGCGCTGGGTGCCTACGCACACGGCATGTACCTGATGCGCGCCATCGGCAGGGAAGGCGTGTACCAGAGCGACCTGCCGGATTTCATGGTCTTCCTCGACTGGAAAACCTATCCCTGGTACTGGACCGCCACCGACAGCTTCTGGTACTGCCTTGCGCTGGTGGTGCTGGTGCCTGGCGTGCTGGCGTTCGTGTTCGGTTTCTTCGCTTTCCGCTCGCGCATCAAGGGCGTGTACTTCTCGATCATCACGCAAGCCATGACGTATGCGTTCATGCTGCTGTTCTTCCGGAATAACACCGGCTTTGGCGGGAACAACGGCTTCACGGACTTCAAGCGGATACTGGGCTACTCCATCAGCGCACCCGCCACCAAGGCCACGCTGTACCTGGTCACGCTGGCGATGCTGGCCGGCTCGCTGCTGCTGTGCCGCTGGATCGTCAAGTCCAAGCTGGGGCGCGTGCTGCAGGCGGTACGCGATTCGGAATCGCGGCTGATGTTCATCGGCTATAACCCGCTGTGGTTCAAGCTGTTCGTCTGGACGCTGTCGGCGGTGCTGTGCGGGATCGCCGGCGCGCTGTACGTGCCGCAGGTCGGCATCATCAATCCGTCCGAGATGTCGCCGGCGAATTCGATCGAGATGGTGATCTGGGCGGCGGTGGGCGGACGCGGCACGCTGCTGGGCCCCATCATCGGCGCGTTCTCGGTCAATGGTTTGAAAAGCTGGTTCACCGGCGCCTTCCCGAACCTGTGGCTGTTCGCGCTTGGCCTGATTTTTATCCTGGTGACGCGCTATCTGCCGCAGGGCATAGCCGGACTGGCCGCGCGCTTGCGCAAGGAGCAGCCATGAGCGCCAACGAACATTTGAACATCTCGTCGGGGCGCGTGGCGGAGCCGGGGCTGGACACCACGCACGGCGCCATCCTGTACCTGGAAGAGATCACGGTGTCGTTCGACGGCTTCCGCGCCTTGAATAAACTGAGTCTGGATATTTCGGTGGGCGAGCTGCGGTGCATCATCGGGCCTAACGGCGCGGGCAAGACCACGATGATGGACGTCATCACCGGCAAGACGCGGCCCACATCCGGCACGGCGTTCTTTGGCCAGACCATGGACCTGAGCCGCATGACGGAATACCAGATCGCCCACGCCGGCATCGGCCGCAAGTTCCAGCGCCCGACCATCTTCGAACAGCACACGGTGTTTGAAAACCTCGAACTGGCGATGAAGACCGACAAGCGCGTGCGGCCCTCCTTGTTCGCGCGCCTGTCGTCCGAACAGCACGGCAAGATCGACGAGATCCTCAAGCTGATACGCCTGAACGGCAGCGAGCGGCGGCTGGCGGGCCTGCTGTCGCATGGGCAGAAGCAGTGGCTGGAGATCGGCATGCTGCTGATGCAGGAGCCGCAACTGATCCTGCTCGATGAACCGGTGGCCGGCATGTCCGACGCCGAAACGGCGCGCACGGCGGAACTGCTCAACGAATTGCGCGGCAAGCATTCGATCATGGTGGTGGAACACGACATGGCGTTCGTGACGGAGATCGCGCAGCAAGGCGTGGTGACGGTGCTGCACGAGGGCTCGGTACTGGCGCAGGGGACGATGGCGCAAGTGCAGTCCGACGAGCGAGTGATTGAAGTTTATCTGGGGCGCTGACGAATATGCTGCAAGTCGAAAAAATCAACCAGTACTACGGCTCCTCGCACACGCTGCGCGGCGTATCGCTGGAGCTGGAGCGGGGCAAGTGCATGGCGCTGTTGGGCCGCAATGGCGTCGGCAAGACCACGCTGCTCAAATGCCTGATGGGCGTGCTGCCGGTATCGGCCGGCACGGTGAGGCTGGAAGGGCGCGACATCACGCGCATGGCGCCGCACCAGCGCGCGCGGGCCGGCATCGCCTACGTGCCGCAGGGACGGGAGATCTTCGCCCGCCTGACGGTGGAGGAGAACCTGCTGATGGGCCTCGCCACGCACAGCGGCAGGAAGGCCTCCACCATCAAGGGCGAGGTGTACGAACTGTTCCCGGTGTTGAAGGACATGCTGCACCGGCGCGGCGGCGACCTGTCCGGCGGCCAGCAGCAGCAGCTGGCGATCGCCCGGGCGCTGCTGGCGGAGCCCAAGCTGATCATCCTCGACGAGCCGACCGAAGGCATCCAGCCCTCCATCATCAAGGACATCGGCAACGTGATCCGGCTGCTGCGCCAGCGCGGCGACATGGCCATCCTGTTGTGCGAGCAGTACTTCGATTTTGCCCATGAACTGGCCGACCAGTTCATCGTGCTGTCGCGCGGCGAGGTGGTGGCATCCGGCGCGCAGGCGGCGATGAACGACCCGGAGGTCAAGCGCCATCTGGCCGTCTAGGCGGGCGCCGGCTGCACGGCAGTGACAAAGCGTGCATTTCGCACTTAAATTTCATGCTACATTGTCCTTCTTGTCACTTTGTAGTCATCATGAATCCACGATTGTCACGTTATGTATTTTTGCTGGTGCCGTTTGTGCTGTTGGTGCTTTACTGGATATCGAGCCGCCCCGGCGATGGCCCGGCGGTGACGGCGCGCCGGGACGCTGCCCACGACGACGTCAGGCTGGCGCGTAGCTGTTCGGACTTCCAACGCACCGGCAATCTGAGCGTGCCGGATGGCGACCATGTACGGCCGGCGACCGATGCCGAGAAATCCGCGGAAGAGTCGCGGTGCGCCGGCTCGGCCGAATCGTCGGAGTAGACGTCGCGCCCGCGCGCCATGCGCCCGGAAGTTGGCCGCTTCCACGATAACTGATAAAGTATCGGTCCTTTTTTATTTGTCAGGTTCCCCGTGGAGTTGCGTTTGCTTTTTTATATCCTCGATCTGATCGGCGTTGCCGTCTTCGCCGCCAGTGGCACGCTGGCGGCGATGGCTTCCCATCTGGATCTGTTGGGAGTGATGGTGCTGGCCGCGATGACCGCCATCGGCGGCGGCACCGTGCGCGACTTGCTGCTGAACCGCCATCCGGTGTTCTGGATCGAAGACCCCAAGCCGCTGCTGGTGATCGTCGGTTCGGCGCTCTTTACGATCCTGTGGGTGCAGGTGCTGCCGATACCGACCGATGCCTTGCTGATCGCCGACGCGTTGGGGCTGGCGCTGTTCGCCATGTCCGGCGCCAAGGTGGCGGAGGCGCAGGGCTGCCGCGCGCTGATCGTCATCCTGATGGGCACACTGACCGGCGTTGGCGGTGGCCTGGTGCGCGATATCCTGTCGGCCAAGGTGCCGCTGATACTGCGCAAGGATATCTACGCGACCGCCGCCATCGCCGGCATCCTGTTGTACATCCTGCTTAAGAAGGCCGGCATGCCGCAGCGCTGGGCGTTCGGCGCCGGCCTGGTTTCTATCGTGGTGGTGCGCCTGCTGGCGATTCAACTGGGCTTGCGTCTGCCGTCGTTCTGATCCGCAGCTTGCCCATCGCGACCGCCGCGGCCGAGGTGCGCGTTTCCACGCCCAGCTTGACGAACACGTGTTCCAGGTGCTTGTTCACGGTGCGCGGGCTGGTGCCGAGGATGTCGCCGATGTCGCGGTTGGTCTTGCCCTTGATGACCCAGTTCAGCACCTCCGATTCGCGCTGCGTCAGTTTGAAGGACGCCATCAGCTTCTCGATCTGTGCGCTGTCCGATTCCTCGCGCAGCACGATCATCCACTGCTCGTTTTCGCTGAACTCCGCCGCCGAGAAGATCAGGCGGCGGCTGGCCCGCTGCAGCGTCAGCGGCGGATGCGACTGGCCCTGGCTGTGCGCCAGCTGCGTTGCCGCCAGCCACGCCGTCAACTCCGTATCGACCGCGTAACCCTGCATCAGCGTGCGCGCCAGCGGCGTTTGCCAGACGATCTTGCCGTCGCCAGGCGTCATCGCGATCACCGCGTTGCCGAAGGCGTCCAGCGCGCTGCGGGCCTGGTCCATCAGGCGGGCGGTCTGCATGTGGGCGGCGATCCGCACCAGCACCTCGCTCGTGCGCACCGGCTTGCTGACATAATCGTTGCCGCCAGCCGCGAAGGCCGCCACCACGTGCTCCGCTTCCGTCAGCCCGGTCATGAACACCACCGGAATGTGGCGCGTGGCCAGGCTGGCTTTTAGATGGCGGCAGGTTTCGAAGCCGTCCATGCCAGGCATGACGGCGTCCAGCAGGATGACGTCCGGCTGCGCCTCGGCGGCGCGCTGCAAGGCGGTTGCGCCGTTGTTCGCCACCAGTACGGTGTAGCCCGATTCGTCCAGCGCATCGTGCAGCACGGCCAGGTTTTCCGGCACGTCGTCCACCACCAGGACCACGGCGCGGTCAGTGTTGAAGTTCATTGTCTTGGTTCTTTCGGAGGAAGTCGGCCATCGCGTCCAATTGGAAGCGGGCGGCGTAGTTGCGCATGGTTTGCGTGAAGTGCAGGTAGCGCGCATCGAGCGCGCTGATTTCATCGAGCTTGTTCTGGATGCCGCGCACATAGCCGATGCGGACCAGTTCATTCAAGGCTTCCAGGTACGCGGCGGGCGGCAGTATCAATTGCTTCAGCTCCGGCGCGGCCGCAGCCACCTCGATGCTGATGGCGGGCTGCGTGATCCACTCCAGCGCCAGGCGCTGGCCTATCCAGTCCAGCAGCTCGGCCACGTTGACCGGCTTGACGATGAAGTCCGCCGCCGTGATGCCGGCCGCGTTTTCCATGCCCTTGTCGAAGGCGTTGGCGGAGACGATGGCGATCGGCACCTGCGACAGCTGGCGGCGGCGCAGGATGTAGCTGGCTTCCCAGCCGTCCATGGCCGGCATGGCCAGGTCCATCAGGATCAGGTCCGGCTGGAAGGAGGCGTGCAGGTCCAGGCATTCCAGCCCGGATTCGGCCAGCGCCACCTCGAACCCCAGCGGCTGCAGGATATTGAGCAGCATCTCGCGGTCCACCCGCTCGTTGTCCACCACCAGGATGCGGCGCCGCGTGCCGTGGTAGCCGGTGCGCTGCGCCGAGGGTTGCTCCAGCCGTTGCAGCTCGCGCGCTGAGGCGTGCACGCTGGGCAGGAACAGGCGGATGTGGAACACGCTGCCTTGCTGCGGCGTGCTGCGGATATTCAGTTCGCCGCCCATCAGCTGCGTCAGCATCTTGGAGATCGGCAGGCCAAGGCCGGTGCCGCTGGCGTTGGCGTGCGCGCTGGCGCTGCCGCGCGAGAAGGGCTCGAAGATATGGTCGATCTCCTCCTGCAGGATGCCGGGGCCGGTGTCCTCGATTTCGAACGAGGCCATCTCGCGCGCATACTGCAGCCGCAGCACGATGCCGCCGCTGCTGGTGAACTTGACTGCGTTGCCGAGGATGTTGATGAGGATTTGCCCCAGCCGCTTGCGGTCGGCGCGCACGATGCGCGGCAGCACGCCGGTCAGCTCGTAGCGGAAGGCCAGGCCCTTGTTGGCCGCCTGCAGTTCGAACATACGCACGATCTGGCCGATGAAGTCGGGGAAGTTCAGCTCCTTCATGTCGAAGTTGAATTTTCCGCCCTCGATGCGGGCGATGTCGAGCGTGCCCTCGATCAGCGACAGCAGGTGCTCGCCGCTGCCCCGGATCACACGGATCGCCTGCTGGCGGTGCTCCGGTATCGACGGGTCGTTGTCCAGCAGCTGCGCGTAGCCGAGGATGGAGTTGAGCGGCGTGCGAATCTCGTGGCTGATGCCGGCGATGTAGCGGCTTTTGGCCTGGTTGGCCAGGTCGGCGGTCTTCTTGGCTTGCTGGAGCTGGGCGTCGGTCTGGCTGTGCAGTTCGATCTCGCGCGTCAGCAGGCCGGTCTGCCGGTTCGATTCCTCCTGCGCCACGCGCCGGCTTTCGCTGGTCAGCACCAGCCACCAGGCGACGATGCCGCTGGTGAGCAGCAGCGCCGCGAAGATCTTGAAGAACACCAGCCGCAGTTGCGGCAGCAGCGCGGCGTCGCCGGCCGGCAGCACCGATTGTTCGTGGTAGTAGATCAGGCCAAGCAGCGCGCCGAAGAACAGCACCGTGACGATCATCAGCAGCAGGTAGTGTCCCAGTCCGCTGCTCAGGTAGCGCCACAGGGACTTGGGCAGCAGCGCCTGCATCGCCGCTTGCCATTGCGACGACACCTTCGCGTGCGGCTTGCAGACGTCGTTGCAGCGCGCGTCCAGGCAGCAGCACAGGGAGCAGATCGAGCCTTGGTAGGCGGGGCAGTGCGCCATGTCCTCGGACTCGTATTCCTTTTCGCAGATCACGCAGGTCTTGCTGTGCACATGCACCGGCTTGCGGGCGGTGTAGTACTTACCCTTGGTGGCGATGGCGATCAGCGGCGCGGCCACGAAGGCCGTCAGCAGCGCGATGAAGGCGGAGAAGGCCTGCGCCTGGTGGCCGAACAATCCCATGAACGCCGCCACCGACAGGGCCGACGCCAGCAGCATGGCGCCGACGCCGACCGGGTTGATGTCGTACAGGTAGGCGCGGCGGAACTCGATGCCCTTGGGGCTCAGGCCCAGCGGCTTGTTGACCACCAGGTCCGCCACCACCGCCGTGATCCACGAGATGGCGATGTTGGAGTACAGGCCGAGCACCTGGTCGAGCGCCTGGAACACGTCCAGCTCCATCAGCAGCACCGCGATCAGCGCGTTGAACACGGCCCACACCACGCGCCCCGGATGGCTGTGCGTGAGCCTCGCGAAGAAGTTGGACCAGGCCAGCGAGCCGGCGTAGGCGTTGGTCATGTTGATCTTGACCTGCGAGATCACCACCAGCAGCGCGGTGGCCAGCAGCGCCGTCGACGGGTTGGCGAACACCTGGCCGAAGCCGGCCAGGTACATCTGCGTCGGGTTGACGGCCTGCGCCAGCGGCACCGCGCTGCTGAACGCCAGGAAGGCCAGCAGCGCGCCGCCCAGCATCTTGGCGATGCCGAGCAGGATCCAGCCCGGCCCCGCGATCAACACGCCCATGTGCCAGCGGAAGCGGTTGGCGGCGGTCTTTTGCGGCATGAACCGCAGGAAGTCGACCTGCTCGCCGATCTGCGTGATCAGCGCCACGCCGACCGCCGTGGCGGCGCCGAACATCAGCACGTTGAAGTGGCCGTTCTCGCCGGAGCGGCCGGCGTAGTGCAGCAGCTGCGGCAGCAATTCCGGCTGCTTGCGCAGGATGGCGATGAAAGGCAGGGCCATGAGCACCAGCCACACCGGCTGCGTCAGCATCTGGATGCGGCTGATCAGCGTGACGCCGTGCGTCACCAGCGGGATCACGATCAGGGCGCTGACCATGTAGCCCAGGTAGAGCGGCAGGTGGAAGTACAGCTCCAGCGCGTAGGCCATGATGGCCGCCTCCAGCGCGAACAGGATGAAGGTGAACGAGGCGTAGACGAAGGACGATATCGTCGAGCCGATGTAGCCGAAGCCGGCGCCGCGCGTCAGCAGGTCCATGTCGACGCCGTAGGTGGCGGCGTAGTAGCTGATCGGCAGGCCGGTGAGGAAGATGATCAGGCCCACCGCCATGATGGCCCACAGCGCGTTGATGAAGCCGTAGTTGACGGTGATGGTGCCGCCGATCGCCTCCAGCACCAGGAAGGAGATCGCGCCGAAGGCCGTGTTGGAGACCCGGAACACCGACCATTTGCGGAACGCGCGCGGCGTGTAGCGCAGCGCGTAGTCCTCGATGGTTTCGCTGGCCACCCAGGTGTTGTAGTCGCGGCGGATCTTGACGATGCGCTGCGTCGGTTCGGTCTCTGTCGTTGCCATGCCGGGCCCATAAAAAAAAGCAGCTATTAAGCTGCTTTTTTTAAGCAAGTTGCATGCCCGGCAAGTTCAGCGTTGCTTGCCGCTGTTGAGTTTGTCCAGCAGGCGGGACAGTTCTTCCTGCATCGACGGCGACAGGTTGAGGAACTGGCAGCCGATCTGCACCTGCTCGCCCAGCAGGAAGGAGCGGAAGGTGCGCGACAGGCGGATCTCCAGGTCGGCGATCATCACCGAATCCGGGCCCAGCTCCAGCCGCACGCGCTGCAGCTTGCGGCCCACGTACAGGCCGACGCAGTCGCGCGGCGGCGCCCGCATGCCGACGCCGCCGGCCGAGAAGTCGTACAGCTGCAGTTCGTAGGGCTTGCCGTTCAGGACAAACGAGGCCATGTAGTAGATGCCGAGCGGGGTTTCCAGCCGGGTCGAGGCGCGGCGGTTCAGCACCTGGCACTTGAGCGGGAATTCCAGCGGGATCAGCGTCGGCTCGCCGGGCTTGCATGCCCAGTCCGCCGAGGTGAGCTTGAACTGGATCTTGGCCGAGCGCAGCCAGGCCACGAAGATGGCGTCGCCGGGCGGCAGGAACTCGCCCTCGTTGAGCTCCAGCACAAAGTACGGATTCTCGGGATCGACCGACTTGATGCGCGCCATCACCACATTGGTGGTGCTGGACGGATAAATCGAGATCGGGTCGCCGTTGTCGGCGAGCAGGGTCAGCGAATCGCCGATGTCATGCTCATCGGTCATGTCATGCGGCTTCGAACCCGCCGGTATGGGTTCCACAGCGTCTTTTAGGCTGGGCGGGCCGCGGCGAAATTCATTTGGTATAGGATCGTTCACGACGGCATATCTCTTTGGTAATGACTCTACGATGCGAGGTCGATCCACACAGTTTACAATCTATTCGCGCTCTTGGCTTGCTAAATGGCAAGAATATTTCGGTCACTGTGCGTTCTGGTCCACGCCTGCCTGATCAGAACTGTTCTTCGGGGCGCAGATAGCGCCATTGGCCCACCGGCAGGTCGCCCAGCTTGACCTTGCCGATACGTACACGTTTCAAACCGACTACCTTGAGGCCGACCATGTCGCACATGCGGCGGATCTGGCGTTTCTTGCCTTCGCGCAGCGTGAAGCTGAGCTGGTCGTCGTTCTGCCAGCGCACCTTGGCCGGCAGCAGCGGCTTGCCGTCCATCCACAGGCCGTGGTTGAGTTTTTTCAGGTCGCTATCGGGCAGCTTGCCCGGTTTGGTGTATTCGACCCGCACCAGGTATTCCTTGTCGACGTCGGTGGTTTCGCCGATCAGGTGCTTGGCCACGCGGCCGTCCTGGGTCAGCACCAGCAGGCCGACCGAGTCGATGTCCAGGCGGCCGGCCGGCACCAGCGAGCGCAGCTGGGTGGGGTGGAAGATCTCCGGCGACGGATCGTCCGGCCAGCGGTTCTCCGGCTTGACCAGCACCACGGCCGGCTGGTAGCCGTCCTCGGCCTGGCCGCTGACGTAGCCCATCGGCTTGTTGATCAGCACGGTCACGCGCTTGGACTGCTCGGCGGCGGCCTGGCGCTCGACCGTGACGCGCTGGCTCGGGTAGATCTTGGTGCCGAGTTCGGAGACGACCTGGCCGTCCACCCGTACCCAGCCGCGCGCTATCCACTCGTCGGCCTCACGGCGCGAGCACAGGCCCAGTTCGGACATGCGTTTGGACAGGCGTAATAATTCTTCGGACATGATGCGTTTTCTATGAAAGGTGAAGCTAAGTTTATACCTTGATCGCGTCCAGCAGGTCGGTTTCGAGCTGGATCTGGCTGCGGGCGTTGTTGAGTGTGGCGCCGTCGATGAGGAACACGTCCTCCACGCGCTCGCCCAGCGTCATCACCTTGGCGGTGTGCAGGTTGATCTTGTACTTGGTGAGCACGTTGGCGATCGAGTACAGCAGGCCGGTGCGGTCGTTGGCGGCCACCGACAGCAGGTAGTACTGGCCGCGCTCGTCCGGGCGCAGGTCCACCGTCGGCTGGATCGGGAAGGTGCGCGACAGCCGCGACAGCCGGCCCTTGCCCGGCGCCGGCAGCGGTTCCGGGTTGGTCAGTAGCGCGCACAGCTCGTGCTCGATCAGGCTGATGATGTCGCGGTAGCTCTTGGCGAAGTTCTGCTCGGTCACCAGGAAGGTGTCGAGCGCGTAGCCGTGGCGCGTGGTGTGGATCTTGGCGTCCAGGATGCTGAAGTTCTTGCGGTCGAAGTAGCTGCAGATGCGCGCGAACAGGTCCGGCTGGTCCTTGATGTAGACCGCGATCTGCAAGCCCTCTCCAATTGGCGCCAGGCGGCACTTGACCACCGGCCGGTCGCTGGTGAAGCGGTCGTACAGCGCGCGCGTCTGCCAGGCGATGTCGGAGGCGTCGTGGCGCAGGAAGTAGGCGACGTCGAGCTGCTTCCAGAACGGCTCGTGCGCGTCCGGCGGCAGGCCGTACAGGCGCAAGGTGGCCAGCGCCTCCTGCTGGCGGTTCTTCAGTTCGTGGTCGGCGCTGTGCGGCTCGCCGCCCAGCACGCGCAGCGTGATGCGGTACAGGTCTTCGAGCAGCTTGGCCTTCCACGCGTTCCACACCTTGGGGCTGGTGCCGCGGATGTCGGCCACCGTCAGCAGGTACAGCGCGGTCAGGTGGCGCTCGTCCTTGACCACTTTGGCGAAGGCGGCGATGACGTCCGGGTCCGACAGGTCCTGCTTCTGCGCCACCTGCGACATGGTCAGGTGGTTCTCGACCAGGAACACCACCAACTCGGTGTCCTCGGCGCTCAGGCCGTGCTCGACGCAGAACTGCTCGGCGTCGACCGTGCCCAGCTTGGAGTGGTCGCCGCCGCGGCCCTTGGCGATGTCGTGGAACAGCGCGCCCAGGTACAGCAGCCACGGCTGCGGGAAGTTGGCCATCAGTTGGCTGCAGAACGGGTATTCGTGCGCGTGCTCGGCCATCGTGAAGCGGCGCATGTTACGCACCACCATCAGGATGTGCTGGTCCACCGTGTAGACGTGGAACAGGTCGTGCTGCATCTGGCCGACGATCTTGCGGAAGTTGGGCAGGTAGCGGCCCAGGATGGACAGGTCGTTCATGCGGCGCAGCGCGTGGATGATGCCCACCGGCGCCTGCATGATGCGCAGGAACAGCGCGCGGTTGACCGGATCGGCGCGGAAGGCGGCGTCGATCTTGAAGCGCTCGTGCCACAGCGCGCGCATGGTGCGCGAGGTCATCCCTTGCAGCGAGGGGCGCTCGGTCATCAGCACGAAGATCTCCAGCATCGCCGACGGCGTGGTGGCGAAGGTGTCGTCGTCGCTGATGTCGATCAGGCCGTTGACGTCGTTGAAGCGTTCGTTGATGCGTACCGCCTCGCCCGACTTGGGGAACAGCCGCTCCTCGATGTTCTGCAGCAGGATGGTGTTCAGCTGCGTGACGGTCTTGGCGGCCCAGTAGTAGCGCTGCATCAGGTACTCGCTGGCGCGGCGCATGTTGACGCCGCTGCCGGTGGCCTGCAGGCCCAGCGATTCGGCGATGGCGGTCTGGACGTCGAACACCAGCCGGTCCTCGCGGCGGCCGGCGTGCAGGTGCAGGCGCACGCGGATGTCCTTGAAGGCACGCTCCTTCTCCATCAGCTGCTTGGCCTCGGTCTGCGTGATCAGGCCGCTGGTGGCCAGGGTGCGCCACGAGCTCGCCAGGCCGGCGGCCTTGACCATCCACAGGATCACCTGCAGGTCGCGCAGGCCGCCCGGGCTTTCCTTGCAGTTCGGCTCCAGGCTGAAGGCGGTGTCCTCGTACTTGGCATGGCGCTGGCGCATCTCCAGCACCTTGGCGTGGTAGAAGGCGCGCGGGTCCATCGCCGCCTGGTAGCGCTGCTGCAGTTGCTGGAACAGCGGCTCGTCGCCGACGATCAGGCGCGCTTCCAGCAGGCTGGTCTGCACGGTGATGTCGGCCGCCGATTCGCTCAGGCACTCGTCCACGGTGCGGATGCTGTGGCCGATCTCCAGGCCCAGGTCCCACAGCAGTTGCACCAGCTCCTCCAGCTTGGCGGTGGTGTCGGCGTCGGGGGCGCGCTCCAGCAGGATCAGCAGGTCGACGTCGGAATAGGGGAACAGCTCGCCGCGGCCGTAGCCGCCCACGCCGACCAGCGCCGTGTTGGCCGGCAGCCGGGCTTCGTGCCAGGCCGTGGTCAGCACCGCGTCCACGCTCTGGCGCAGGCTGCGCAGCAGCTTCTCCGGCATGCCGTCCGCCTGGAAGCCGGCGATGACGACCTGGCGGTCGGCCTTCAGCTGACGCTTGAGTTGTTCGCGCAGTTCCTTCTTCATCGCCGCGGCTGGCATCCCGTACCTATGCCGCGACGGCAGCGGCGTTGGCGATAAACGCCGGCGGCGGCGGGCTGCCGGCCGACAGCGTCAGCACCTCGTAGCCGGTCTCGGTGACCAGGATGGTGTGTTCCCACTGGGCCGACAGGCTGCGGTCCTTGGTTTTGATGGTCCAGCCGTCGCCCATTTCGCGGATCTCGCGCTTGCCGGCGTTGATCATCGGCTCGATGGTGAAGATCATGCCCGGCTGCAGCTCGTCGAGCGTGCCGGGGCGGCCGTAGTGCAGCACCTGCGGTTCCTCGTGGAAGATCTTGCCGATGCCGTGGCCGCAGAACTCGCGCACCACGCTGTAGCCGGCTTTTTCCGCGTGCTGCTGGATCACGTGGCCGATGTCGCCCAGGTGGGCGCCCGGCTTGACCTTGGAAATGCCCAGCCACATGCACTCGTAGGTGATGTCGGACAGGCGCTTGGCCAGGATCGACGGTTCGCCGATGAAGAACATGCGGCTGTTGTCGCCGTGGTAGCCGTTCTTGATGACGGTGATGTCGAGGTTGACCACGTCGCCGTTCTTGAGCACCTTGTCGCCGGGGATGCCGTGGCAGATGACGTCGTTGACCGAGGTGCAGATGGCCTTGGGGTAGGGCGTGTAGCCGGGCGGGCAGTAGTTCAGCGGCGCCGGGATGGTGCCCTGCACGTTGACCATGTATTCGTGGCAGAGGCGATCCAGTTCGCCGGTGGTCACGCCGGCCTTGACGAAGGGCGTGATGTAGTCCAGCACTTCGGAGCCCAAGCGGCCGGCCACGCGCATGCCGGCGATATCTTCGGCGGATTTAATGGAAATAGACATAGTGGATCGCAATCAGCAAAGTAAACGGTAAAAACGCAGGCGGCGAGCGGATCGGATCGGCTCGCGGCGTGCAAATATGTTGAAATTATAAACGACGCGGGGCGGCCCCGCTCGGGAATGCAAGGATGGTGCCCGCTGTGGCGCGCGGGCGCCACAGCCGGGTGCGGGGGACTCAGCCCGGCTGGCGGCGCTGGCGGCGGCGCGCGGCCACGCCCAGGATGCCCAGGCCGGCCAGCAGCATGGCCCAGGTGTCGGCTTCCGGCACGGCGCTGGGGCCGGGCGAGATGCCGTCGTCGCCGCCGTGCGGCAGGAAGGGCGTCAGCGGATGCGGGTCGATCACCACCAGATTGCCGTCTGGGTCGGTCTCGAATTCAAACTTCTCCGGCAGGTTGAATTCTTCGACGCCCGGCGGATTGATTTGCTTGAAGGCGTCCAGGGCGGCCTGGCGTTGCTGGCTGGTGCGATCCGCCGGTTCCGCTTCTTCCGGCTCGACGGGCTCGGCATCGACCAAGCCCAGGTCCTTGTTGCCCACCTTGTTGCCCAGTTTGGCGACCGGAGGCGGCGCGACCGGCGCCTTGGCGACCGTGTCCGGCTTGCGGGTGATGCGGCTGACGTTGCCGCAGATTTTCGGCACCAGGATGCAGTGCTCGCCGACGCAGTAGACCGCGCCCGGCTCCTGGCGCTGCGGGCTCCATTTGCCGCGGGTGACGGTGGTGCACACCGAGGCGGCGCCGAAGTGCATGTCGCGGATGGTCGGGTCGTACTGGTTCTTGCCGGCGATGCCGTCACGGGTGATGGTGACCTTGTCGTCGGACTGACCTTCCTCCATGCGGCGCTTGAGCGTGCTGCGCACGGCGTCCGGGATATCGGTGTAGCGGTCGATCGCGGCCGAGGTCTTGCCGGTGTAGGGATTGACGCCCGGATGATCCCAGGAACAGCTGGGCTGGACAGTGGAGGCTGCAGCAAGCGTCATGGCTAACAGGATGGACATAAGGTTGTGCCTTTACCAAGGATTTGTGTCTTGCAAATCAATATCTATTGTTGAGATGTAATTTTAATTTACGCAATGGTATTACAAAATCGCTACTCATGCCTAAAAAAATAACTTTTTATTTGATGCGCAACAATTGGGTGCGAAAATTCGGGGCGGCGCACCAGGTTGGGGCGTCGGCTGGTTGGCGGTGTGCGGTGCTTGCCTAAGTGGCTGTTTTCAGGGTAGAATCTCGGGTTGCTTGAATTCGGTTTGAGCAATGTTGCAAAATCAAGTTGTTAATTTCTATTAATAAACGCGAATCCGGTCGACAAGGGTGCCTCTATGGTGACTGATCGGATTCCAGACCCAACCCTGGAGTTTAATATGTCCGTAACTATGCGCGAAATGCTGGAAGCCGGTGTCCACTTCGGTCACCAAACCCGTTTCTGGAACCCAAAGATGGCTCCGTTCATCTTCGGTCACCGCAACAAGATCCATATCATCAACTTGGAAAAGACGATGGGTATGTATCAAGAAGCGATGAAGCACGTGAAACAGGTCGCTTCGAACCGTGGCACCATCCTGATGGTCGGCACCAAGCGTCAAGCCCGCGAGATCATCGCTGCTGAAGCGGCACGCGCAGGCGTTCCTTTCGTCGACCAGCGTTGGCTGGGCGGCATGCTGACCAACTTCAAGACCATCAAGACCTCGATCAAGCGCCTGAAAGACATGGAAGCCTCGATCGAAGACGGTTCGGTTGAGAAGCTGTCGAAAAAAGAAGCGCTGATGTTCCAACGCGAAATGATCAAGCTGCAAAAATCGATCGGCGGCATCAAGGACATGGGCGGCGTTCCTGACGCAATCTTCGTCGTTGACGTTGGCTACCATAAAGGCGCCATCACCGAAGCCGCAAAACTGGGCATCCCAGTTATCGGCGTGGTCGATACCAACCACTCGCCAGAAGGCGTTCAGTTCGTCATTCCAGGCAACGACGACTCGTCGAAAGCCATCACTCTGTACGCCCGCGGCGTCGCAGATGCGATCCTGGAAGGCCGTGCTGCTGCCGGTAACGAAGTAGTTGAAATGGTTAAAGCTGCAGCTGGCGACGAATTCGTCGAAGTTTCCGAACAGGCTTAATCGTTCGCAACAAGCTGTAAGGAAAAAGGGGTGGCCAACAGCTCCCCCTTTTTTTTAACGTAAATGGTTAGAGCTGCGCTCACCATCCCACCCGAACACCGAATACAGGAGAATCACATGGCAGCTATTACTGCAGCAATGGTAGGCGAACTGCGCGCGAAGACTGACGCGCCTATGATGGAATGCAAAAAGGCACTGACCGAAGCCGAAGGCGACATGGGTCGTGCGGAAGAGATCCTGCGCGTCAAGCTGGGCGGCAAGGCATCGAAAGCCTCGGCACGCATCACCGCCGAAGGCGTTGTTGCAACCTTCATCGCCGGCGGCGTAGGCGCGCTGGTTGAAGTCAACTCCGAAACCGACTTCGTCGCCAAGAACGACGACTTCCTGGCCCTGGCCAACAACGCAGCACGCCTGGTTGTCGAGCACAACCCAGCCGACGTTGCAGCCCTGCTGGCGCTGCCGCTGGACGGCAAGACCCTGGACGAAGTGCGCGCAGCACTGATCGGCAAAATCGGCGAAAACATGTCGATCCGCCGCTTCCAGCGTTTCGAAACCACCGGCAAGCTGGCTTCCTACCTGCACGGCTCGCGCATCGGCGTGATCGTCGACTTCGAAGGCGCCGACGAGCAAGTGGGTAAAGACGTGGCCATGCACATCGCCGCGATGAAGCCGGTGTCGCTGTCGTCGGAACAGGTTCCGGCGGAACTGATCGAAAAAGAGCGTTCGGTTGCAAAACTGAAAGCTGAAGAAGACGCAGCCAAGGCCGCCGCCGAGGGCAAGCCAGCGCAATCGCCGGAAATCCTGGCCAAGCGCCTGGAAGGCTCGGTACAGAAGTTCCTGAAAGAAGTGTCGCTGCTGAACCAGGCTTTCGTGAAGAACGACAAGCAATCGATCGAGCAGATGCTGAAAGAGAAAGCCACCACCGTCAAGGCCTTCACCATGTACGTGGTGGGCGAGGGCATCGAGAAGAAAGTGGACGACTTCGCCGCAGAGGTGGCCGCACAGATGGCTGCTTCCAAAGGAGCGTAATACCAAAGAAAACGGGCCGAGAGGCCCGTTTTTTTAGCCTGACCAAAGTTTTACCCGCAGCACCCGTAGTCATTCAGTCGTTCCCGGCGTCGACCAAGGTATCATAGGCGCCGGCAGCCTTACCCGAATAAACCCAACTTAGGAGCCTCGTCTCATGTCAAAACCAGCCTACAAGCGCGTCCTCCTCAAATTGTCCGGCGAAGCCCTGATGGGCGATGATCCTTACGGCATCAACCGCGGCACGATCGAACGGATGGTCGCCGATGTGGCAGAGGTCGCGAAACTGGGCGTGGAACTGGCGATCGTCATTGGCGGCGGCAACATCTTCCGTGGCGTCGCCCCCGGTGCGCAAGGCATGGACCGCGCCACCGCCGACTACATGGGCATGCTGGCCACCGTCATGAACGCGCTGGCGCTGGCCGACGCGATGCGCCATGTCGGCATCACCGCCCGCGTGATGTCGGCGATCGGCATCGAACAGGTGGTCGAGCCGTATGTGCGCCCGAAAGCCTTGCAGTATCTGGAAGAAGGCAAGGTCGTGGTGTTCGCGGCCGGCACCGGCAACCCGTTCTTCACCACCGACACCGCGGCGGCATTGCGCGGCTCGGAGATGAGCGCGGAGATCGTGCTCAAGGCCACCAAGGTCGACGGTGTGTACACCGCCGATCCGAAGAAAGACCCGAACGCCACGCTGTACAGCTCCATCACCTTCGACGAAGCCATCGCCAAGCATCTGCAAGTCATGGACGCCACCGCCTTCGCGCTGTGCCGCGACCAGAAACTGCCGATCAAAGTGTTTTCCATCACCAAGCCGGGCGCGCTGATGCGTGTCATCATGGGCGAGGATGAGGGTACACTGGTTCACGTTTAAACATATCCCGATTACAGGAGAGCAGCAATGTCCGTAGCTGACGTTAAAAAGAGTGCGCAAGAACGCATGATCAAATCGCTGGAAACCTTGCGCGCCGATCTGGCCAAGGTTCGCACCGGCCGCGCCCACACCGGCATCCTGGACCACGTGCAGGTCGAGTACTACGGTTCGCCGACCGCGCTGACCCAGGTCGCCAACGTGACCCTGATCGACGCCCGCACCATCGGTGTGCAGCCGTTCGAGAAGAAGATGGCCGCGACCATCGAGAAGGCCATCCGCGACGCCGACCTGGGCCTGAACCCGTCGGCGCAGGGCGACATGATCCGCGTGCCGACCCCGCCGCTGACCGAGGAACGCCGCAAGGAAATGGTCAAGCTGGTCAAGAGCGAAGCGGAAGACGCGAAGATCGCCGTCCGCAACATCCGCCGCGACGCCAATGAAGGCATGAAGAAGCTGGTCAAGGACAAGGCGATCTCGGAAGACGACGAGCGCCGCGGCACCGACGAAGTGCAGAAGCTGACCGACAAGTTCATCGTCGACATCGACAAGATGGTCGCCGAGAAGGAAAAAGAAGTTCTGACGGTTTAACACCCGCGGACGCCAGCAGCCGGCCCGCGGACTCGTCCGAGGGGCGCTCTGGCGTCTTGTTTTTTTGCGCCACACCTGCAATACTTTACACTTTGGCACCAAAGTTTTCATGAAATATACGAGTTCGACTACTGAGGTTCCAGACGCGCCGTCCGTGCCGCGCCATGTCGCGATCATCATGGATGGCAACGGCCGCTGGGCGACCAAGCGCTACCTGCCGCGCGTGGCGGGCCACGTCAAGGGCGTGGACGCGGTGCGCACCGTGGTCGAGGCCTGCGCCCGCCGCGGCGTCGAGTACCTGACCCTGTTCGCCTTCAGTTCCGAAAACTGGCGCCGCCCGGAAGAGGAAGTGTCCCTGCTGATGCGCCTGTTCGTGACGGCGCTCGACCGCGAAGTCTCCAAGCTGCACGCCAACAACATCCGCCTCAAGGTGGTCGGCGACCTGTCGCGCTTCGACGAGAAGCTGCAAGGCATGATCGCCAGCGCCGAGCGCAAGACCGCCAACAACACCCGCATGACCGTGACCGTGTGCGCCAACTACGGCGGCCGCTGGGACATCATGCAGGCGGTCGGCCAGATGGTGGCCGCCCATCCCGGCGCCGCCAACTTCACGGAAGAGCAGCTGGCGCCGCACCTGGCGATGGCCTACGCGCCCGAGCCCGACCTGTTCATCCGCACCGGCGGCGAGCAGCGCATCTCCAATTTCCTGCTGTGGCAGCTCGCCTACACCGAGCTGTTCTTCACCGACACCTACTGGCCCGATTTTTCGATCGAGAGCCTCGACGAGGCGATCGCCTCCTACCAGCACCGGGAGCGGCGCTTCGGCCGCACCGGCGCGCAACTGGCAGAAAAGAAAAGCTGATGCTGAAAACGAGGATTATTACCGCTGTGGTCTTGCTGGCGGTGCTGCTGCCGGTCCTGTTCTTCAACTACTTCCCAGCGTTTGCCGTCGTCGCCACGCTCTTCCTGGGCGCCGCGATGTGGGAGGCCGCCCGCCTGTTCGGCCTGTCCGCCATGCGCGCGCGCGTGGTCGGCATCGCCGGCGCCGTGCTGTTCGTGTTCCTGCTGCAGCACTCGGGCAAGCCGGGCGCGTTGACCGCGCTGTACGGCGCGGCCTGCCTGCTGTGGCTGATCCGCTATGCGCCGTCGCTGGGCCTGGGCCTGCCGCCGCTGGCCGGCGCGGCCAACTGGTCGCTGGCGATCACGTTCAGCTTCGCCATCTTCGCCTGCTTCTTCGCCATCGTCGGCCTGTACCAGCACTCCGCGCTGTATTTGCTGTCGGTGATGGTGCTGGTGTGGATCGCCGACATCGGCGCCTACTTCTCCGGCAAGGCCTTCGGCAAGCGCAAGCTGGCGCCGTCCATCTCGCCGGGTAAGTCGTGGGAGGGCGCCATCGGCGGCGGCATCGCCGTGCTGGCGATCTCGTCGGCGAGCGTGCTGCTGGCCGCCGGCCAGCCGTGGCTGCGCGACACCTTCGCCGTCCAATTGCAGGCGCGCTTCGGCTGGCCGCTGGCCTTGCTGGTGCTGCTGCTGATCGTCGCCGCGTCGGTGATCGGCGACCTGTTCGAATCCCAACTCAAGCGCCGCGCCGCGATCAAGGACAGCAGCAACCTGCTGCCGGGCCACGGCGGCGTGCTTGACCGTATTGACGCCTTGATCCCGGTCCTGCCGCTGGCCGCGCTGATCGGCTCCTGGTTCTGAAAGAATTGACTATGCAACGCATCACCATCCTTGGCGCCACCGGTTCGATCGGCGTGTCCACGCTGGACGTGCTGGCCCGCCATCCCGAGCGCTACGGCGTCTACGCGCTGTCGGCGCATAGCCGCGTCGAGGAGCTGGCGGCCCAGTGCATCCAGTTCCGTCCCGCGCGCGCGGTGGTCGGCACGGCGGCCGGCGCCAGTCAACTGAGCGCACTGCTGCGCGCCGCCGGCGTCAACACCGAAGTGGAATATGGCGAGGCCGCCCTGTGCAGCATCGCCAGCGCGCCCGAAGTCGACAGCGTGATGGCCGCCATCGTTGGCGCGGCCGGCCTGGCGCCGACGCTGGCCGCGGCCCGCGCCGGCAAGAAGGTCCTGCTGGCCAACAAGGAGGCGCTGGTGATGTCCGGCCAGCTGTTCATCGACGCCGCCCGGCAGGCCGGCGCGGTGCTGCTGCCGATCGACAGTGAACACAATGCGATCTTCCAGTGCATGCCGCAGTTCGGCGGCCGCATGCCGGCGGTGCGCGACGAGGCGGCCGGTATCGCCAAGATCCTGCTGACCGCTTCCGGCGGCCCGTTCCTGACGCGCGACGTCGCCACGCTGGATGCGGTGACGCCGGAGCAGGCCTGCAAGCACCCCAACTGGTCGATGGGCCGCAAGATCTCGGTCGATTCGGCCACGATGATGAACAAGGGCCTGGAAGTGATCGAGGCGCACTGGCTGTTCGGCGCGCCGGCCGAGCGCATCGAGGTCGTCATCCATCCGCAATCGGTGATCCATTCGATGGTGTCGTACATGGACGGTTCCGTGCTGGCGCAGCTGGGCAACCCCGACATGCGTACGCCGATCGCCCACGCGCTGGCCTACCCGGAGCGCATCGCCTCGGGCGTGGCGCAGCTCGACCTGACGCAGATCGCCACGCTGCGGTTCGAGCGTCCCGACTTCAATCGCTTCCCCTGTCTGGCGCTGGCCTTCGACGCGCTCAAGGCCGGCGGCACCGCGCCGGCGCTGCTGAACGCGGCCAACGAGATCGCGGTGCAAGCCTTCCTCGACCTGAAGATCGGCTTCCGCCAGATCGACCGCGTGATCGCGCACGTGATGGAGGCGCTGCCGCACGGCGCCGCCGACAGCATCGCCGCCGTGATGGCGCAGGATGCCGCCGCCCGCGCCGCCGCTGAAACCTATATCGCCGGACTGGCAAAATGAACTTCCTCCAAACCGCGCTGGCCTTCGCCGTTTGCCTGGGCTCCCTGATCATCTTCCACGAACTGGGGCACTATCTGGTGGCGCGCTGGTGCGGGGTGAAGGTGCTGCGCTTCTCGGTTGGCATGGGCAAGGTGGTGTGGTCGCGCCGATTCGGCCGCGACCAGACCGAATGGGCGGTATCGGCGCTGCCGCTGGGCGGCTACGTGAAAATGCTCGACGCCCGCGAGGGCGACCTGGGCGACCTGCCGGCCGAAGACCTGAAGCGCGAGTTCACGCGCCAGAACGTCTGGAAGCGCATCGCCATCGTGGCCGCCGGCCCGCTGGCCAACTTCCTGCTGGCGATCCTGCTGTATGCGGGCCTGTACCTGCACGGCGTGGAAGAGCCGACCAGCAAGATCAACGTGCGCGCCACCGAGACGGCGACCGCCGCCGCGCCATCGGCCGCCTGGAGCGCAGGCTTGCGCAGCGGCGACGTGGTCACCGCCGTCAACGAGCAGCCGGTGGCCGTCTGGTCGGAGCTGCGCTGGAACCTGATGCAGGCCGCCATCGACAAGACCGAGGCCCGCATCGCGGTCGAACGCGCGGGGCAGGGCCGCTTCAGCTTCGTGCTGCCGGCCGCCGTGCTGGCGGCGCAGGACCTGGACGGCGACGTGCCGGGCAAGCTGGGTCTGGGCGTGGCCCGTCCGGCGCCGGTGGTGGCGGAAGTGATCGCCGCCAGTCCCGCCGCGCACGGCGGCCTGCAGAAGGGCGACCTGCTGCTGTCGGTGGACGGCGTGCCGGTGGCCGACGGCATCGCCTTCATCGAGACGATCGGCAACGCCGCCGGCAAGACGGTGCGGGTGGCGGTGCGCCGCGCCGGCCAGCAGCTGGTGCTGGCCATGGTGCCCCGGGCCGAGCAGGCAAAGACCGGTAAGGGAACTGTAACAGTAGGTAAGATCGGCGCTTACATCGCGCTGCAGCCGGATATGATCACCGTGCCATCGTCCCCGCTTGCGGCCGTCGGCAAGGCGGTGGCGCGGGTCTGGGACACCAGCGTCATGTCGGTCAAGATGATCGGCAAAATGATCACCGGCGAGGTCTCGCTGAAGAACGTCACCGGCCCGATCACCATCGCCGATTACGCCGGGCAGACCGCGCGCATGGGCGCGGCCAGCTATCTGAGCTTCATCGCCTTCATCAGCATCAGTTTGGGGGTGATGAATTTGCTACCGATTCCGGTTCTAGATGGGGGGCATTTGCTGTATTATTCGCTGGAAGTTTTAACTGGGCGTTCTGTGCCGGAGCGTTTTGGAGAGATTGCTCAGCGCCTTGGCATAGGCTTGTTGCTGACGCTGATGCTGCTGGCGGTGTTTAACGACGTCGCGCGGCTGCTGTAGCAGGTTCGCTTTGTATATGAGTAGTTCGTTGATTTAGCCATTGAATAACCCCAATGAAATTATATTCTGACCGTATTACTTCATCTTCCTTTCGCCGCAGCCTGATCGGCGCCGCTGTCCTGGCGCTGTGCGCCGGCAGTGCCATGGCCATCGAGCCCTTCGTCATCAAAGATATCCGCGTCGAAGGGATCCAGCGTACGGAAGCCGGTACGGTCTTCAGCTACCTGCCGGTACGTGTGGGCGAGACCTTCAACGACGACAAATCGATCACCGCCATCAAGGCGCTGTACGCCACCGGCTTCTTCAAGGACGTCAAGCTCGAAGCGGACGGCAATGTGCTGGTGGTGCTGGTCGAGGAACGCCCGGCCATCGCCAAGGTGGAGTTCACCGGCACCAAGGAATTTGAAAAAGACACGCTGGTCAAGGCGCTGAAGGACATCGGCGTCGGCGAGACCAAGACCTTCGAGAAGGCTTCGGTCGACCGCGCCGAGCAGGAACTCAAGCGCCAGTACCTGTCGCACGGCCTGTACGGCGTGAAGATCGTCACCACCGTCACGCCGATCGAGCGTAACCGCGTCAACGTCACCTTCGCGGTGGACGAGGGCGAGATCGCCAAGATCAAGCAGATCAACATCGTCGGCAACAAGGTCTTCTCGGATAAGGAACTGAAGGATCAACTGGCGCTCAACACCGGCGGCTGGTTCAGCTGGTACACCAAGGCCGACCAGTATTCCAAGACCAAGCTGACCGGCGACATCGAGTCGCTCAAGTCCTACTACCTGAACCGCGGCTACATCGAGATGCAGATCGACTCGACCCAGGTGTCGATCACGCCGGACAAGAAGGACATCTACATCACGATCAACATCACCGAGGGCGAGAAGTACAAGGTCTCCGGCATCAAGTTCGAGGGCGAGACCTTCGGCCGCGAAGAGGAACTGCGTTCGCTGGTGCTGCTGCGTCCGGGCGAAACCTATTCGGGCGAGCGCCTGACCGCCACCAACAAGCTGATCTCGGACCGCCTGGGCACCTTCGGCTACGCCTTCGCCAACGTCAACGCCAATCCGGAGATCGACCAGGCGAAGCGCGAAGTGGCGTTCACCTTCTTCATCGATCCGGGCAAGCGCGCCTACGTGCGCCACATGAACATCGCCGGCAACACCACCACCCGCGACGAAGTGATCCGCCGCGAGTTCCGCCAGTTTGAGTCGTCGTGGTACGACGCCAACAAGATCAAGTATTCGCGCGACCGCGTCGACCGCCTGGGCTACTTCAAGGACGTGACCATCGACACGCCGGAAGCGCAGGGCACCTCCGACCAGGTGGACGTCAACCTGACCGTGGTCGAACGCCCGACCGGCAACTTCCAGATCGGCGGTGCGTTCTCGCAGTCCGAGAAGTTCACCTTCCAGGCGGCGATCCAGCAGGCCAACTTCGCCGGTTCGGGCACCACCGTCGGCATCGAGTTCAACACCTCGAAGTACAGCCGCACGCTGTCGTTCTCGCAGACCGACCCTTACTACACCGACGACGGCGTATCGCGCTCGTACGAAGTGTACCTGCGCACGCAGCAGCCGCCGGCGCTCAACATCGGCAGCTACACCATCCGCCAACAGGGTGGCCGCATCAGCTACGGCGTGCCGTTCTCGGAAGTGGACACGGTGTTCTTCGGCGTGGGCCTGGAGCGTTCGCGCATCACCACCGACGCCACCTCGCCGGTGCGCTTCAAGGACTACGTCACCACCATCACCGGCAACACCAACGGCATCGGCACCGCCACCACCAACGCCGTGCCGCTGACGGCGGCGTGGGCGCGCGACAGCCGCGATTCGGCGCTGACGCCGACCGTGGGCCGCTACCAGCGCGCCAACCTGGAGCTGGACCTGATCGGCCGCCAGAAGTACTACCGCGCGGTGTACGAGCAGCAGTGGTACAAGCCGCTGTTCTCCAAGGTCACGCTGGCGCTGAAGGGCGAGATCGACTACGGCCACGGTCTGCGCGACAGCAGCTACCCGGTCTTCAAGAACTTCTACGGCGGCGGCATCGGTTCGGTGCGCGGCTACCTGAGCTCCTCGCTGGGCGCGGTCGACCAGGTGTACGGCGACGCGCTGGGCGGCGCCTCGCGCCTGCTCGGCACCGCCGAACTGCAGCTGCCGTTCCCCGGCTCGGGCCAGGACCGCAGCCTGCGCTGGTTCGGTTTCCTCGACACCGGCCAGGTCTACCAGGAAGGCCAGAAGATGCGCGCTTCCGAGCTGCGCTACTCGTCCGGCCTGGGCATCAGCTGGATTTCGCCGGTCGGCCCACTCAAGTTGAGTTATGCTAAGCCTTTGAACGCCAAGCCGGGCGACCGCCTGGAACGCTTCCAGTTCCAGATGGGTACCGGCTTCTAAGGCGGGCCTGATGCCATTGAGTATTGATATTTACCTCGGAGAAATAAGTTGAAGACTGTGTCCGCTACCCTGACCAAATCCCTCGCCGTGCTTGCACTGGGCTGGTGTGCATTGGCGCCGGTGCAGGCCCAGACCTCGGCCTCGCGCATCGCCTGGCTCAGTCCTGAGCGCATCTACAACGAGTCCAAGCTGGCCAAGCTGGCCGGCGAAAAGCTGCAGGAGGAGTTCAAGAGCCGCGAGAAAGCCATGCAGGATATGGCCGCGCGCCTGAAGGCGGCGTCGGAAAAGCTGGAGAAGGATGCGCCGACGCTGGCCGAGACCGACCGCGTCAAGCGCCAGCGCGACGTGTTCGAGCTGGATAAGGAATACCAGCGCCGCCAGCGCGAGTTCCGCGAGGACCTGAACCAGCGCACCAACGAGGAACGCCAGGCGATCTCGGAAAAAGCCACCAAGATCATCAAGCAGATGGCGGCGGTGGAAGGCTTCGACATCGTGCTGCAGGATGCGGTCTGGGCCAGCCCGCGCATCGACATCACCGACAAAGTGCTGGCCGCGCTGGACAAAGACAAGTAAAACACATCAAGATTGGATCACCCGATGGGCACTCGACTAGGGGAATTGGTCGAACGCCTCGGCGGGCAGTTGGTGGGGGACGCGAACCTGGAAGTGACCGGGATCGCGCCACTGACGGACGCCGGCGTTTCGCACATCAGCTTTCTCAGCAATAGCAAACTGCGCGCGCAAGCGCTGCAAAGCCAGGCGGCGGCACTGATCGTGTCGGCCGCCGATGACGCTTTTATCGCCGCCGGCTATGGCGGCGCGCGCATCGTCACCAATAATCCGTACGTGTATTTCGCCCGCGCGGCGCAGTATTTCGAATCGTTGACGGCCATCGTGCCGGCGCCCGGCGTGCACGCCAGCGCGGTGGTGGCGGACGACGCCCGCATCGACGCCAGCGCCCACGTGGGCGCGCGCGTGGTGATCGAGAGCGGCGCCACGATCGGCGCGGGCGCGGTGATCGACGCCGGCTGCTACATCGGCCGCGACGCGGTCATCGGCGAGGACACGCATTTGTTCGCCAACGTGACCTTCCAGGCGCGCTGCGTGATCGGCAAGCGCGGCATCATCCATTCGGGCGCCGTGATCGGCACCGACGGCTTCGGATTCGCCAACGAGGGCGGCGTCTACATCAAGATTCCGCAAACCGGGCGGGTGGTGATCGGCGACGATGTGGACATCGGCGCCAACACCACCATCGACCGTGGCGCCTTGGCCGACACGATCCTGGAGGACGGCGTGAAGCTGGACAACCAGATCCAGATCGGCCACAACTGCCATATCGGCGCGCACACGGCGATGGCCGGCTGCGTCGGCGTGGCCGGCAGCGCGAAGATCGGCAAGTACTGCACCTTCGGCGGCGCCGCCATGGTGCTGGGCCATCTGACCATCGCCGACAAGGTGCATGTGGGCTCGGGCAGCATGGTGTCGCGCTCGATCCTGGAACCGGGGCAGTACACGGGCTTTTATCCGCTGGCCAAAAACAGCGAATGGGAAAAATCGGCCGCCATCGTCCGCAATCTGTCGACGATGCGCGATAAAATCCGCGCGCTGGAAAAAACAATTAAAACATTGACGAATCAAGACGAGAACTAAAATCATGACCACAACCACCCCTGTCACCTCCGAATCCACCTGCACCAAGAAGTGCCTGGATATCCACGCCATCAAGCAGTACCTGCCGCACCGCTATCCCATGCTGCTGGTGGACCGCGTGCTGGACTGGGAGTCGGGCAAGACCATCACGGCGATCAAGAACGTCACCGTCAACGAGGAATTCTTCAACGGCCACTTCCCGCACAAGCCGGTGATGCCGGGCGTGCTGATGATCGAGGCGATGGCGCAGACCGCCGCCATCCTGTCCTTCCTGACCATGGACATCAAGCCGGACGAGAACTCGGTGGTGTACTTCGTCGGCATCGACAACGCGCGCTTCAAGCGTCCGGTGGAGCCGGGCGACCAGCTGGTGATGAACGTCGAGATCCTGCGCGTTGCGCGCGGCATCTGGAAGTACAAGGCGGTCGGCACGGTCGACGGCCAGACCGCGGTCGAGGCGGAACTGATGTGCACCATCCGCAGCGCGGCCGACGCCAGCCAGCCAGCCGGGAAGTAATCATGGCCAAGATTCACGCCACCGCCATCGTCGACCCGAAGGCGCAGCTCGACGAATCCGTCGAGGTGGGGCCGTATTCGGTGATCGGCCCGAACGTGGTGATCGGCGCGCGCACCGTGGTCGGTCCGCACGTGGTCATCGAGGGCAACACGACCATCGGCAGCGACAACAAGTTCTTCCAGTTCTCGTCGATCGGCGCCGCGCCGCAGGACAAGAAGTGGAACGGCGAGCCGACCCGCCTGACCATCGGCGACCGCAACACCATCCGCGAGTTCTGCACCTTCAACACCGGCACGGTGCAGGACAAGGGCGTGACCTCGCTGGGCAACGACAACTGGATCTCGGCCTACGTCCACCTGGCGCACGACTGCCAGATCGGCAGCAACACCATCTTCTCGAACAACGCGCAGATCGCCGGCCATGTCGAAATCGGTGACTGGGTGATCATGAGCGGCTTCGCCAATGTGCACCAGTTCTGCAAAATCGGCGCGCACGCCTTCGTCGGCATGAGCACCTCGCTGACGCAGGATGTGCCGCCGTTCGTTCTGTTGAACGGCAATCCGGCGCAGGCGCACGGCGTCAACATCGAGGGCCTGAAGCGGCGCGGCTTCACGCGCGAGCAGATCAACGGCATCCGCACCGCGTATAAGCTGATCTACCGCTCCGGCCTGACGCTGGAGGAGGCCAAGGTCGCATTGCAGGCCGAAGAGGATGCGATGCCGGCGGCGGCGGAGCAGATCCGCTCCATGCGCGAATTCCTCAGCATCGCCAGCCGTGGCATCGTCCGCTGACCTGACGGCCGCCGCGCCTTCGCCGTTGTCGGTGGCGCTGGTGGCGGGCGAGCCGTCGGGCGACCTGCTGGCGGCGCGGCTGTTGTCCGGCCTGCGCCCGCACCTGCCGGATGCGCGCTTCCACGGCATCGGCGGCGAGCACATGATCGCGCAGGGCTTCGAGTCGCACTGGCCGATGGACAAGCTGACCGTGCGCGGCCTGCTGGCCGTGATCCCGCGCTACCGCGAGATCAAGGGCATCCAGAACCAGCTGCGCGACCAGCTGCTGGCCGAGCGGCCGGCGGCCTTCATCGGCGCCGACTATCCGGGCTTTAACCTCGGGCTGGAAGAGCAGCTCAAGGCGGCCGGGATTCCGACTATCCACTACATCGGGCCGCAGATCTGGGCCTGGCGCGGTGGACGCATCAAGAAGATCATCCGGGCGGTGTCGCACATGCTGGTGGTGTTTCCCTTCGAAGAGGAGATCTACCGCCAGGCCGGAGTGCCGGTGAGTTACGTCGGCCATCCGCTGGCGGAGCTGATCCCGATGGCGCCGGACGTGGCGGGCGCGCGGCGCGCGCTGGACATGCCGGAGGACGCCAACGTGGTGGCCATCATGCCGGGCAGCCGCATGTCCGAGATCAAGTACAACACGGTGGCCTTCATCGGCGCGGCGCGCCTGCTCAAGCAGCGCGACCGCACGCTGCGTTTCGTGGCGCCGATGGCGGGCGAACGGCAGCGCAAGTACTTCCTCGAACTGGTGGCGCAGGCCGGCCTGCAGGACGTCGAGGTGCAGCTGCTCGACGGCCAGTCGCACACCGCGATCGCGGCGGCGGACGCGGTGCTGGTGGCGTCGGGCACGGCGTCGCTGGAGGTGGCGCTGTTCAAGAAGCCGATGGTGATAGCCTATCGGATGGCGGAGCTGGAATGGCAGATTCTGCGCCACTTCAACTACCAGCCGTGGATCGGCTTGCCGAACATCCTGGCGCGCGAGTTCCTGGTGCCCGAGCTGCTGCAGAACGCGGCCAATCCGGCGGCGCTGGCGGAGGCCATGTGGAAGCAGCTGAGCGACGCGCCGCACCGCCTGCGGCTGGTCGAACGCTTCACCGACATGCATCACAGCCTGCTGCGCAACAGCGCGGTGGAGAGCGCGGCCGCCGTGCTAAAAGTAATCAAAGCTTAAGAGTCTCAACGTGAAAAACCCAACCCCCGGCCTGTTCGACTTCCTGCCCGACTCGCCCGATGAAATCATTTGCGGCGTCGACGAGGCGGGCCGCGGCCCGCTGGCCGGCCCGGTGTACGCGGCGGCCGTGATCCTGGACGTCTCGCGTCCGATCGAAGGCCTGCGCGACTCCAAGAAGCTGACCGAGGCCAAGCGGGACATGCTCGCCCCGCTGATCAAGGCCAACGCGCTGGCGTGGGCGATCGCCGAGGCGTCGGAAGAGGAAATCGACAAGCTCAATATCCTGCAGGCGTCGATGCTGGCGATGCGGCGCGCGGTGGAGGCGCTGAGCACCGTGCCGACGCTGGCCCTGATCGACGGCAACCGCTGCCCGGTGATGAAGATCCAAAGCATCGCCGTGATCGGCGGCGACGACAAGGTCGACGCCATCTCGGCCGCCTCGATCCTGGCCAAGACCGCGCGCGACGCCGCGCTGGTGACGCTGCACGCGCAGTATCCGCAGTACTGCTTCGACCAGCACAAGGGCTACGGCACCGCGCTGCACCTGGAGCGCCTGCGCGAGCACGGCGCCTCGCCGGTGCACCGCCGCTCGTTCGCGCCGGTGCGCAAGGTATTGGAAGAATTCGCGCTGCGCGCCGGGGGAACCGCATGAAGACCATCATCTCGCGCGACAACGCGCAATACAAGGAACTGGTCAAGCTGGCCGGCAGTTCGCAGGCGCGCCGCAAGTCCGGCCGCACGCTGCTCGACGGCGTGCATCTGTGCCAGGCCTATTTGCAGCTGCGCGGCCTGCCGGAGCAGTGCATCGTCAGCGAAACCGCGCTGCACAACCCGGAAGTGATGGAGATCGTCGGCCAGCTGGAGGCCCAGCACGCGCACGTGCTGGGATTGCCGGATGCGCTGTACAACGCCGTCAGCCAGGTCGAACACGGCGTCGGCGTGATGTTTATGATCGAGACGCCGGAGCGCACCGTGACCGAGCCGCTGGCCGTGTCGGCGGTGCTGCTCGATAACGTGCAGGATCCCGGCAACGTCGGCTCCATCCTGCGCAGCGCGGCGGCGGCGGGCATCACCCAGGTGTACTGCAGCGCCGGATCGGCGTTCTGCTGGTCGCCCAAGGTGCTGCGCGCGGCCATGGGCGCGCACTTTGTGCTCGACATTTTCGAGAACGTCGACCTGGCGCAGCTGGTCGCGGCCTCCAAGGTGACCTCGCTGGCCACCAGCGGCTACGCCACCCAGCGCCTGTACGACGTCGACCTGCGCCAGCCGGTGGCGTGGCTGTTTGGCCACGAAGGGCAGGGCGTGGCGGACGACCTGCTGTCGATGGCGACCCATCAGGTGGTGATTCCCCACCTGGGCCAGGTGGAGTCGCTGAACGTGGCCGCATGCGCGGCAGTATGCTTTTTCGAGCAAGTCAGGCAGAATCAAGGGTAATAGCCTTATTGGAGCCGCCGATGGATATCGCGCAGTTGCACTTTCTGGTAGCCGAAGGGGATCAGGTACAACGCCACGCGCTGGCCGATATCCTGGTGCACCTGGGCGTGGGCCGGATCACGCAGGCGCCCGACGGCCATACGGCGCTGCGCCATTTCAGCGCCGGCATCACGCCGGCGGTGGACATCGCCATCATCGACCTGGCGCTGCCGGGCATGGATGCGCTGGAACTGATACGCCGCCTGTCCGAGGCCAAGTCGCGCGTGGGCGTGGTGGTGGTGGGCGCGCAGTCGAACGCGGTGCTGTTTTCCGTGGAGACGATGGCGGCGGCCTACGGCATCAACATGCTGGGCGCGATCGGCAAGCCGGTGATCGGCAGCCGGCTGGAATCGCTCATCGCCGACTACCTGCAGCCCTCGGAGGCGCGCGCCGCCGCCGCGCGCGAGCAGGTGCCGCACATCTCCTTCGCCGAAGTGGGGCAGGGCTTGCAGATGCGCGAGTTCGATCCCTACTTCCAGCCCAAGATCGAGCTGGAGACGGGGCAGGTCAAGGGCCTGGAGATGTTCGCGCGCTGGCGCCATCCGCTGTATGGCGTGCTTGGGCCGGCGTCGTTCATGCAGGCGCTGGAGGATAACCGCCGCATCGATTTCCTCGACTGGAGCATGATCGAAAAATCGGTGGCGGCCTGCCGCACCCTGCACGACCAGGGCATCCCCATTTCGTTCTCCATCAATGTGGACCAGAGCACGCTGGCGCATCCGCAGTTCATGGAGCAGATCGCGGCCTGCCTGGACCGCCATCGCATCATGGCCGACTACATCACCTTCGAGATGACAGAGTCGGCGGTGCTGACCACCGACCCGCATTTCCTCGAACGGCTGCTGCGACTGCGCATGAAGGGCTTCGGCCTGGCCATCGACGACTACGGCACGGGACGCAGCAACCTGCAGCTGCTGGCGCGCATCCCGTTCTCCGAGTTGAAGATAGACCGCAGCTTTGTCGACGGCGCGTCCAAGCGGCAGGCGATCGGCACGGTGCTGCGCTCCTGTCTCGGGCTGGCGCGCAACCTGGACCGGCGCTCGGTGGCGGTCGGGGTCGAAACCAAGCAGGATTGGGATTTCCTGCAGGGGCTGGGCTGCACCTACGCCCAGGGCTACTACATCGCCAAGCCGATGCCGGTCGAGGAGTTCCCGGCTTGGCTGGCCGACTGGCAGCACTTCTTCTGACGCGCGGCGGCTTGCCTCATTTGAGCTATACTTAAGTCTCAAAGGAGAAGGGTATGTCTGCGAAACGCGCGCCAGCCAAAGTTGTCTACCTTTATCAAGTTGATCCGCAAACGCGCATAGCCGCGATACGCAAGGGTATTCCGGCCTCGACGGTCGGTGAACTTTCATCAACCATGGGGATGAGCAAAGAGCTGCTGCTCGGCAGCCTCGGCCTGTCCCGCGCCACCATCAGCCGCAAGGAGAAGGACGGGATGGCATTGTCGAAAGACGAGTCCGAGCGCGTCCTGGGCCTGGCCGCCTTGATCGGCAAGGTGCAGACGATGGTGGAGGAGTCCGGCGATCCGACTGGTTTTGACGCGGCACATTGGCTGGCTGACTGGCTGTCCAAGCCGCTGCCGGCACTCGGGGGCGCGACGCCGGCGAGCTACATGGACACGTTCGAAGGGCAAAAGCTGGTGGCTGAATTGCTTTCCATGATGCAGAGCGGAGCCTATGCATGACCACGCCCTTGTGGCGTATCGCCGTCGAGGCGCCTGCCTATACGGCCAATGATCTTACTGGCGCAGGTGCCAAGATTTCAGGAGGGCGTTGGAACAGCATCGGCACGCCGCTCATTTACAGCGCTGCCAACATCGCCTTGGCGACCATTGAAACGGTCCTGCATGTACGCAGCGGCGGCCTGCCGTTCAACCACTTCCTGGTGCGGATCGACGTTCCCGACACCGTTTGGGCTTCGCGCCTGGTGCTCGACCCCTTGCCGGGCGGATGGGATGCGGTTCCATCCGGCATGACGAGCCGGGCGACAGGCGATGCCTGGGCTGCATCGGGCAGTTCGGCGTTGTTGCTGGTGCCGTCGGTGTGCGTGCCTGACGAATACAACGTGCTGATTAATCCGCGCCATCCGGATGTGGCGTCCATTACCGCGACAACGATCAGACGCTGGATCTACGACCCTCGGTTTTTCGCCTGATTGCGGCATGCCGAGCCCGCTTGAGCGCCGTCAAACACCTGCCCACACAAGAATCGCACACTGAATCGCAGCCGTCCATCCGGGCCGGCGCGATACTCAGACGAGGTGCGACATGGCTAATCCCAAAGACAACGGCGGCGCGGTAGACGGCGCCGGTTCCATTCTCAGCACGGTGGCCGGCCCCGCCGAGCCGCCGCATCCCTCGCGGCTCGGCCCTCCGAACCCGATCGCCAGCCAGCTGCTGGAAAAGGTCACCAGCGACGAGCAGCTGGCCGCCGCGATGCCCTTTAACGAAACCAAGCCGCTGGAATACGGCGACGCCGCCTTCACGCCGCACGCGGGCGAAACGCGCGCCCCGTCGAGCAACTTCGCCACCGCCAGCACCAGCACCGAGACGGTGGCCTCGCCCAAGGACGGCGACGGCCATCCCAACATCGGCAACAACCCGCTGGACGGCTCGCTGGACCGCGTGCGGGTGGACGACAGCGGCCGCGAACTGACCACCAACCAGGGCGTGAAGGTGGCCGACAACCAGGACAGCCTGAAAATCGGCCTGCGCGGACCGACCGCGATGGAGGACTTCATCCTGCGCGAGAAGATCACGCACTTCGACCATGAGCGCATCCCCGAGCGCGTGGTGCATGCGCGCGGTTCGGCGGCCCACGGCTACTTCGAAAGCTACGGCGACCATAGCCCCATCACGCGCGCCTCGCTGCTGGCGGCGGCGGGCAAGCGCACGCCGGTGTTCGTGCGCTTCTCGACGGTGGCCGGCGAACGCGGCTCGGCCGACACGGTGCGCGACGTGCGCGGTTTCGCGGTCAAGTTCTACACCGACGAAGGCAACTGGGACCTGGTCGGCAACAACATTCCCGTGTTCTTCATCCAGGACGCGATGAAGTTCCCTGACCTGATCCACGCGGTCAAGCCGGAGCCGCACAACGGCATGCCGCAGGCGGCCAGCGCGCACGACACCTTCTGGGACTTCGTCTCGCTCAGCCCCGAGATCACCCACATGCTGATGTGGCACCTGTCGGACCGCGCCATCCCGCGCAGCTACCGCATGATGCAGGGCTTCGGCGTGCACACGTTCCGGCTGGTGAACGCGCAGGGCGCCTCGGTGTTCTGCAAATTCCACTGGACGCCGATGGCCGGCACGCACTCGCTGGTGTGGGACGAGGCGGCGCGGCTGGCCGGCGCCGACCCGGACTACCACCGCCGCGACCTGTGGGAAGCCATCGAGGCCGGCCAGTTCCCCGAGTGGGAACTGGGCGTGCAGCTGTTCAGCGCCGAGCAGGCGGCGCAATTCCCCTTCGATATCCTCGACCCGACCAAGATCGTGCCGGAGGAGATGGTGCCGGTGCAGCCCATCGGCCGCATGGTCTTGGACCGCAATCCCGACAACTTCTTCGCCGAGACCGAGCAGGTGGCCTTCTGCGCCGCGCATGTGGTGCCGGGCGTCGACTTCAGCGACGATCCGCTGCTGCAGGGCCGCATCCACTCCTACATCGACACCCAGATCTCGCGCCTGGGCGGCGCCAACTTCCACGAGATCCCGATCAACACGCCGCTGGCGCAGATCCACAACAACCAGCGCGACGGCATGCACCGGCAGTCGGTCAACCGTGGCCGCGTGAGTTACGAGCCCAATTCGCTGGCGGGCGGCTGTCCGTTCCAGGCCGGCGCCAAGGGTTTCGTCAGCTTCCCCGAGCCGCAGCAGGCCAGCAAGGTGCGCGGCAAGCCGGAGCTGTTCGCCGATCACTATTCGCAGGCACGCCTGTTCTGGAAGAGCCAGACGCCGGTGGAGCAGAACCACATCATCGCCGGCTTCCGCTTCGAACTGACGCGGGTGCAGACGCCGGCGATCCGGCGCCGCATGCTGGCGGGGCTGGTTAATGTTGACTTGCGGTTAGCCTCCCGCGTGGCCGACGGGCTGGGGATGGAGGTGCCGCCGCCGCTGCCGTTGTCCACCGATTTGCCGATGCACGACTATCCGCCGTCGCCGGCGTTGTCGCTGTTCAGCCGTCCCGGCGCCACCGGCATCAGGACGCTGAAGGTGGCGCTGCTGGTGGCGCCCGGCGTGGATGCGGCCCAGGTGCGGGACCTGTACGCAGCGTTGCTGGACGGCGGCGCCGTGCCGCGCCTGGTCGGGGAGCGCATCGGCAGGCTGCCCGGCACGGACCTGGATGTGGAGATCAGCTTCGAGACCGGGCCGTCGGTGTTGTGGGACGGCGCTATCGTGCCGGATCGCGACGACGCCTACGCCGGCCTGGCGGCGGCCGAAGTGCCGGGCAGCGACACGCCGGGCGGCACGCCGCTCAACCGCGATGTGGCGGCGCTGGAGTTCGTCAGGTTGCAATATCGGCATGATAAGCCGCTGCTGGCCGTCGGCAACGGCGAGCAGCTGCTGCACGCGGCGGGCATTCCGCAGGTGCTGCCGGACGGGGAGCCGGACCCTGGCGTCATCATCGCCGAACGCGGCGAGGGAGCGGCGGCGCTGGTGCGGTTCGAGGCGGCGCTGGCGCACCATCGTGTCTACGCCCGCGAAACCGATCCGCCGCTGGTTTGACGTTATTTCCGCCAATTAACTTGGAAGGAATATAGGGGGCGAAAATCCGGGAATAATTTAAAGCTTGAAAAAATCGAAGAAAATAGAAGAGAAAATCGAAGCTTTGCTAGAAGGAGCTGGGCGGAGTATGGGCAGGTGCGGGATATTGTAATCGCCGTGCAATTTTTTAGCCCGTTTGCGCCAATAATTGGCATAAATGCGGGGCAAAGACCGGCCTAAGGCTTTGCGGTGCCACAGACGGGCGAGGGGAATCCGGGTTTTAACGCCAAGCCGGAATAATCAAGGGGGAAGATGTGCGCAGTGAATAAAAAACTCCTTCCACCGGCGGCTGGCAATTCATTGCGATTTAATGCGCCGGTGGAAGGGGTTTGGGTTGAGTTAATACCCAGGTTTAATATTCTCGCCGGTTGGGCTTAATCTCTTGCAGAATAGTGGTGGAGATTTCCTCGATCGATTTGGTGGTCGAAGATAACCAGCGGATGCCCTCGCGCTTCATCATCATTTCGGCCTCGTTGACCTCGTAACGGCAGTTTTCCAGCGCCGCGTATTTGCTGCCGGCGCGTCGCTCGTTGCGGATCTCGGACAGGCGCTCCGGCGTGATGGTCAGGCCGAAGATCTTGGACTTGAACTCGTACAGCGACGACGGCAGCTTGCCGCGTTCGAAGTCGTCCGGGATCAGCGGATAGTTGGCCGCCTTGATCCCGTACTGCATCGCCAGGTATAAGCTGGTCGGCGTCTTGCCCGAGCGCGACACGCCCACCAGGATCACGTCCGCCGAGGACAGGTTCTTGTGCGACTGGCCATCGTCGTGCGCCAGCGAGAAATTGATCGCCTCGATGCGGTTCTTGTACTCCTCGCTGTCGACGATGTTGTGCGAGCGGCCGATGGTGTGGGTCGACTTGGCGCCCAACTCTTGTTCCAACGGCGCAACAAAAGTCTGGAACATGTCCATGTACATGCCCTTGCACTGGCGGATCACATCCGACAGCTCGGTCTTGACCAAAGTCGAGAAGATGATCGGACGTTGACCGTCGGTTTCAAACGCCTCGTTGATCTTGCGTACCGCGTCGTGCGCTTTATCAAGAGTATCGATGAAAGGCAGGCGGATTTGGCGGAAACGCAACTCGAATTGGGTCAATACCGAGTGACCAAAGGTTTCTGCCGTGATGCCGGTGCCGTCGGAAACAAAGAAGACCGTGCGGGCCACCATGGGCAGGGGAGGACGTTGTTCTAGTGTCATGTAATGTTGGCCTGTCGTTATTGTGAATCGTCAATTTGGGCCGCAGGCTGTAGAATGGGCGCCATAGGTAAGATTGTGCTGCACGACGACCAGAATAACAAGAAACAAAGTCTGCGCCTCGCTGGAAGATTTCTATCATCAAAAAGGTGTCATTATGTCCAACGCAGCATTGAAGGAGCAGAGTAACGGAGCGGTATACGTCGCATCGTTCGAACATTTACGCATGACGGATGTCGAATCCGTCGGCGGTAAAAACGCCTCATTAGGCGAAATGATCAGCCAGCTGGCAGGCGCCGGCGTGCGGGTTCCGGGCGGCTTCGCCACCACGGCCCAGGCTTTCCGCGACTTCCTGTCGCACAGCGTCGACGGCGGCAAGCCGCTGGCCGACCGCATTGCCGACCGCCTCGCCGACCTGAACATCGACGACGTGCGCGCGCTGGCGCAAGCGGGCGCCGAGATCCGTCAATGGATCGTCGAAACCCCGTTCCAGCCACGCCTGCAGGAAGAGATCGAGACCTTCTACAAGCAGCTGGTCGCCGATTCCAGCACCGAGATGTCGTTCGCCGTGCGCTCCTCGGCCACCGCCGAAGACTTGCCGGACGCTTCCTTCGCCGGCCAGCAGGAAACCTTCCTCAACGTGGTCGGCATCGAGAACGTGCTCGACGCGATGAAACATGTGTTCGCGTCGCTGTACAACGACCGCGCCATCTCCTACCGCGTGCACAAGGGCTTCACCCACGCCGAAGTGGCGTTGTCGGCCGGCGTGCAGCGCATGGTCCGCTCCGACCTGGGCGCGGCCGGCGTGATGTTCACCATCGACACCGAGTCCGGCTTCAAGGACGTGGTGTTCGTCACCTCCAGCTATGGCCTGGGCGAGACGGTGGTGCAGGGCGCGGTCAATCCGGACGAATTCTACGTCCACAAGCCGATGCTGGAAAAAGGCAAATCGCCCGTCATCCGCCGCAACATCGGCTCCAAGCTGCTGAAGATGGAGTTCACCAACGAAGCCAAGGCTGGCCGCTCAGTCAAGACCGTGGATGTGCCGGTCGAAATGCGCAACCGCTATTCGCTGAACGACGCCGAAGTGGTGGAACTGGCCAAGTACGCCGTCATCATCGAGAACCACTACGGCCGTCCGATGGACATCGAGTGGGGCAAGGATGGCCGCGACGGCAAGCTGTACATCCTGCAGGCGCGTCCTGAAACGGTGAAGTCGCAGCAGAAGGCGACCGACGTGCAGCAGCGCTTCAAGCTCAAGTCCACCGGCACGGTGCTGGCCTCCGGCCGCGCCATCGGCCAGAAGATCGGCGCCGGTCCGGTGCGCGTGATCCACGACCCGGCCGACATGGAACGCGTGCAGCCGGGCGACGTGCTGGTCGCCGACATGACCGATCCTAACTGGGAACCGGTGATGAAGCGCGCCTCGGCCATCGTCACCAACCGCGGCGGCCGCACCTGCCACGCGGCGATCATCGCCCGTGAACTGGGTGTGCCGGCTGTCGTCGGCTGCGGCGACGCCACCGAGGTGCTGAAGGACGGCACCTTCGTCACCGTGTCCTGCGCCGAAGGCGACGAGGGCAAGATCTACGACGGCCTGCTGGAAACCGAAGTGTCCGAAGTGTCGCGCGGCGAGCTGCCCAAGCTGGCCACCAAGATCATGCTCAACGTCGGCAATCCGCAGCTGGCCTTCGACTTCCAGTCGGTGCCGAACGCCGGCGTCGGCCTGGCGCGTCTTGAGTTCATCATCAACAACAACATCGGCGTGCACCCGAAGGCGATCCTCGAATATCCGAACATCGACGCCGACCTGAAAAAGGCCGTGGAGTCGGTCGCGCGCGGCCACGCCTCGCCGAAAGCCTTCTACGTCGACAAGCTGGCCGAAGGCGTGGCGACCATCGCCGCCGCCTTCTGGCCCAAGCCGGTCATCGTGCGCCTGTCGGACTTCAAGTCCAACGAGTACAAGAAGCTGATCGGCGGTTCGCGCTACGAGCCGGACGAGGAAAACCCGATGCTGGGCTTCCGTGGCGCGGCGCGCTACCTGGCGGCCGATTTCGCCGGCGCGTTCGAAATGGAATGCCAGGCCATGAAGCGCGTGCGTAACGACATGGGCCTGACCAACGTCGAGATCATGGTGCCGTTCGTGCGTACGCTGGGCCAGGCCGAGAAGGTCGTCGACCTGCTGGCCAAGAACGGCCTGGTGCGCGGCGAGAACGACCTGCGCCTGATCATGATGTGCGAAGTGCCATCGAACGCGCTGCTGGCCGACCAGTTCCTCGACCACTTCGACGGCTTCTCCATCGGTTCCAACGACCTGACCCAGCTGACCCTGGGCCTGGACCGCGATTCCGGCATGGCGCTGCTGGCGGCCGACTTCGACGAGCGCGATCCGGCCGTCAAAGCCCTGCTGTCGCTGGCGATCAAGGCTTGCCGCGCGCGCGGCAAGTACATCGGCATCTGCGGCCAGGGTCCTTCCGACCATCCGGACTTCGCGGTCTGGCTGATGGAGCAGGGCATTGAATCGATGTCGCTGAACCCGGACTCGGTGATCGACACCTGGCAGAAGCTGGCAGCCCTGCAGAAGTAATAAAGTGTTGACGCGGGCGTAAATTGGTTTAGACTGGAGTTATCGAATTGAGTTGTAAATAACACTATCAATACCACGCGCCTTGCAGCAAAAACCCTCGCAGCCCGCACCGGGACGCGGGGGTTTTTGCATTTTCAAACCTGAGAGGAGTGCATCATGGCTGACTGGAGTTTTTGGTTGATGGCCGCCGGCGTTACCGTGATATTGGAACTGTTCAGCGGCACGTTTTATTTGCTGATGATCGCCATCGGCCTGGTGTCCGGCGCGCTGGCGGCGGCACTGGGCTTTGGCGCCGCCCTGCAGACCTTGTTCGCGGCGCTGGTCGGCGTCGGCGCCACCATGCTGCTGCGGCGCAGCCGCTTCGGCAAGCTGGTCAACCGCACCCGCGCCGAGCACGACCCCAACGTCAACATGGACATCGGCCAGATGGTCCACGTGCCGGCCTGGCACGACGGCGCGGCGCGCGTGATGTACCGCGGCGCGCTGTGGGATGTCGAGCTGGCGCCGGGCGCGACGCCGGCGCCGGGACAGTACAAGATACGTGAAGTACGCGGCAGCCGCCTGATCGTGGCGGCTTGAGATTCACCCACTGGAGAGTTCTATGGATATCAGTTTCGGCAACGTCACCTTCATCATTTTCATCCTGGCCCTGGTGTTTGTCTTCAAGACCATCAACGTCGTGCCGCAGCAGCACGCGTGGGTGGTCGAGCGGCTCGGCAAATACCACGCCACGCTGGGTCCCGGCCTGAACATCGTGATTCCCTTCGTCGACCGCGTCGCCTACAAGCACGTGCTCAAGGAGATCCCGCTCGACGTGCCGCCGCAGGTCTGCATCACCAAGGACAACACGCAGCTGCAGGTGGACGGCATCCTGTACTTCCAGATCACCGACGCCATGCGCGCCTCGTACGGCTCGTCCAACTACATCTCCGCCATCACGCAACTGGCGCAGACCACGCTGCGCTCGGTGATCGGCCGCATGGAGCTCGACAAGACCTTCGAGGAGCGCGACCATATCAACACCGCCATCGTCAACGCCATCGACGAATCGGCGGCCAACTGGGGCGTGAAGGTGCTGCGCTACGAGATCAAGGACTTGACGCCGCCGAAGGAGATCCTGCACGCGATGCAGGCGCAGATCACCGCCGAGCGCGAAAAGCGCGCGCTGATCGCCGCCTCCGAGGGCCGCAAGCAGGAGCAGATCAACATCGCCAGCGGCGAGCGCGAGGCGCAGATCGCCCGCTCGGAAGGCGACAAGCAGGCCGCCATCAACCGCGCGCAGGGCCAGGCAGCCGCCATCGTCGCGCTGGCCGAGGCCAACGCCGCCGCGCTGCGCCAGGTGGGCGCGGCGATCCGCGAGCCGGGCGGCGAGGACGCCGTCAACCTGAAGGTGGCCGAGCAGTACGTGGGCGCCTTCGCGCAGCTGGCCAAGACCAACAACTCCATCATCGTCCCGGCCAACCTGGGCGAGATGAGCGGCTTGATCGCCACCGCCATGCAGGTGGTCAAGTCGCAGAAGGACGCGCCGCTGGTCAAGCCGGCCAAGGCATAAGGAGGAGCGGCGATGGGTACATGGGCGGTGGACGCGTTCGGCAACGATTACGCGCAGGATTGGGCGGAAGACCTGGCGCAGACCAGCAGCCTGGAGGCGGTGGAAAACACGCTGGACGTGGCGCTGGAACATCCGGGCGAAGTGCTCGAGGCGCCGTTCGCGGCCGAGGCGCTGGTGGCGGTGGAAGTGCTGGCGCGGTTGCAGGGCAAGGGCGGCGAGCGCGGCGAGGACAGCGCGGCCGTCGACGAGTGGGTCGACGCGCGCAAGGCCAAGGCCCGCGTGCGCGCCGATCTGGCCGACAAGGCCGGCCGCGCCATCGAGCGCATCCTGTCGGATCGATCGGAGCTGCGCGAACTATGGGCCGACAGCGAACACTACGCCGACTGGCGCGCCTCGGTCGAAGCGCTGCGCGCACGAATCAGCGCCTGAAATGAAAAAACGCCCCGAAGGGCGTTTTTTTATGGACGTGCGTCCGGATTACTTGGCGGCCTTGCGGCGGCGCGCCACCACGCCGACCAGGCCCAGGCCCGCCAGCAGCATGGCATAGGTTTCCGGCTCAGGCACGGCGGTGGTCAGCGAGACGTTGTCCAGCGAGCTGCCGTAGCTGTCCGAAGTGCCGGTGGCGATGAACTTCAGCTTCATCGCGCTGCCGTCGCCGATCAGCGAGTAGCTGCGGGTTTCCCAGGCGCCGTTCAGCGAGTTGTTGACGTGGGCGATCTCGGCGCCCCCCCAGTCCACCGACAGGCCCTGCGACGAGATCGCCACACCCGGACGGTTCTCGAACTGGAAGGTCAGCGTGTAGTGCTGGCCGAGTACGGTCTGCACGGACTGGAACATGCTGCTGTTTTTGTTGGTGTCCAGCTCGACGAAGTTCACGCCCTGGGCGGCGACGCCGTCGACGTGGTTGCGCAGCTCGATGCCGTGCTCACCGCCGGTCCAGCCGGTCAGGTTGGTGTAGTTGGCCCAGGTGCCGGCCGCCTGATGGTTGGCTTCGAAGCTGCCGTTGACCAGCAGTTCGACCGGCGCGGCGAAGGCGCTGCCGCTGGACAGCAGGGCGACGAGCGCGGCGGATTTGATCAGATTCATGATATGCATTCTTGTGATTCCCCGTGATGTTGATTATTAGAAACTTATATTTCCCGAAAGACAAATGAATTGTAATTCATGAATCTCTTTTTGGCCAGCGTTATTTGTCATGGACGGTTTGAAAGCCGCATGGCTGTGGCGTTAGCGCATATCGATGCGGCCGTATAGCCCGTGCGTTTCATCGCCCGGCCCGGCGGCGAAGAACAGCGTGTTGGTGGGCTGGCTGTTGACGCCCGGCCCGAAGGCGATGCCCCACAAGCCGTCGATGACGATGGCGCCGCCGTCGGCCTTGGACAGCGTACCGGCCATGGCGCCGCTGGCGGGGTCGTAGGCGTTGATCCTGCCGTCGCCGAAGTTCCCGACCAGCAGCTTGCCGCTGTAGCTGCCGAAGTTGGACGGCGCCAGCGCCATGCCCCAGGGCGCGTTCAGCGCGCCGCCCATCGCCAGCTGCTTGAGCAGGTTGCCGCCGGTGTCGAACACGTCGACCGCGCCCAGGCCGGCGCCGGCCACCTCGTCGTCGCCGCCGCTCTCGCGCTGGGCGTAGGCGATGTAGATGCGGTCGCCGATGGCCTGGATGCCGAACGGCGCGTAGTTGGCCGGCAGCGCCGGGTCGCGGAAGGCGCCGGCCAGCGCCACCTTGTTGAAGTTGGCGTCGAAGACGTCGACGCGGTTGTTGTGGAAGTCCGCCGCGTACAGGTAGCGGGCGTTGTTCCAGGTGGCGATGGCCAGGCCCTTGTAGACCGCCTGCGCGGCGGCGCCGTCCACCACGGCCGGCGCGTTGGTGCGGTCGGCGGTGGGCGACCAGGCGGCGATCTTGCCGCTCTCGGTGGCGAACAGGAAGGGGCTGGCGCGGAAGTCGGCGCTGCCGTTGTAGACGATGCCGGTCGGCGCCGGCGGCGTGGCGACCACCAGCGCTTGCGGCACGCCGTTGCCGTCATACAGCGTCGACGTCGCGCTGCCGTTGTTGGCGACCCAGACGAAGCCGGCGGGATTGAAGGCGATGCCCCAGGCGTTGACCAGCTTGGCGTCGGTCTGGGCGGCGCTGCCGGCGGTGTCGCCGACCAGCTTGCTGACATTGAACAGGGTGGCGGCCGGCGGCATGACGACCGGGGGCGGCGCCATCGGCGCGTCGTAGCCGCCGCCTCCGCAGGCGGACAGGGCCAGCGCGGCCACGGCGGTGAGTGTGCGGGTATGGGTATGCATGGCGGTTCCTTTCGGGATCAGGGTGGATATCCCGTGGATTCCCGGCCGGCGCCGCGCGGTTCCCTCTTTTTTTAGAAGGCGTAGGTGGTGCTCAGCACCCAGGCCTGGCTGGGCCGCTGCGGAACGTAGGCGTAGCCGACGCCGTCGTCGCGCGTGTACTCGCGCGCCAGCTGCACGCTCCAGTTGCCGAACGGGAGGCTGGCGCCCAGCTTGAGGTCGTAGCGCGTGCTGGCCGGCGTGGCCGGCCAATCGTGGCCGCGCAGCGTGCGCAGCAGGCCGGCGTGGGCGATCAGGTTGACGCTGGGATGGAGCGGATAGAACACGTTGACCTCGCCGTACAGCGCGCGCGCCGCGCCGCCGAAATAGCGCGGCGCGTAATACAGCCGCGTGGTCAGCCGCTCGCCTGAGGCGCCGGCGTAGCACTCGTTGTAGTCGGCCGAATGCAACTGGGTGTAGGTGGCGCGGCTGCAGCCGGCCTCCACGCTCCAGCCCGAGCGCAGCCGCAGCGCATAGCCGCCGTAGGCCTGCAGCTTGGCGCCGCGCAGGTCGCCGATCGAGGTGCCGGCGGCGAACACGCCGCCGTACCAGCCGCTGGCGCTATCGAGGTTGAGGGTGAGCTGCGGCGACGGCCGGCCGTCGCCCAGCGACTGGCCGCGGTAGCGGTAATCCGATTGCAGCGCGACGCTGCCGCTGAAGTCGGCTTGTGCGACGGCGGACCGCCACGTCAGGAGGGGCAGCAGGGCTAAACAGGCGAGGGCGGCGGTGCGCAGCGTCACGGCCCCACGCCGCGTTGCGTGAGATTGGCGGTGCAGGAACAGCTGCAATGGTGGAGCAGGCGGGATATGGTTGCGCATGCGTCAATATTAACAGTGTTCAGCGCATCGCCCGGTTGCAGCAGCCGCCGCAACTGCGCCGGCGTGGCCTTGGGCTGCAGCTGCGCCATCAGCGCCAGCATGCCGCTCACGTGCGCGGCCGCGTACGAGCTGCCGCTGACGAAGGACCAGCGCCCGCCGGGCGCCGTGGTCGGGATGTCGTTGCCGGGCGCGAGCAGCGCGGGATCGGCTTCGGCGCCGGCGGCGGGCGCGGCCTTGCCGCCGGCCGGCTGCGAGGCCACCGCCAGCACGCCGCGATGGTTGGCCGGGAAGGCCGGCCCGGCCGCCTTGGCGTCGATCGCGCCGACCACGCCGATGCCGCGTTCCAGCGCCACGTCCAGCAGCCGGTCCAGCAGGCGGTCCGGCGGTCCGGCCAGGCTGAGGTTGATGACCTGGGCGCCGTTGAGGATGGCGTAGTTGATCGCCTTGCCGAGCGTGAAGCTGTTGCAGCGCGTGGCCTGGTCGGGCTGCTGCCAGCAGGCGCGCAGGCCCATCAGCTTGGCCTGCGGCGCCACGCCGACGATGCCGCCGTTGCCGGCGCGCGCCGCGATGATACCGGGCCACGGCGGTGCCGTGGTTCTCGGCCGGCGTGGCGCCGCCGTCGACGAAGTTGGCGTTGACCGCCAGCTGTCCCGATAAATCGGGATGGCTGGCGTCGATGCCGCTGTCGATCACGGCCACCTTGATGTCGCGGCCGGTGGTTTCGCGGTGCAGCTCGGCCACGTGCCAGTAGCGGCCGGCGGGCTGCACCGGATACAGCGCGTCGCCCTCGGCGGCCGGCGCCGGCGGGGTGGCGGCCATGCCGTCGAAGCTGGCCACCGGCTGCGCCCATTCCACCTGCGGGTCGCGCGCCAGCTTGGCGAGGATGCGCTCGGGCGACTCCTGGTCCGGATAGCGCATCACATAGCAATCGAGGCCCAGCACCGGCATCGGCCAGTCGTCCACCAGCGTCAGGCCGTGCTGGCGCGCCAGCTCCTCGGCGCGGCGGCGGCGCGAGGCGCGGCCGCTGTCGTCGATGTAGCGCCCGCCGTAGCTGGCGTCCGGGCGGAAGTGCGTGGCGGGCAGGCGCAGCATCACCAGCAGCGTGTGCTCGCCGGGATCGTGGCTGGCGGCCGGCACCGGGCGCAGCGTTTCATCGCCTGCCGGCGGGGCCGCCTGCGCTTCGGCGGCCAGCGGCGCCCCCGCCAGCCAGGCCAGGCAGGCCAGTACCGCGCCGACGCGTGGCCAGAAGGTGTTCAAGGCGGCGTACCTCCATCCAGTGCCTCGGCCAGCTGGACGGCGGGCTCGGCGTGCAGGGCCGCCAGCGCGCGCTCGCGGCTGGCGGGCGGCACGTGCAGCAGGTAGGCGTCGGTCACGGTGGGGCCGTCGACCACGCGCGCGCCTTGCGCCTGCAGGATATGGCGCAGCTCGCGCTCGCTGGTGTTGGGCCGGAAGATCACCACCAGGTTGGCGCCGCTGCTGACTGCCGAGCCGAGCACGCGGTAGGGCGCCGGGTCGGAGTCCGGGCGCAGCAGCAGGGCGCCCAGGCCGACGATCAGCACCCATTGCGCCGCCACGGTCCAGCGCAGCCACGAAGGCTGGTTGGCCGCCGCCGCGCGCCACCACGACACGCGTTGCGGCGTTCTGGCCGCGACAGGCGCCGCTGCCGGCACAGATTGCGCTGCCGTTGTTGGCGCGGCGGCTGGTGCTGCTGTCGCCGCTGCCGCCGTCGCGGCTTCCGGCGTGGCCGGTGTCGTCGTCGCCATTACCGGCGCGGCGTGTTCCTGCGCGCCCAGCGTTGGCATCAGCCGGGCCAGCGCGTTTTCCATGTCCACGCCGTCCGGCAAGGCGTCCGACGCGGTGGCTTCGGCCCGCATATCGCGTTCCCATTCCAGGTCCTGGCGGCATTGCGCGCAGGTTTGCAGATGCTCCCGCACGCGCTGCGTCTCGTCCGGCGCCAGTTGTTCGCTGGCGTACCAGGGCAGCAGTTCCTGCACCGCCTGATGGGCCGGGATATCCATTCTGAAGATGCGCCCGTTCATTGGCTGCTCTCTCTTTCGTTCCACAACAAGTCCTTCAATCTGTGCCGCGCATGGAACATGCGGGTCTTCACCGTGTTCAGCGGGCACTCCACCACCTCGGCGATATCGCTGTAGGCCATGTCGTGATAGTAGGTTAGCACCATCACCGCGCGTTGCGCGGCCGGCAGCTGGTCCAGCGCCTCGGCCACGCTCTGCTGCAATTGCTGGCGCTTCATCGTCTGCTCCGGCTGGTTGCCGCTGTCGTCCTCGTACAGCGACGCATCCGATTCCACCGGCTCGTCGCTGGCCTTCAAGCCCTTCAAGGTCTTGCGGTAGGCGATCGCGAAGACCCAGGTCGACACCTTGCAAGTGCCGTCGAAAGTAGCGGCCTTTTGCCAGACCACCAACATGGTGTCATTGACCACTTCCTCGATCAGCGCCGCATTGCGCGCCATGCGGCCGATAAAGCGCGACAGGCGCGGAAAATAAATCCGGTACAGCGCCTCGAAGGCGAGCTTGTCCCCGGCCGCTATCCTGGCCACCAGCCGCACCTCTTCCGCTTCCGGGTTCGGGCCGCCGTTCCGGCCCCGTTCTTGCTGCATCCGACATCCTCCATTTCCCCCGTTAATGCCTTGCCCGGCGAAAACGGTTCTACAAATTGGGAAATTTTATGCTCCCATGCTACCACCGCGATTCTCGGCTAACATGGCGCACATGAACCTGAACCAACAAGTTGACCACCTGGCCGGCTTCCTGCAGCGCCACCGGCGCGTGCTGGTGCTGACCGGCGCCGGCCTGAGCACCGCCTCCGGCATTCCCGACTACCGCGACAAGGACGGCGTGCGCCGCGGCCGCACACCCATCCAGGGCCCGGACTTCCGCAAGTCCGAAGCGGTGCGCCGCCGCTACTGGGCGCGCAGCATGGCCGGCTGGCCGACGCTGGCCCGGGCCGCGCCCAACGCCGGCCACCAGGCGCTGGCCCAGCTGGAGGCGGCCGGCCGCATCGATGCCCTGATCACCCAGAACGTCGACGGCCTGCACCAGCGCGCCGGCACCAGCAAATTGATCGAACTGCACGGCAATATCCACGGCGTGGTCTGCCTGGACTGCCGCGCGCTGCACCGCCGCGCCGACATCCAGGCCTGGCTGACGGCGGCCAATCCCGCGCTGGCCGAGGCCGGCGCAGGGGCGGGCGGCGAGATCGTGCCCGAGGCACGTCCCGACGGCGACGCCGAAATCGAACTCGACGCCTTGCAGGATTTTCGCATGCCCAGCTGCGACGCCTGCGGCGGCACGCTGCAGCCGGACGTGATCTTCTTCGGCGATAACATCCCGCCCGCGCGCACGGCCGCCGCGCTGGACCTGATGGAACAGGCCGACGCCTTGCTGGTGGTGGGCTCGTCGCTGATGGTGTTTTCCGGCTACCGCTTCTGCAAGCTGGCCGCCGCGACCGGCAAGCCGATCGCCGCCGTCAACCTGGGCAAGACCCGGGCGGACGAGCTGATCGGCCTGAAGGTGGAGGCCACGGCCAGCGAAGTGCTGCCGCGCCTGTTGTAGGTCAATTCCGCTGCAGCATCGAGCGGACGATGGCTTCCTTGGCCAGCACATAATCCTGGCCGGCCAGCACGAAGTTGGTGTTCGGCTGGATCACCTTGATGTTGATGAACACCATGTCCGACGTTTCCGCATACGAGCCGACCACGATGGCCTGCGCGTTGTGGGCGGTGGCCACCTCGCCGATCTCGCGGGTGAGCATCAGCTCGCCCTGGTTGCGCTTCAGGTAGACGCTGTTGCGCAGTTTCATCTCCAGCATGCTCAGGCCGCCCTGCGCCAGGCGCGTGGACAGCTGCTCCGACACCAGCCGGCCCAGCGTGGTGGTCTGCTCCAGCGCGTCGATGTTGACGATGGTGGCCATGATCAGCGGCTTGTCGGCCATCAGCTTGCCGTTGAGCTGGTGCATCAGCGCGTCGGCGGCCTTGTAGTTGGCGTCGATGAACTGGTTGGAGGAGATGGTCGAATAATTGCCCTCGTCCTTGGTGGGCGTGGAGGAGCAGGCGCCCAGCAGCAGCGGCAGCGCCAGCACGGAGGCACGGGCCAGGGTCAGCAGGTGGTTCGGCATTACATGTCTCCGCGGACTTTGAACAGTCGGGTCAGTTTGGGCTCGTCCGGCTCGGGATCGACGATGCCGTACAGGATGCGGTCGCTGTCGGCCACGTAATAGGCCGAGGTGTTGCGCGCCACGTAGCGGAACTGGTCGGACACCGAGACGGTGACGATGATTTCGGTGCGCGGCGTCGCGCCGGGCGCGAACTGGGCGTTGAACCAGTCGTAGGAATCCCAGGCTGCGGCGCCGGCCGCCACGCCGCCCAGCAGCGGCGCCTCGATCTCGCTCAGCACCCAGACCCCGGTGGCCAGCGCGGCGCGCTCGCCGTGGTAGCGGTATTGCGGACGGTTGGCGGTGAAGGTCACGGCCTGCACGTCCATGTCGACCTTGAGCGAGCCGGCGGGCGAACGCGTCACCACGTAGCCGTCGTTGACCAGCGAGGTGGTCAGCTGGGTGGTCAGCGCGCGCTGGAACGGGCTCGGGTCGCGCGGCTCGTTCAGGAACACCGGACGGGGCGGGCTCTTCTTGAGCTCGGCGACGATGCTTTTTTCGATGTTGTTGGAAATGACACCCCAGTGGTAGGCCGCCTGCAGCTTGGCCTGCTTGGTGGTGGGGAAGTTCGCCGCCAGCGGGGTCGGCGTGTAGTGCGACGCACAGCCTGCGAGCACGATACCGGCTGCCAGAGCCATTGCAGTTTTCAGCGCCATCATTGCCTCGTCGTCAAAAGTCTCGTCTGGTTCGCGGCCCTGCGCGCAATCGGCAAGCGCCAGCCACGAATGTAAAATCATTCTTCTCCCAGTTTAGCATGGGTGTTTCTAATTAGAAACTCGTCGGGCAATAAAAAACCCGGTGCGGGACCGGGTTTTGTACAGGGCGCGCAACAGTGCGGCGGGTCAGCGGCGGTTGGTCTTCATGGCGGCCGCCACCTCGCGCTTGCCGTCGCGGTCCTTCTCGGTGGCGCGCTTGTCATGCATCTTCTTGCCCTTGGCCAGGCCGATTTCACATTTGACGCGGCCGCCCTTGTAGTGCAGGTTCAGCGGCACCAGGGTGTAGCCGGAGCGTTCGACCTTGCTGATCAGCTTGTCCATCTGCTGGCGGTGCAGCAGCAGCTTGCGGGTGCGCACCGCCTCCGGGCTGATGTGGGTGGACGCGGTGGGCAGCGCGCTGATGTGCGCGCCGAACAGGAACAGCTCGTCGCCCTTGATGGTGACGTAGGCTTCCTTGATCTGCACGCGGGCGTCGCGGATGGCCTTGACTTCCCACCCTTCGAGGACGATGCCGGCTTCGTAGCGGTCTTCGATGAAGTAGTCAAAAAAGGCTTTTTTGTTATCGGCTATGGTCATGGGATGGTATCGGTTAAACTACTGCTTCGCGCACAGAAACGCGAATAATTCAACATCATAGCAAATGGTTAGCCTATGGCAGTAGTACACAAATCAGTTTTCCTTGGATACAGCGCCCAGCAGATGTTCGACCTGGTCGCCGCGATCGAGGACTATCCCAAGTTCCTGCCGTGGTGCGGTGGTGTCGAAATACGTGAACGCAGCGGCAATACGGTGACGGCCAGCGTTGGCATCAACTACCACGGGGTCAAGCAAAGCTTCACCACCTCCAACGAGAACACGCCGTCGACTGAGATCAAGATGAGGCTGGTGGACGGTCCTTTCAAGTGCCTCGACGGCGTGTGGACCTTCAAGGCGCTGCGCGAGGACGCCTGCAAGATCGAGCTGGACCTGCACTACGAGTTCTCCAGCGCCTTGCTGGCGCAACTGGTGGGGCCGGTGTTCGGCATGATCGCCAACAGCATGGTCGATTCCTTCTGCAAACGGGCGGAAACAGTGTATGGCGGCTGAAACCTTCAACATCGAAGTGTGCTACGCCAGCGACGCGGTGCAGTTCCTGCGCGCGCTGCGGGTGCCCGTGGGCACGACCATCGAGCAGGCCATCGCCATCAGCGGCGTGCTGCAGGAGGCGCCGGAAATCGACCTGGCGGTCATGCAGGTCGGCGTCTACGCCAAGAAGAAGACGCTGGACACGGTGCTGCGCGAACATGACCGCGTTGAGATCTACCGTCCGCTGATCGCCGATCCCAAGAACGCCCGCCGGCGCCGCAAGGCCGCCGCCTGAGGCTCAGGCGCCGCGTTCGATCAGGAATTGGCGCAGCGTCGGCTGCTTGAAGAACTCCGTGTGCCAGACCTCGGACTGCTTTTGCTGCGGCGTGCCGAAGCTCAGCATGCTCGCCTCGGCCACCTGCGCCTCGGGCAGCAGCACGCCGTCGTAGGGGACCACCACGTCGTTGTCGGTTTGCAGCAGGATGCGGTTGATCAGCGTGCCCGCTTGCTCCAGCATCGAATGGCCGAAGTCGAAATCCGCGCGCGCATAGTAGGTGCTGGCGCTGGTGAGCAGCGTGTCGTTCCGGTCCAGCTGCTCGATCAGCGCCGAGCCGCTCGCCAGCGCCTCCACGCTGGGCAGCTCGAAGCCCAGCGACACCGCCATCCGCGCCAGTCCGATCACCAGGTCCAGCGCCATGCCGCCGCTGAACGAGGCCAGCATGGCGGCCACGTTGAGGAAGTGCTGGATCTCTTCCGGCGACGCCAGCGGCGATCCCTGGTTGGCCGCCGCCACAAAGAACACCTTGCCCACGCTGGCGATACGCCCCGCGCGTTGTCCGGCGACGGCGGCCAGCACCGCGTCCTCCGCGTGCGGCACCGTCGACAGCAGCGAGCGCACCAACAGTCCGCCGCGGCTGTGGCAGACGATGTCGACCTCCCACCCGGCATCGGCCGGCAGGTGCGACAGCAAGTCCAGCGCGTTCTGCTGCGGCGTCTTGGCGATGGTCCAGTGATCGTAGCCGAACACCTGGTTGTCGTAGCGCGCCAGCAGCTGCTGCATGGTGCCGTCCGCCGCCAGGTCGTCGAACGCGCCTTCGATGGAGCTGAACACGCCGTGCACCAGCAGCAGCACCTTGCGCCCGCGCGAGGCCGCCAGTTCGGCCGCCGTCGCCGGCTGACGCCAGCCGTGGCGCAGGCTGAGCAAGGCTTCCGGCTTGTTGTGGGCTTCGATGGTCTCGGCCATCCGCTGCGTCATGCGCTCGCTCACGCGCAGGGCGGCCTGCTTGAACCAGTCCATGCGGCCGGCGGCGGGATGCATGGGTGCCAGCAGCATCGGCGCGGTCTGGGTCGGGAACACGAACTGGATGCAGCCGCTGTCCTTGTGGCGCACGATGTTGAGGTTCTCATCGGCGATTTCTGCGGCCGGCAACGGCGTCGCGGGCAACAGCGATAGTGGCGGTATGACGATCTCCGGCGCGGCGTCGGCCAGAGCCCGTTGTAGTTCCGCATGCTTGACGAATTGCATGGCGATCTCCTGATGGTTTTGACATCAGTGTACGATGCGGCGGCCGATCGCCGCGCCGCTTTGCGCAAGCGCACCGCATCGGGCGGTCAACGCGGAATCAGCACCTCCAGCGCCTGGACTTCGCCCGCCACGATGCCGGTCACGCGCGCATCGGCCAGACGTTCGCCATCCCGCCAGACCTGGGTTTCCGCGACGTCCGCCCGTTTTATCGAGACCTTGAACGTCGCGCCGCGGAACTCGCGCGTGACCTTGATGGCATCCCACGCCTTCGGCAGTTGCGGCGCGATGCGCAGGCCGTCGGCGTCGCCCCGCAGGCCGCACAAGCCCTCGATGAAGCAGCGGTAGGCCCACGACACGGTGCCGGTGTTGAACAACTGGCTGGAGCGGCCGGCCGTGCGTGGATACTCGCGCCAGGCGCCGCGATAGTAGTTGGGGATGAACACCGGCAGCTGGCCGCGCTGCAGGTAGTCGGCTTCGTCGGGGCCGGGGATCATCTGCCGCAGCAGTTGATAGGCGCGGTCGCCCTCGCCGATGGTGTACAGGCTGTGGATGTAGAACACGGCGGCGTGGTTGTAGACCGCGCCGTTCTCCGCAGAGCCTGGATGCTTCTGCGTGACGCGGCCCACGTCGTCGCGCATGGCGCTGTAAGGCGGCGCGAACATGGCCACGCCGTAGGGCGTCGTCAGCTGCTGATCCACCTGCTTCAGCATGGACGCGCGCTGGCCGGCGTCAGCGGTGCCTCCCAGGATGGCCCACGCCTGCGGGTTGAGCCAGATGCGGCCCTCCACATCCTTGCCGATGCCGAACTTGACGTTGTCGTCGGTGATGCCGCGTGCGTACCAGCCGCCGTCCCACAGGTGCTCGTTGGCGGCCTGGTTGACCGCCACGGCGCCGGCGCGGTAACGGCTGGCGCTTGCCAGCAGCGGCGCGTCCGCGCGCTGCTCGCAGATCTCCGCCCACAGGTTCAGCGCGTACGCGGTGGCCACCGTCAGCCAGCCGGACACGCCGCGCCCCTTGTAGCCGACCATGTTCATCGGATCGCACCAGTCGCCCTGCGCGATGTAGCTCAGGCCGCGCTGGTCGCGCGCCTGCAGCAGCCAGTCCATGGCGCGGTGCATGCGCTGGGCGACGCTGAGCGTGGCGCCGCCCTCATGCCCGGTCACCTCGGCGTCGAGGATGCCGTAGTCGCCGGTCTCGTCGAGATAGACCTTGAGCGCCACCGGCAGCCACACGCAGTGGTCGGTGTGCGGCACCTGGTTGATGTATTTGAGTTCCGCGCCTTCGGCCAGCAGTATCCCGTCCGGCATGGCGCCGCTGGCCTCCTGCTGCGACAGGGCGTGCAGGAAGGCGCCGCGCATCACGCCGGGGCGGATGTAGCTCATGCCCATATTGTCCTGCAGGTAGTTGCGGGTCTGCGGATCGGTGCTGAGGCGGTTGACGTCGCCGTGATAGAACACCTGGCGCGGCAGCCAGTGGTTGACGAAGTTGTCGAGGTCCGGGTCCGGCGTTTCGATCCGCAGGCAGCCGCGCCCGCCGGCGATGTAGGCCGCGTAGTCGGCGCGCGCCGCGTCGAAGGCGGCGGCGCTCAGATATTTGGCGCGCACCGCGCGGATCTCGGCGTCGTCGAAGGCGGGGCCGAAGATGAAGCGGTAGTCGTGCGACGCGCCCGCGTCCAGCGCCAGCCGGTACTGCACCACGGCGGCCGGCGTCTCGTAGCGCGCGTCGCCGTTGGACAGCTGGTCCGCCTGGATCGCCGATGGGCGATGCAGGCCGCCTTCGCCTTCGAACGCCGCCTGCTGCACCTCCCACGCCTGCGGCGCCTCCTCGCACAGGAAGTAGGTCTTGTCCTTGAAGTCCTTCTGCTTGAAGTAGTCGCCCACCTTTTGATATGGCGTGACGCAGCTGGCCACCACGCCGCCCAGGTCCGCGCGGTATTCGCCGGACTGGTTCATCCACGACATGTAGCCGATCGGGAAGTAGGGGTACACGCTCAAGCGGCGCGGCCGGCCGGACAGGTCGGTCACGCGCAGCGACCACAGTTCCACCACGTCCTCCACCGGCAGGCTCAGTGTCAGCTCGACGCGCACGCCCAGGTGCTCGACGGTCCAGCCGATATCGCTTTTGCCGACCGAGAAAGTGAAGGCGTCCACCGGCGCGCGCACCGGCTCGTACGGCGCCGAGAACAGCTCGCCGCTGTCCTCGTCCTTGATGTAGAAGAAGCGGCCCGGATGATGCGCGTAGTAGTTCTGCTCCGGCTGCATGAAGGTCTTGGCCTCCAGGTTGGGCGCATAGGCGTACTTGGCCGGCTCCGGCTGCATGAACTGCGCGGTGGCGTAGCCGCGGCAGGTCGCCTGTATCATCATCTTGCGGTTCCACAGGAAGCCCGCCGCGCGCGGCATGGCCGTGGGGCTGGTCAGTTCGTAGCGGTCGCCGTCGTGGGTAGGACGCAGCATCAATCGGTCTCCAAATGTGTTTTGCGCGCCGCCAGGTCCGCCTGGATCCTGGCCAGCATGGCGTTGTCGAGGTTATAGAAGTACATCACGGTGACCGCGCACAGTGCGAACGCCGCCGGTATCAATGACATCAGCCAGACGATGCCGGCCTGCGAGCCGGCCGACTGCGCCACATTGGCCACGTAGCCCAGGCGCGTGAACAGCCAGCCGATGACGGCCACCGCGACGGCGGTGCCCAGCTTTTGCGAAAAGGTGGCGGCGGCGAAGGTCATCGCGGTGGCGCGGCGGCCGGTGCGCCATTCGTTGTAGTCGGCGGTGTCGGCGTACATCGAGAAGGCCAGCGGCGATTTCGGACCGAGCACCAGGCCGGTGGCGATCTGCAGCGCGAACATCAGCGCGACCTGCTCCTTGCCGACGAAGAAGAAGGCCAGCGACAGCAGGGCGGTGGTGCTCATCAAAATCATCATCAGCTTGCGCTTGTCGATGAAGCGCGTCAGGACCGGCGTCAGCGCGGCGCCGGCGGCGGCCGACATCATATAGGCCGGCACGAAGCCCTGCATCAGCTCCGGCCGGCCGACCACGTACTTGAAGTAGTAGGCCGCGCTGGTGGTGCGCAGCGTGATGGTGATCATGATGATCAGCGCCAGGAAGAACAGCGCCACCCACGGCCGGTTGCGCGACAGGTCGCGAATGTCCTGCCAGACGTTGGACCGCTGCGAGGGAACGGGCGCCACGCGTTCGCGCGTGTTGACGAAGGTCGTCACGAACAGCGCGGACGCCAGCGTGCCCCACGCCAGCATCGTCAACTGCCAGCCCAGTTTGTCGTCGCCGTGCCCCAGCCAGCGCACCAGCGCCGGCGTGGCCGCCGTGACCAGCGTGCCGCCGGCGAAGGCGAAGATGAAGCGCAGGCCGTTGACGGTGGAGCGCTCCTGCGGATCGGCCGAGAGCACGCCGGACAGGGCGTTGTACGGGATGTTGATGCAGGTGTAGCAGACCATCATCAGCAGATAAGTACCGTAGGCCCAGGCGATCTTGCCGCCCTCGGACAGGTCGGGCGTGGTGTAGGTCAGGAAGGCGGCGCCGGCCAGCGGCAGCGGAACCCAGATCAGGTAGGGGCGGAACTTGCCGAAGCGGGTGTTGGTGCGGTCGGCGAGGGCGCCGATCAGCGGATCGGTGAAGGCGTTGACGATCTTGATGGCGAAGACCATGGACGCCGCCGCCGCGGCCGAGATGCCGAAGACGTCGGTGTAGAAGATCAGCAGGAAGGTGGCGATATTGGTCCAATAAAAATTGAAGCCCATATCGGCGATGCCGTAGCTGATTTTTTCACGCCAGGTCAGGGAAGTCTTCACATGTTCGTCCACTATGGTAGCGCTAACAAAGGTGATCGCAGTGTAAGCGTTTGGCGAAATTTGTAAACAAGATTTGATGTTGCGGCGCAGCGGCGCCGCACACTACGCGCTCTCGCGCGCCATCAGCGTGAAGCCCAGGTCGATCTGCTTGTTGGCCGGGTCTTCGCCCTTGATCACGGCGCGCAGCAGCTTGGCCGCCTCATAGCCGATGCGGTAGCGCGGCGTGGCGACGGTGGTCAGCGACGGATTCATCCACGCCGACGCGGGCAGGTCGTTGAAGCCGCAGATGGCCAGCTGCGCCGGCACGTTGATGCCGCGCCGCTGGCACTGGTAGACCGCGCCGTGCGCCAGGTCGTCGTTGCAGCAGAAGATGGCGTCGCAATCGGGCGCCTGCGCCAGCATGCGGCCCAGCAGCTCGGCGCCCAGCGCGATGGTGGACGGTTCGCCCACCATCACTTCCAGCTTGTTGTCGAGCAGGCCGGCTTCCTGCATGGCCTGGCGGTAGCCTTCGGCGCGCCGCAGCGTGCGCTCGTCCAGCTGCGCGGCCAGGAAGCCGATGCGGCGGTGGCCCTTGTCGATCAGGTAGCGCGTCATCGCGTAGCCGGCCTGCACCTGCGAGAAGCCCACCGTCAGCTGCGACGGATCGGTGGACATGTCCATCATCGACACCACCGGCACGCGCGAATTGGTCAGGATCTGCTGCACGCGCGGGCTGTGGCTCAGGCCCGACAGCAGCATGCCGTCGGGATTGGACTGCAGGTAGGTGCCGATCAGCTTTTCCTCTTCCTTGTCGGAATAGCGGGTATTGCCGATCAGGATCTGGTAATCGTCGGCGTCCAGCGCGTCCTGGATGCCGGCCAGCACCTCGGTGAACACCGCGTTCGACAGCGACGGCACCAGCACCGCGATCACCTTGGACTGCGACGAGGCCAGCGCGCGCGCGGCGCGGTTGGGCACGTAGCCCAGTTCGACGACGGCCTGGTCCACCCGGTCGCGCAGCGCCTGCGACACCATGTCCGGCTGGGTGATGGCGCGCGAGGCGGTCATGGTCGCCACGCCGGCGTGCGCCGCCACCATCGCCAAGGTGATGCGGCCGCTGGCGCGGCTCTTGTTCGCTGCTGGTTTGATCATGTTGGGCCGGGAAGAAATGTTGATAGCGATATCATACGGCAGCAAGGCCGCCCACCGACAGTGGCTATTTGCATCCGGCCAACACTTTTTGATTCTTTTTCGCCATTTCGGCGCGTTCGGCGTCGCCCATGATGCCGCGTTCGCCCTTGCTGTCGTAGTTGGTCATGCGTACGCCGTCGGCCAGCGCCTGCAGGTTCTTGCGGGCGGCGTCGCAGTTGGCGGCGATGTCGGCCTTTTGCCGGGCCTCGTCGGCGGCCTTTTGGGCGGCCGCCGCCGCTTCGTCCTTGCGCTTGTTGTAGTCGGCGTTGCGCTCGGCCAGCGTGGGCGGACGCTTGATGGCCGCCTCTGTCGCCGGCTCGGCGGCCAGCGCTTCGGGCTCGGCGTTGGGATTGAACGGCGCCTTGCCGGGCGCCTTCAGGATGCGCTTTTCCGGCACCGACGGCGGTGGCGGACGGTCCGACAACTGCTTGACGCCCTTGTCGTCGATCCAGATGTACTGGGCCATCGCCAGCGAGGAGGCTGCCAGCAGCAGGGCGCCGGCCAGGCCGCGCAGGATACGGTAAGTCATGGTGAGGCTCCAGTAAGGCCAGCCCCGATTTCGCCATGATTCGCCGCCACTGTCAACCGCAAAGAAAAAAGCCCGTCGGCCAAAGGGCGACGGGCTCTTGGTGGCGGATGCCGCCGTGGTGCTTACCAGCCTACATCACGCAGCAGCGGGAAGGACAGGTCGAACGGCGGCGTGACTTCGTGGGTCAGGTCGTTGTTGATCGCCGGCTCCATCAGCAGGTTGGGGAAGGCGCTGACGTCGTAGTGCGACACCGACGAACCGCCCTGGTACGGATTGGGCGCGAACATCTGCAGGCGGCCCGCCGCATCGGCCCCGGCGCGCAGCGCCAGGTTTACGCCGAGGTTGGCGAACACGTTGGAGTGCAGGCGGGTGCGCTTGGCCAGGGCCGTTTTCAGGGCGATGCCGTCTTCCTGCGAAATGCGGACCGCTGGAATGGTGACGCTCGGATCGCTGCCGCCCAGGCCCGGCGGTGGCGAGCCGGGGGCGTTGTCGGCCACGATCATGCCGATCGCGCCGGCGTCCTGCACCGCCTTGGCCTTGATCGTGAAGGCGCACACGCCACGGTCCACCAGCGCGATCTTGCCGTTGACCGCGGCGGCGTTGAGCGCCGACAGCGGGCCGCAGGCCAGGCCGAGGTTGGGGGCTGTGTCGACCACCGGCATGATCTCGCCGGTGCGGCCCGGGCTGCTCAGCGCCGGGCCGAAGCTGGCCGTGCCGACCTGCAGGCTGCCGGCGATGTTTGCCGGGCTGATCAGCGTCAGCGCCGGGGCGCCTTGCTGCAGCACGGTGCTGACGTAGCTGTTGGCGATCGGGCCGGTCCAGACCAGCTTGCCCGATTTGAGCGACGAGGCGGCGCGCTCGGCGTCCGTCATGTCCTTCCACAGCTTGTTGGTGGTGCTGTCCTTCAGGTAGAAGTCCCACACGCTGGGCACGCCGCCCAGCTGCGCGCCGGTCGAGCCGTTGGTGTAGGTCTGGAAGCCCAGGCCGTGGCCGAATTCATGGGTCAGCACCGTCACCAGGTCGACGGCGGTGCCGTGGTTGGCGTCCAGGCCCAGGTAGAACGGCGAGCCGGCCAGGCAGTTGGACTTGCCCAGGTTGATGTTGAAGCGGGCGCGGATGTCGGCCACCGACGAATCCGGATCGGAGCCGGTCAGCTTGGCGGTCTGGGCCTTGCCGAACCAGGCGCCGGCCTGCGGCGCGCCGTCGAAGTCGTGGAAGATCTCGGTGGCGCCGGCGCTGCCCAGCACGGCCGAGGTGGCGGTGCAGGTCAGCGCTTCCCACGTGGCCAGCACGCGGATCGGGGTGGTGCTGGTCAGCGTGGCGCCCCATTTGTTGGCGGCGGCCTGGAACGCGTTCAGGCGCTGCACGCCCAGCGTGGTGCCGGCGTTGCCGCCGACGGGAGCGACCACGGTCGGGTCATTGAAGCCGACGTTGGCCGGGTCGCCGTTGACGATCACGATGGTGGCGGCGGCCCAGGCGGACGAGGCGAACAGGCAGGCGGCCGCTGCGGCCGCTGCGTTCAGGGTGAAGCGCTTCATTGTTGTTCTCCTTGTGCGGCAGGCAGGCTGGGGCCGTGCGCCAAATGGCTGGCGACGTCTTCGCCGGGAACGCAGGATTCGACCAGCTGGCCGTTGGCGTCCTTGTGGACGACGGCGTAGCTGGCGGTGGAGTCGTCGAGCTTGCGGCCGACGCCGCCACGCGCGGTGGTCAGCGGGGCGACGCGGGCGCTCGCGGCCTGGCGGCCGGTGGACTGCACGCTGGCGGCGGCGGGCACGGCCGCGGCGGCCAGCTCGGCTGCCTGTTCGGCCGACGGGCCGACCAGCTGGCCGGTGGCGGCGTCTTTATAGGCGACCATGCCGCTGCCGGCTGGCGCGGCGGTCGCGGCCAGTTCAGGCTGCACGGCGACGCGCGCGTTCGGGAAGCTCATCAGGCCATTGGCGCCGGTCTGCGGCTCGGCCGCTTGCGCCACCAGGGTGCTGGCGGACAGGCCGGCCAAGGCCAGCAGGCGCAGCTGCTTCTTGCGGCTGAACGCCACCACGCCCAGGCCCAGCAGCAGCATCAGTGCGGTGGTCGGTTCCGGCACGGCGCTGATGTTGACCGAGTCGATGCCGATGTAGTCGCCGTTGACGGACGTATCGTCGACCAGATAGCGGAAGGCGTAGCGGCCGGTGGTGGCGCCGGACAGGCCGGACAGGGCCAGCGTGTTGTTGGTCCAGCCGGTGTCGGCGGACGCGCTGTAGGTGCCCAGCAGCCGGAAGTCGCCGGTGGAGGTGGCGGTGCTGCCGACATTGCTGCTGGCGCCCGCAGTGCTGTAATAGACTTGAACGGTATCGACCGCGCCTTCCCCCAGCAAGCGCAGCGAGAAGTTCAATTGCTCGCCGTTGGTCATCGCCACTTCCGGCGTGATCAGCCAGTTGCTGACGGCGCCACCGAAGACCGCGTTGTTGAAGTTGGCCGCGATGTAGGAGTTGCTGGCGCCGGCAGCGGCGGGGAAGGCGAAGTCCTGCCCCTGGAACCAGTTGGTCGAGCCGACTGCGCCGCTGTTGTTGGTCATGACCCATCCGCTGGCGCCGAGGGTGCTGATGTCGTTGAATCCCTCGGATAACAAGGGACTGGCGAAGGCGGAGCAGGTGGCGACGGAAGCCACGAGTCCGATCAGGTATTTATTCAAGTTCATGGTGCCCCAATGGTATTGAAGTGCCTGCGATGCAGGCGAGCGTGTTGAACATGTCAGATGCGACGTTTGCGCGCATCTGGCCCAAATGACTACGTTTAATAAAGTACAGCAATTTATCTTGGCTATCTATATATATTATTTATAAAATATCCACGAATAGCGGCCTGGAAACGCCGCGACGCCCGATGTTTACGAGCTCGACAGTAGTTTGCGCGCCGGACAATTAGAGTCCACGGTCGAGGCTTTTTTGCAACATGGTCAGGAATGCATGCCTAAGGGAAAGGAATTTTTCAAAGATGAAAGTGGTGTCGTGGCGGGGCGGTCCGGGCCGTTTGTAGAAGTTTCGGACAAACCATGGCTGATTCTGTATAATCTGCTTTTGCGCCTATAGGAAATGCTATGCGTCTACTCCAAAAAGCACTCACGTTTGATGATGTGCTTCTCGTCCCAGCGTACTCGAATGTTCTGCCTGCCGATACGTCCCTCAAAACTCGCCTGACCCGTAACATCAGCCTGAACATCCCGTTGCTGTCCGCAGCGATGGACACGGTCACCGAAGCCCGCCTGGCGATCGCCATGGCACAAGAGGGCGGCATAGGCATCATCCACAAGAACCTGAATCCCAAGGATCAGGCTCGCGAAGTGGCGCGCGTCAAGCGCTTCGAGGCCGGCGTGCTGCGTGATCCGATCACGATTCCGCCGACCATGAAGATCCGCGACGTCATCAAGCTGACCGAGCAATATGGCATTTCCGGCTTCCCTGTCGTCGAAGGCAAGGAAGTGGTGGGCATCATCACCAACCGCGACCTGCGCTTCGAACAGGAACTCGACGCCGAGGCCCGCGCCAAGATGACCCCGCGCGAAAAACTGGTGTTCGTCAAAGAGGGCGCGGAAGGCGCCGACCGCGACGAGGCCAAGCGCCTGATGAACAAGCACCGCCTCGAGCGCGTGCTGGTCGTCAACGACGCCTTCGAACTGCGCGGCCTGATCACCGTCAAGGACATCCAGAAATCCACCGAGCACCCGCTGGCGTCGAAAGACTCGCAGGGCAAGCTGCTGGTCGGCGCGGCCGTCGGTGTCGGCGCCAAGGATGAAGAGCGGATCGAACTGCTGGTCGCCGCCGGCGTCGACGTGCTGGTGGTCGACACCGCCCACGGCCACTCGCAAGGCATCCTGGACCGCGTGAAATGGATCAAGACCAAATTCCCGCAAGTGGACGTCATCGGCGGCAACATCGCCACCGCCGCCGCCGCCAAGGCGCTGGTCGCGCACGGCGCGGACGCGGTCAAGGTCGGCATCGGCCCCGGCTCGATCTGCACCACCCGCATCGTCGCCGGCGTCGGCGTGCCGCAGATCACCGCGATCTCCAACGTGGCCGAGGCGCTCGAAGGCACCGGCGTGCCATGCATCGCCGACGGCGGCATCCGCTTCTCGGGCGACATCTCCAAGGCCCTCGCGGCCGGCGCGTCGACCGTGATGATGGGCTCCATGTTCGCCGGCACCGAAGAGGCGCCGGGCGAGGTGATCCTGTACCAGGGCCGTTCGTACAAGTCGTATCGCGGCATGGGCTCGCTGGGCGCCATGTCCGACGGCTCGGCCGACCGCTACTTCCAGGACGCCACCATGAAGGCCGACAAGTTCGTGCCCGAAGGGATCGAAGGCCGCGTCGCCTACAAGGGCAGCGTGCTGGCGATCATCTTCCAGCTGGTGGGCGGCGTGCGTCAATCGATGGGTTACTGCGGTTGCGCCACCATCGACGAACTGCGCAGCAAAGCCGAGTTCGTCGAGATCACCTCGGCCGGCATGCGCGAATCGCACGTGCACGACGTGCAGATCACCAAGGAAGCGCCGAACTACCGTTCCGGCGACTAAACCGTCCTTGCAACGCCGGCTTAGCAAAGCCGGCGTTTTTCTATTCTTTACCTCTCCAGTACATTACTCATGCACTCAAAAATCCTCATCCTCGATTTCGGCTCCCAAGTCACCCAGCTGATCGCGCGCCGCGTGCGCGACGCCGGCGTGTTCTCGGAAGTGTACCCGTACGACGTCAGCGACGAATTCGTGCGCAACTACGGCGCCGCCGGCGTGATCCTGTCGGGCAGCCACAGCTCGACGCTGGAAGGCGACGCCCCGCGCGCGCCGGACGCCGTGTTCGAACTGGGCGTGCCGGTGCTGGGGATCTGCTACGGCATGCAAACCATGGCGGCCCAGCTGGGCGGCAAGGTCGAGAACGGCCTGGTGCGTGAATTCGGTTACGCCGAGGTGCGCGCCCGCAGCCACACCAAGCTGCTCGACGGCATCAACGACTTCGTCACCGACGAAGGCCACGGCATGCTGAAAGTGTGGATGAGCCACGGCGACAAGGTGCTGGAGATGCCACCGGGCTTCGTCCTGATGGGCAACACCCCGAGCTGCCCGATCGCCGCCATGGCCCACGAGGAGAAGCGCTTCTACGGCGTGCAGTGGCACCCGGAAGTGACCCACACCGTGCAGGGCAAGGCCATGCTGGGCCGCTTCGTGCACGAGATCTGCGGCTGCAAATCGGACTGGAACATGCCGGACTACATCTCGGAAGCGGTCGAGAAAATCCGCGCCCAGGTCGGCACCGACGAAGTGATCCTGGGCCTGTCCGGCGGCGTCGATTCGTCGGTGGCCGCCGCGCTGATCCACCGCGCCATCGGCGACCAGCTGACCTGCGTGTTCGTCGACCACGGCCTGCTGCGCCTGGACGAGGGCAAGATGGTGATGGACATGTTCGCCAAGAACCTGGGCGTCAAGGTGATCCGCATCGACGCCGAGGACCAGTTCATGGGCCACCTGGCCGGCGTGGCCGATCCCGAGCAGAAGCGCAAGATCATCGGCCGCGAATTCGTCGAGGTGTTCAACGCCGAATCGGGCAAGCTGGTCAACGCCAAGTGGCTGGCGCAGGGCACCATCTACCCGGACGTGATCGAGTCGGCCGGCAAGGGCAAGAAGGGCCAGACCATCAAGAGCCACCACAACGTGGGCGGCCTGCCGGAGCACATGAAGCTGCAACTGCTGGAGCCGCTGCGCGAACTGTTCAAGGACGAAGTGCGCAAGCTGGGCGTGGCGCTGGGCCTGCCGCACGACATGGTCTACCGTCATCCGTTCCCCGGCCCGGGCCTGGGTGTGCGCATCCTCGGCGAAGTGAAGAAGGACTACGCCGACCTGCTGCGCCGCGCCGACGCCATCTTCATCGAAGAGCTGCGCAACACGCCGTACGAGCCGGTGGTGGTGCCAGGCTTCGACCAGGACAGCGTGCCGACCAACTGGTACGAGGCGACGTCGCAGGCGTTCGCCGTGTTCCTGCCGGTGAAATCGGTGGGCGTGATGGGCGACGGCCGCACCTACGAATACGTGGTGGCGCTGCGCGCCGTGCAGACGCAGGACTTCATGACCGCGCATTGGGCGCACCTGCCGCACGCGCTGCTGGGCAAGGTGTCCAACCGCATCATCAACGAAGTGCGCGGCATCAACCGCGTGGTGTACGACATCAGCGGCAAGCCGCCTGCGACGATCGAGTGGGAATGACGCCGTAGCCGGCAGCCGCTGGCGCCGCCTGGCAAACGGATGAGATTAAGCCCCTGATTTTCAGGGGCTTTTTCTTTTTGAGCGCGCATTGTCTGGCAGCCTCGTGCAAAGACAAGCAGCGCATTTTGATGGTACGCATGATGGTAACGCCTTTTTGAGGAGATGATTGTCGGCACCGTTTACCATCAGCGCTGCTGAGGTCGTGATGGTATTGGTGATGGTATACGCTGGCTTAAGGATTTGATTTTTAAAGGTTTTTTGCCAGCTAAAAGTGGATCGCAGCCTAATGGTATTTTTTGTGAATTCGGGAGCCCCAACGCGGTCTAATTCTCTGATCGAATACGGTGTAAGTGTTTGATTATTAAATACAAATCGAGGATGTGATGGTATACGTTTGGAGGCGAAGTGCTGACAGATACGAAGCTCAAGAATCTGAAAGGGGGGGAGCGGCCCTATAAGGTTGCTGACCGGGATGGACTCTACGTGACGGTGTCGCCGTCCGGCGGTATTTCGTTCCGCTATAACTACCGCGTCAACGGCCGCCAAGAGACGCTGACGCTGGGGCGGTACGGTGTCGGCGGCATGACCCTGGCCGAGGCCCGCGAAGCGCTTGCAGAGGCGCGCAAGGCTGTCCGTGAGGGTGTCTCGCCGGCGCGGATGAAGGACCAGGCAATCCGGCGGCGTAAGGCTCAAGAATCGTTCTCTGTGTGGGCAGAACGCTGGCTCGACAAGTACAAGATGGCTGATTCGACCCGGGCGATGCGGCGATGGACGTACGAACGCGATCTGAAAGACGCGTTCGGCTCACTCTTGCTTTCCGAAATTACCGACCACATGTTGCGGGCTTTATGCGATCGCATCGTCGAACGCAAGGCGCCTGCGGTGGCGGTGCATGCGCGCGAGATTGTCATGATGGTGTTTCGCTATGCAGAGACACGCGGAGAAAAACATCCCAATCCCGCCGACAGTGTGCCGCCAGCTTCGATCGCAACCTTTGCGCCGCGCGACCGTACGTTGACGCCGGCGGAAATCCAGCTGTTCTATAAATATCTTGAGCGGACCCAATGCTCACCGACGATACGGCTGGCCTGCAAGATGTTGCTTCTGACGCTGGTGCGCAAGTCCGAGCTGACCGATGCCACCTGGTCGGAGATCGATTTCGAGCATGCGGTGTGGACAATACCGGGACCGCGCATGAAGCGACGAAATCCCCACAACGTCTAGATGTAGTTTTGGGTCGGTTGGCGCATTCCAGCGGGGCGTATGACTGTCTCATTTTTGGAGCAGAGTTATCCAAAGCCCCACCTTTATCCCAAAAGAGAAATGGTGGAAGATGGGGACTTGCGATATTTGAGGAAGTTACGATGAAACGAGACAAGCAACTGAAATGGCATCATGATCCAGCTTCGCGCTTGAACTTATCTGGAAAGCAGGTTGCGATCGTCGGCGGGACCGGCGGCATCGGACGGGCGTTGAGCCGCTATCTGGTATCACGCGGCGCGGGCGTCATCGTGGTCGGGCAGACTTTCCGGGACACCGGAGTGGAGGGCATTAAGTTCATCCAAGCAGACCTGAGCCTGATGTCCGAAGCGCAGCGCGTCGCCGCGCTGCTGCCTGCAGAAACCTTGGACATGGTGATTTTTACCACCGGCATTTTCGCCGGCCCCCAGCGCGAGGAAACGGCCGAGGGTATCGAGCGCGACCTGGCGGTCAGCTATCTGAACCGGCTGGTCATTTTGCGCGCCATCGCGCCCCGCCTAGGCGTGCGGCGCCCAATGTCGTCCTTGAAGGCGCGCGTGTTCCTGATGGGGTATCCGGGCGGTGGGCAGATCGGCACGCCGGAAGACCTCAATGCCGAGCATTCCTACAAGGCCATGCCGGTGCATATGAATACCGTCGCCGGCAACGAGATGCTGGTGCTGGACGCGGCCAAACGGTATCCGCAAGCGACCTTCTTCGGACTTAACCCCGGTCTGATCAAAACTAATATTCGCGATAACTTCTTTGGCAAGGACACGTTGAAATCGCGCATTGCGGAGGCGTTGATCGGACTGCTGACGCCCACGGCCGATCAATATGCCGAGCGCATAGCGCCATTGCTGTTCACGCCGGATATCGAGGGCCACAGCGGTGCGATGTTTAACAGCAAGGGCCAGGCCATCTTGCCGTCTGCCGGATTGAATGACATGCATATACGCAAATTCATGACCGCGTCCGTGGCACTGCTGGCGCGGAGCGGCATCCAGGGCGTGGCAGCATAGTAGCCACCCGATTTTCTATCTCTATTTGAAGGATTGTATTGTGAATAAACTGTTCGAACCCGTCCGCATCGGACGCTATACCTTGCAGAATCGTTTGGCCATGGCGCCAATGACCCGCAGCCGTGCCCAGGTCGACGGTACGCCGGGGGAGCTTGCCGCCGAGTATTACGGTCAGCGGGCCAGTGCCGGTTTGATCGTCACCGAAGGAACCCAGCCGTCCGAAGACGGACAGGGCTATCTGACCACGCCGGGCATCTATACTGACGCCCATGTCGCGGGGTGGAAGAAGACCACCGACGCTGTCCATGCCAAGGGTGGCCATATCTTCATTCAGCTGATGCATGCGGGCCGCATGTCGCACCCGGATAATACGCCGCATCATCGCCAGGGCGTTGCGCCATCGGCTATCGCGCCGGGTACGGGAATGTTCACGGTCAGGGGTATGCTGGATATTCCGGTGCCACGCGCCCTGAGCACCGAGCAAGTGCGCCAGACGGTGGCGGAGTTCCGTTTTGCTGCGCGCCGTGCCATCGAAGCCGGTGCCGACGGCGTGGAAATTCACGGCGCCAACGCGTATCTGATCCAGCAGTTTTTTGCCCCGAGCGCCAATACCCGCACCGACGAGTATGGCGGCTCGATCGAGAACCGCGCCCGCTTCGCGATCGAAGTGGCCACTGCGATTGCCGAGGAAATCGGCGCCGACCGGACCGCGATCCGCCTCTCGCCTGGCATCACGATGTGGGGCATAGATGAGGGTGCGGAAGGGCCGGCATTGTACCGTTACCTGGTTGCCGAACTCGACAAATTGGGACTAGCTTACTTGCACATCATGCACCAAGGTGACGAGGTGCTGCTGGCCGACATCCGTCAGCGCTGGCACAGCGCGCTGGTGCTGAATCGGGCGGGGCGACCCCGGGAGCAGATTGGCGTCGACCTGGCGTCGGGCCTGGCCGAGGTAGAGGCGTACGGCCAGATGGCGTTGGCGAATCCGGATCTGCTTGAGCGCCTGAAGACCAATGCGCCGTTGAACGAAGCCAACCGCAATGGCTATTTCGGCGGGGATGCGCGCGGCTATACCGATTATCCGACGCTGGGCTTAGCCGTCGGCGCGTGAGGCCCGTTATGATGCCTGTCATCGCGACTGTACAACGCGCCAACCACGGCAGCCACTTCCGCGCGTTTGGCTTGCGCGGGGTGTCGGAACTGATCAATCCGTTCATCGGTATCGATCACGCATGGATGAGCGCACCGACCTTTCCAGCGCATCCGCATACCGGCTTTTCAGCTGTGTCATATCTGTTTCTTGACTCTGAGACGGGTATTGAAAACCAGGATTCGGTTGGCAACCACAATCTGATCAAGCCTGGCGGCTTGCACTGGATGGCTGCGGGCAGAGGAGTGATCCACGAGGAGGTGCCGGCCGAGGTCGGCAAGACGGTCCACTCGCTGCAAATCTTCGTCGGCCTTGCGGCTGCAGATCGTGGGCGCGAGCCGTACGCGTTGGGGATCGAGCCGCAGGATGTGCCAGTGGTGCATCTGCCAGGTGCGAGGGTGCGCGTACCGGTCGGAACGTTTGGGGCGGTCAGTTCCCCGCTGAAGCCGCCCGCCGAGGTGATCATGCTCGATATTGGGCTGGAGGCGGAAGCGGAGCTGGTGGTGCCCGTTGCGGCGGGCTACGCCGCTTTGGTCATGCCCATATTCGGCACCGTGGCGGTGGATGGGCAACACTTCGACCGCGATGACCTGTGAGTGCCGGTATTCCCGGCCCGCGACGCCCCCTATGAGGTCACGCTGCGCGCTTCCCGCGACAGCGCCAAGCTGATGTTTTTTGCCGGCGTCCCGCTGTCGCGGGTGACGTAGCACCGGCGCGACTGACCCGCCTGTGTTGGCGGCCAGGCCGCGCCTGCGGTTGCCAGCGTGGCGCCGTCGTGGCTTATCAGTCGAGTACAGCTTCGCTGCCGGCCGCGGCAGACAGGTTGTCGGCGATTTGATGCAGTACATTCCAGAACGTACGCATATCGGCCTCGGAGATATCATGCACGGACGCCGTCAGCATTTCCCCGATGTCGGGCATAAGCGCATCGATCAGGCGTCGCCCTTCGTCGGTAAGGCTGATAAAATATTTGCGCCGGTCGCTGGTATCGCGCGACCGGCGTATCAGTCCGCGTTTCTCCAGATTATCCAGTGCCGTCACCGCCGTGGTCGACGCGATGCCGACCCGCTTGCTCAATTCGAGTTGGTTCAGCGTTCCGCGCTCGGCCAGCACGCGCAGATAGTACCAGTGCGCGATCGTCACACCTTCCCGGTCCAGGATGCGCTGGGCGACGACATTGTAGAGACGGTGTACCGTGCGCGTCATCCAGGCGAGCGAACGCCTGCGCTCGTCGAACGCAGGCGTCCCTTTGCTTGCGGGCCTCCGCTTGCTGCTCGCTGCTGGATCTGTATTCATTTCGACTGCTTCCTCTTGCTGTGCCTTCGGCATCGAGCCTTCCTTTCTGCTTATTGGGTTTGATCTTGTGCTCATTCTATTCCTTCGTCCGACCAGGCGACTATGCCAGGGCGGGATGATGGCGTGAAATTGGCTTGACACTAATCATGCGAACTCGTACGATACGACATCGCATGATTCAATTCAGTGCTATTTTACATCGTAGAGCCCGGGGATGGTCGATATCCACCGCAGTTTGTAGACACTGCAAATCGCCAGCGACGTCTGAACGGGTCAAAGATTTTTAGCTACGGGCGCAATGCGTCCGATGAGGAGACCTTGAAATGAGTGTTGATACAACGGCAGGCGTGCCGCAGCTTTGGACGCGCGAAGGATTTAATGGTCCGGTTTCGGTGGTTACCCGGCGTAGCTATGCGCCGGACTTCTTGGCGGTGGAGGGCGGGCACGTGCCTCGGCGCTCGGTGCTTGAGTCCCTGGTGCCGCGCGACCAGGCCGACGCCGCAGCGTTGCCGACGGTGGTCGCAACGTCGAAGATCGGCGTACGCCTGCTGACCTCCGCGCGCAGCGCGCCGATGCCGTTCACCGTGCGCAACGTCGAGGCCGACGAACTGCATTTCATCCAGTCCGGGCAAGTCCGTTTCGATACCGATGTCGGCAGCCTGGTCGCCGATGAAGGCGATTTTGTCTGCATTCCACGCTCGGTCGCCTATCGCTACGCGCCGACCAAGGGGGCCATGCGCAGCGTGATCCTTGAATGTCCCAGCGCACTGAGCCTGACTCCGCCGGGGCCTTTGGGGATGATCAACTTCGGCCGCGACGTGCAGCCCGCGAAGATCGATGCCGAGATCGCGCCGGGTGGCCCGACTAAGCTGCTGTTGAAGACCGCCGACGGTGAGGTGACTACCTACCTGGTGCCGCACGACCCCCTGGCGCTGGGCCTGCAATTGTCCTCCAGTGTGCCGGTATGGAAGCTGAACCTGCAGAAAATCCAGTCGCTTACCTATGAGCCGCACGGTGGCCCGCCATCGATGTTTCTGTCGTCCCGCGACGGCGAGGCGTTGCTGTTCAACCTGAGCTCGCGCTCGGGCGGGCGCGCGCCGGCGCACGTGAATGCGGACTTCGACGAAGTGATACTTTACGTGCGCGGCCCCGGCGCGTACGGCGCCTGTACCGAACCGGGCACGCTTACGCTGGTGCCCAAAGGTGTGATCCACCACGGGCCGATCGAGTCCGTGCCGGAGGGCTACCAGGCCTGGCTGCTCGAAACCCGCGCCACCTTACGCTTTACCCCTGAAGCGATCGAGGCATCGGAACTGATGGAGACCGGCAGCTACGGCCGCCATCCGAGCATCGTCGCTTAACCCCACCCATCCGCCCCTGACGCGTACGGCACCAACGTGCCGGAGGGGGCGTTTTTTCTCAAAAATCTGAAGGAGTCAACATGACGGACAAATTACCCCTGTGGGAAGCAGCCAAACGCGAGATGGAAACCTACCAGTTCCACGCGCCGGCAGAAGTGCAGCCCAAGTGGGATGTGTCGAAGAAGATCGCCATCAACGTCGCAGTCTCAGGCCGCTTCGACGGCACCGAGCACGCACCGCCGACGTCGATCCAGAACTACATCGACGCCGCCTCGTCGGTGATCGAAGCTGGCGCTTGCGGCGTGCACATCGACTTCACGTGGGTCACCGACGACAAGGGCCGCCGCCTGGACCGCGATCTGCCGCCGATCGAAGCTTACTCTTCTGTTCTGGAACCGCTGCGCAAGCGTTTCGGCAACTCCTTCGTCGCCAACCTCAACGTGCTCAACGGCGAAACCTTCGACATTTGTGTCAGCCCGGCGCGTGAAGGTCTGGCCGAAGTGGCGCCTTGCGCCCCCGGCCACCCGGACGCGTTCATGGTGCCGGCGATCCAGGCGCTGGAGGCATGCGGCGTCAAGCCGGAACTGGCGGTGCACAGCTCGGGCGAGATCGAACTGGCCAAGCGCAAGCTGATCGACACCGGCATCCTCAAGGGCCCGTACAACTGGTTGATCCTGTTCGGCCTGCCGTTCAGCGTCGGCCGTAGCCTGCTGTCCGGCACATCGGTCAACAATACCCAGGATATGACGCGTCATTTGTTCCTGATGGTCGATCAGATTCGCCAGATCGATCCGACCTCCGTCATCAGCGTGTGCGCCGCCGGCCGCTCGACGCTGTACATGACCACGCTCGCCACCATGCTGGGTTTGCACATCCGCGTCGGCACCGAAGACACGCCGTGGAAATATCCGAACAGCGATGAGCGCCTGAAGGACAACCTGGAGATGTTCACGATGGCCAAGGATATCGCCGGCTTGCTGGGCCGCACGCCAGCCACCGCCGATGAGTATCGCACGCTGATCGGCAAGCCCGCCCGCGGATAAGCGGCCCTCATCTATCAGGAGCGGTTCCATGTTCAAGATTCTCGTTCTGTATTACTCCACCTACGGCCATGTCGAGACGATGGCGCAGGCGGTCGCGGGCGGCGCCGCCGGTGTGCCCGGCGCCACCGTTGTGGTGAAACGCGTGCCCGAGCTGATGTCGGAGGAGGTTGCCCGCAACGTCGGCGCCAAGCTCGATCAGCAAGCGCCGATCGCGACCGTCAGTGAGTTGAAGGAGTACGACGCCATTATTTTCGGAACGCCTACGCGCTTCGGCAATATGGCCGCGCAAATGCGCAACTTCCTCGACCAGGCGGGCGGGCTGTGGGCGCAGAACGCGCTGGTCGGCAAGGTGGGCAGCGCGTTTGTCTCGACTGGCACCGGCGCCGGCAATGAGACCACGCTATCGTCGTTCCACACCACGTTGTTCCATTGCGGGATGACTGTGGTTGGCGTTCCTTACACGGTCGCCGCGCTCAGGAACCTTGACGGGGCCAGAGGGGGCTCACCGCTGGGCGCCGGCACGCTAGCCGGCCCCGACGGCCGCCGCCAGCCCAGCCCCGCAGAGCTGGAAATCGCGGCAGCCCAGGGCGCGCATGTGGCGCAGGTCACGCGTGAGCTTGCGCTGGGCCGCCAGGCGCTGGGGGACGCGCTGTCCTGATTACCGCAGCCAGTTGTACGTGTGAACTTAACCGGGAACCAGGGACGTCAATGCTCGTAGAAGCATGTTCCTGTTCCTTATAACTACAAAATGGAGACATTCATGCATCGCAGTCCAACTCAACCCAATACCCCCCGTATCGCCATCCTCTGCGCGATCGTGCTGGCCTGGAGCTACGCCTCCGCGGCGGACATCGAGACCGGCAACCCCGACCTGAAGCTGCGTTGGGACACCACCTTGAAGTACAGCGCCGCCACGCGTCTGCGTGACGCCAATCCGAGCCTCATCGGGCCGGCCGACGCCAACCTGAACGACGGCGACCGCAACTTCCGCACCAAGGGCCTGGTGTCCAACCGTATCGATATCTTCACCGAGGCGGACATCGTTTACCAGGAGCGGCTCGGCGCCCGTATCAGTGCCGCAGGATGGTACGACACGGTCTATAACCGAGCCAATAAAAACGACTCCGCATTTACCGTCAATAGCGCGTCGGTGCCGGCCAACGAATTCACCGGCGCCACGCGTGATCTGATGGGCCGCAAGGCCGAGCTGCTCGATGCGTTTGTGTTCGGCAGCACCGACATCGGCGACATGCGCGGCACCTTCCGGCTAGGGAAGCACGCGCAGCTCTGGGGTGAAACACTGTTCTTCGGCGCCAACGGCATCGCAGGCGGCATGGCACCGATCGACTTGATCAAGCTGCTGACCGTGCCGGGGTCACAGTTCAAGGAAGTTATGCGACCGGTCAATCAGGCTTCCGCGCAATTGCAGGTGCTGCCCGGCGTCACGGTCGGTGCCTACTATCAGTTCGAGTGGGAAGCCAACCGTATCCCGGCAGTTGGCGCCTACAGCTCCTTTGTGGATGTCTTCGGGGCGGGACGGGAACGCCTGCTCTGGCCCACCGGCGCCTATTTCGCCAGCGCACCCGACATCAAGCCGAGCGACCGCGGTCAGTATGGTTTGCAGCTGCGCTTGCGCCCGTCTGACATGGATGCTGACATCGGCCTGTACGCGATCCGCTATCACCAGAAGGATCCGAACCTCTACATCCGTCCGTTTGCCGGCCAGTCCTTCTTCGGCAACCAGGGCATGCCGGGCCAGCAGGTTGGCGACTTCGCGCTGGCCTACCACGAGGGGACCCGCGCCTACGGCGCCAGCCTGAGCACCACGGTGGGATCAGCCAACGTCGGCTTGGAAGCGTCGCTGCGCGAGAACGCCGCCCTCGTCAATCCCGATGCCTTCGTATTCGGCCCAGGCGCCGACAACCGCGCCAATCCGGCCTATCCGATCGGCCGCTCGGCGCACTTGAACGCCTCCATGATCCAGCTGCTGTCGCCGACGCCGCTGTGGGAAGGGGGTTCGTTCCTTGCCGAAGTCGCATGGAACCGGCTGCTCTCGATCACCAGCAATCCTCAAGTGCTGGAGGTGAACGCGGCGCGCGATGCGTTGGGATTCAGGATGTTGTTCACGCCGACCTATTACCAGGTCAGGGATGGGCTGGACGTGTCGGTGCCGGTCGGGCTGGGCTACAACCCCAAAGGCCGGTCCTCGGTCGTCAGCCTGTTCAACGGCGGCGTCGACAAGGGCGGCGACTTCAGTGTCGGCATCACCGGCAACTATCAGAAGAAGCTGACCTTTGGCCTGACCCTGACCACCTACTTTGGCTCGATGGGCGCGGCGCTGGACGGCCCCAACCTGTCGTTCAAACAATACTACAAGGACCGCAGCAATCTGGCTGCCAACGTCCAGATGTCATTCTAACTGGAGGAGTACGAGACTATGAACAAGAAGCCGATTCAATGGCTCGCCGTGGCACTGGCCATGGCTTGCAGCAACCTGTCCCACGCGGGCGTGAGCGCCGAGGAAGCCCAGAAGCTGAAAACCACGCTGACGCCAGTGGGCGCCGAGCGCGCCGGCAATGCCGACGGCAGCATTCCGGCCTGGAACGACGTGGCCGTGAAAGTGCCGCCCGGCTACAAGTCGGGCGAGCGGCGGCCCGATCCCTTCCCTGGCGAGAAACCGGTGCAGACCATCACTGCCAAGGACATCGACGCCAACGCGGCCAGGCTGTCGGAGGGCGTCAAGGCCTTGCTGCGCAAGTATCCCGACAGCTTCCGGCTGGAGGTATATCCGAGCCACCGCGTCGCCACGCTGCCGCAATGGGTCAACGACAACACCTTCCGCAACGCCACCAGCGCCAGGACCAAGAATGGCGGCAACGCGATCGAAGGCGCCTATGGCGGCATCCCGTTCCCCATACCCAAGACCGGCGCCGAGGTGATGTGGAACCACCTGCTGACCTATGTCGGCCCGTCGACCACCACGAACTACCTGAACTACACCGGGACTGCCGAAGGCAAGCACGTCATTCCATCCAAAGGCCTGACCAAGATCCTGATGCCTTACTACGATCCGAAGAAGGCCTGGACGCCTAACTTCAGCGAGCCCTACATGATGATGCGCGTTTGGCAAACCGATCCACCATTCAAGGCCGGCGAAGCACTGCTGATCTACGATACGCTGGACCGGGGGCGTACGGCCTGGCAGTACCTGCCTGGCCAGCGCCGGGTGCGTAAGGCGCCCACCATCGGCTACGACACGCCGGATGACATCAATTCCGGCCAGCAGTATTTCGACGAAGCCTTCATGTTCTTTGGCGGACTGGATCGGTACGACTGGAAGCTGGTGGGCAAGCAGGAGATGTACATCCCCTATAGCACCAACCGCTGGCAGAACCTGCCGGAAGAGAAGCAGTACGACAAGCACCATATCAACCCGGATGCGTTCCGCTGGGAGAAACACCGCGTGTGGGTGGTTGAAGCAACGCTGGCGGCGGGCAAGCGCCACGTCGTGCCCAAGCGGCGCTACTACCTGGACGAAGACACCTGGGCGATTGTGCTGAGCGATGGCTGGGACGCCGACGGCAAGATTTGGCGGGTCGGCATGAGCATGCCGCAGGTGATGCTGGAGGGGCCGTTCGTGTTGGCGAACCAGCCGTGGATACTGTACAACCTGCAGGCCGGCACTTGGGTGGTGGGTTCCCCCGCCGATTTCGCCAAAGGCCCGTACTACCGCATGGGCGATAATCTGCCGGCGACCTACTTCACGCCGGAAGCCCTGGCCGGGGAAGGCGTGCGATGAAACCGGCAACGCAGACCCTCGATCCAGGCCGGCGGTGCACGGCGCTGGCGCGCCGTGCCGGCGCCGCGCTGATGGTGCTGTGCGCGCTAGGCGCGGGCAGCGCCGGCGCCGCCTCAGGCGGGCAGGGCGCCGGCCCGGACCCGCGGCTCGACCAGGCCGCCGCACCGGCGCTTCGGCCAGCGCAAAGCGCCATGCTGGCGGTCGGCTTGGCGGGGACCCGCGTTGTCGCCGCTGGCGAACGCGGCATCATCCTGCACTCCGATGACTGTGGCGGCACGTGGCGTCAGGCGCGGGTGCCTGCCAGTGTGACGCTGACCGCGCTGTACTTCATCGATGAACGCCAGGGCTGGGCCATCGGCCATGGAGGCATCGTGCTGGTCACTCGCGATGCGGGTGCGACCTGGCAGAAACAGCTGGATGGGCTGGCGATCGCCAAGCTGGCATTGGCCTCTGCGCAGGAAAGGATGCGCGGGGAAAACACCCCCGACGCCCAGCGCGCACTCAGCGATGCCGAACGCCTGATGACGGATGGTGCCGACAAGCCGCTGTTCGCGCTTCACTTCTGGACGCCGCAGCGCGGCATGGTGGTTGGCGCCTACGGCTTGGCGCTGATGACGGAAGATGGCGGCGCGCACTGGCAGTGGGTCGGCGGGCGCATCCCGAATCCCAAGGGCTTGCATCTGTATGGCCTTTGGGCGCGCGAGGACCAGATCTACCTGGTCGGGGAGCAAGGCATGGTATTGCGCTCCGGCGATGGCGGGCGACAGTTCCAGGTCCTGTCCACCCCTTATGCCGGCAGCTATTTCGGCGTGACCAGCACCTCCCGCGGCAATCGTCCAGAACTGGCGATCTACGGCCTGCGCGGCCATGCGTTTCGCATTGCGACGGCGACCAACAGCATTGAGGGGATGAACGTCGGCGTGCAGGCGAGCGTGCTCAGCATGCTGCCGCGCGTGGACGGCGGCACCTTGTTGTTCGACGCTGATGGCCAGGTGGTTGAACTGGCGGAGTCCGGCCGGGATGCGAAGGTGCTGGGCAGCTCGCCGGTCGGACCGGTGCTGGGCGCAGTCTCGGCGTGCGGCGGCAAACTGGTGGTCGCCGGATTGCGCGGCTTGGCCGCCGTCGATCCGGTAGCGATGACGGCGAGCGGAAAAGGAGTATGGAAATGACGGTATCGAACAAGCAGGCTGGCGCGTGGCCGGTGATTGCCAAACTGGCCGATTTCGACACGCGCTCGGGATCTTGGGTGGAGCGCACGCTGTTTAACAACCGCATTTGGGTAGTGGCGCTGTGCGTGCTGATGACGCTGTTCCTGGGCGGCAGCGCGCTGCGCCTGCAACTCAACGGCAGCTTCGAACGCATGATCCCGACCGGACATGAGTTCGTGCGCAACTACCTTGAACACCGCGACGACTTGGCCGGCGTGGGTAACACCCTGCGCATCGCCGTGCACAATCAGGGCGGCACGATCTACGACGCGCCATATCAGGAGACGCTGCGCAAGCTCAACGACGAGGTGTTCCTGGTGCCCGGCGTCGAGCGGCCATTCATGAAATCGCTATGGACGGCGAATACCCGCTGGCTGGGTGTGACCGAGGACGGCCTCGACGGCGGCCCCGTCATCCCGGACAACTTCGACGGCGGCCAACAAAGTATGGCCGAGCTGCGCATGAATGTCGAGCGCTCCGGCGAGATCGGCCGGCTGGTGGCACCGGACCTGCATTCGAGCCTGATCCTGGTGCCCCTGACGGCCGCCAGTGCGGACGGCAAGCCGCTGGACTACCAGGACCTGTCCCATCGTCTGGAGCAATTGCGCGCCAAATATGCCAAGGGGCCCATCAGTATTCATATCACCGGCTTTGCCAAAGTCGCGGGCGACCTGATCGACGGCGTGGCGGCCATGGCCGGCTACTTCGCGCTGGCCCTGGTGATGTGTACGGCTGCCCTGTACGCCTACAGCCGCTGCGTGCGCAGCACGGTGGTGGTGATGACGTGTTCGCTCATCGCGGTGCTGTGGACGCTGGGAGCATTGCAGAAACTGGGCTATGTGCTTGACCCCTACACCGTGCTAGTGCCGTTCCTGGTCTTCGCGATCGGCGCCAGCCATGGCGCCCAGAAAATGAACGGCATCGCCGGCGACGTGGCGAGCGGTACCCACAAGGTGGTGGCGGCGCGCTATACCTTCAGGCGCCTGTTCATCGCCGGACTTACCGCGCTGCTGGCGGACGCCCTGGGATTCGCGGTGCTCACCATCATCGACATCCAGATCATCCGCGACCTGGCGCTGACCGCCGGCATCGGCATGGCCGCTCTGATCCTGACCAATCTGGTGTTGCTGCCCATCCTGCTGTCTTACACCGGTGTGAACGTCCGCAGCCGGGAGGATGGCCGCATGACCCAGGCGATGTGGCGTTGGCTGGTGCGGTTCACCCAGCCGCGCCAGGCGCGTCTGGCCGTGGCTGTGGCGTTGGTGCTGGCCATCGTTGGAACGGCCGGCAGCATGCGCCTGACCGTCGGCGATCTAGACCCTGGTGCGCCCGAGCTCAGGCCCGATTCCCGCTACAACGTTGACAGCGCGTTCATGACTGCCAACTTCCCCTCAAGCAGCGACATGTTCGTGGTGATGGTCAAAACGCCCAAGTTCATGTGCACCCGCCATGAAACGCTGGTCGCGGTCGATGCGCTGGAATGGAAACTCCAGCAACTGCCGGGTGTGGAATCGACCAGTTCCTTTGCGAGCCTTGCCAAGCGCGCGGCAGTCGGCATCAGTGAGGGTAATCCACGCTGGTATGACATGCCCAATCAGGAGACGCTCAACTCGATCACGTCGAGAGCGCCGCGCGAACTGTTCAATCAGGCCTGCGACCTGTTGGCGGTCTATGTCTATCTCAGCGACCACCGGGCGCAAACGCTGGACCGGGTGGTGCGGGAAACGCAGGCCTTCGCCGCGCAGTTTGGCGAGGGTGCGGAAACCCGCTTCCTGCTCGCGGGCGGTAACGCGGGTATTGAAGCGGCCACCAACATCGTCGTCAAAAAATCGAACTGGGTGATGACGCTGCTGGTGTATCTGAGCGTGATGGCGCTGGCGATGCTGACCTTCCGCTCATGGCGCGCGACGCTGGCCGCCATGCTGCCATTGATGCTGACCACGGTCTTGCTGGAGGCGTTGATGGCGGTGCTCGGCATCGGCCTCAAGGTCGCGACCTTGCCGGTGGTGGCGCTGGGCGTGGGGATAGGTGTCGACTATTCGTTGTATGTGCTGAGCGTAACGCTGGGCGCGATGCGTGCCGGCGCCAGCCTTGCCGACGCCTACGCGCTGGCGCTGCGCTTTACCGGGCGCGTCGTCGTGCTCACCGGGCTGACGCTAGCGGCGGCGGTCTTTACCTGGGTTCTGTCCCCCATCCGCTTCCAGGCGGACATGGGGCTGCTGCTGGGCTTCATGTTCATCTGGAACATGCTTGGCGCGCTGATTTTGCTGCCGGCGCTGGCGTACTACCTGCTGAAGCCGGGCCGGATCGCGGTTACGGCCACGCAAGCCAGCACCTCCGTCACTGCACGGGAATGTGCCTGATTCACCTCCTGAACAACGAAAGAAAGGTGTCACCATGATCAAGTTAATCATCGCCGTCAAGCGAAATCCCAGCCTCACCCCGCAGCAATTCCGCGAGCATCTCAGCACGCAGCACGCCCGCCTCATTAAGGCCTGTCCCGCGACCACCAGGTACATGCCCAAGTATGTACAGAACTACTCCCTGCCGGCCGCTCCCGGTGACCCGGAAAACGCTTTCGACGGCTGCGCGGAACTGTACTTCAATACGGTCGAGGACATGCACCGTTTCTTCTCCGATCCAGACTATCTGAGGGACGTGCGTCCCGACGAGGACCGGTTTTCCGATCGGGAGCGCTGCGTGTTCTTCGTGACCGAAGAGCGCCAGGTTATTTAATTTTTGCCACACTACGGAGTCTCCTATGCATATACCCGCACCCAATCCGACGCTGGTCGAACAACTTGTCCAAGCCAACCGCATCCTGTATGACCAGGGTATCGTCGACGGCCTGGGGCACGTCAGCGTCCGGCACGACAGCGCGCCCGACGTCTTCCTGCTGTCCTGCAACCGGGCGCCCGGCCTGGTCAAGCGCCAGGACATCGTCTGCTACAACTACGACGGGGAAGCGATCTCGCCGACGAATGAGCGCTCCTACCTGGAACGCTTCATCCATGCCGAGATTTACCGGGCGCGGCCGGACGTGGTCGCCATCGTCCACAGCCATTCTCCCACGGTGATTCCGTTCGGCGCCACCAAGCATGCGCTGCGCCCGATTTTTCACATGGCAGGATTCCTCGGCGCCGGCGCGGCCCACTTCGACATCCGCGATGGCGCAGGCGATACCGACATGCTGATCCGCAATCCGGCGCTGGGTGCCGACCTGGCGCAATCGCTGGGTGCTTGCAGCTGTGTGCTGATGCCCTACCCGCCAGCCTGGAGCCAGCGGGCCGCCAGTTGCTGAATGCTTTCTGGCGCGAGGCAAGTGCCATCGCCAACGGCCACCTGCAAGCCGCCCAAGCAGGCTGGGAGCAGGAGCGCGGCGAACTGGAGGAGTTCCGCGACCAGCTCGCGGCAGCGTTCGATACCCAGGCCGGCGAACTGACGGCGGCCTACCAAGCCAGCAGCGCATTGCGCGCAGAAATGGGGAAGCGAGAGGAACAGCTGACATTGCTGAAACAGCGTGTCAGCGACGCCGAAACAAACGCGGGTAACGCCCGTGCGGCGCTGGAACACGGCCAGGCACAACTACGGGAACTGCACGAATCGCTACGACAGGCTCAGCTGGCACAGCAGCAGTTGGCGCAGCAGCTGCAAGACCAGCACGTGGCAGCCGCCGTGGCGGCTGAGCGCAACCTTGGCGAGCAAACACGCTACGCAGAACAGCTGGGACAAGCGCGGCAAGAGGTGGCAGGATTGCGCGCCCAACTGGCCGCCACGCTCACTTCCAAGAACGACCTTTTGACTTCCGGAGCCGACGCAAAAAGCAATTCCAAACCACGAAAGGAAAATCGATCATGACCGCACATTTTCTCCATCTGGCATCCCCTGGGCGCGATGGCGCCGCCGCTGTGATCGCCGGCGACTACGATGCATTGCTGCGCCTGCGCACTGCCATCGATACCGCGCTGATCAGCGGCGCCGGCGCGGCGCAGTTCTACTCATCGGACGGCGAGAGCTACGGCATAGTCCTGGTGCGCGAACAAGACATGGGGAGCGCCTGCACGGCCTATAGAAACGAAGCGGAGCCACAACGCTCATTGCGCGAAAACCGTCGGCTGGACCAGCTGGAGCAATTTACACCGGCCGCGCGCATGTTGTTAAGCCTGGGGCCATGATGAGCGATAAGGTCCATCCGCAAATGCGCACCGGCTTCATTACAGAGGCGCCCGCGCGACAACCAGACCTACAACCAGTCTGCCACGCCGCCATGATGCGAGCAGGTTCCGCGATGGCTCCTGCTGAAGCTGTAACTGCCATCCCGGCACTTCGCGCTGGCGCCGGCTGGCACCTTCCCATCGACGCTCTTCGCCGGCGCGTGCACTTCCTGGCCGGCCTTGTTCACGTAATGACCGTGCGTCTGCAGGTCGGCTTCGTTCGGCTCGGCTTTCTTCGGCGCCGTGGCCGGAGCGCTCGTCGGCGGCGCCAACTGCGCATGCGCCGGTCCCGCCAGCAGAATCGCCAGCAGAACAGGCATGATACGAGCGGAGATCCTCATTTGGCGCCTGCCTTGCCTGTCTCCGGATTGACGTTGCCTTTGGTGGACCAGTTATTGTCCTTCGTTCCGTCCTTGGTCGAACGGTCATGCGCCGCGACCTGGGTACCGTTTTTCTTCGTGTAGCCGCCGACATGGATATGTTGCGACTTCGCCCCGTTGCCGGTCACTGCCTTCGATGTGTGGGTGGCGCCAGCCATATGGCCGGCGCCATGCCCACCGCGGGCAAACGCGGGGAATGCGAGGCAGAGCGCGAACATTCCAACGAATATTTTTTCATGAATCTCTCCTGTAACGGCAAAGTGAGCCGGCCGCAAATTCAATTATAGGCAAGTTAACAATAAGAAATCTATCCAAATCCCCAAAAATGGCGATCGCTCGCCGTCGTGTTCTCCAAATGCCGCGAATCCCGCCGGCGGCGAGATTTACTCCCCGTCAAGTCAAGGCGACCGGCCTCCGGCTAGGCTGGTGTTTGGGGGAGCGTTCCATGCAAAGTCACGATCGCCGCCGCCGCGACAGAGCGAAAGCCGCCTTGGTCGACGCTGGGGTCGCCGTCCTCAGCGATGAATCCCACGCCGACACCGCGCCGGACATCGTTCGACGTATTCACGAAGCCGCCGACCAGCCCTACAGCCAGAATTAACTAGTCGTTCCTTCAATAAAAACTTAGGGAGTGGCAATACGAAGGGCCGCAACCGGGCGTATCTGGACACGCTGAACGCCGGCCTAGTCACGTCGACCACGATCTTCGCGCCGCGGCGGGCGGGCAAGACTTCCTTCCTGTTGAAGGATCTATGGCCGGCGGCGGAGAAGGCTGGCTATACGGTGGCCTATGCGGATCTGTGGCAGACCCGCCTGTCGCCCGGCTTGGCCATCGTGCGCGCGCTGGAGCAGGCGCTGGAGCCGAAGGGGCCGTTGCGCGGCTTGGTGGCGAAGGCGCGGGCGCCGGTCAGGAAAATCAAGGGCAAGGCGGAACTGGCGGGCGCCAAGCTGGAGGGGGAGGTCGAACTGGGCGAGGGGGGCCCCAAGGCGCAGGCGGAAACAGCGCTGCAAATCGATGTGCTGATCGAGTCCCTGTGCAGGAAGGCGCCGCTGCTGCTGTTGATCGACGAGGCCCAGGAGCTGGCCAGGACGCGCGAGCACGAAGCGGTGGCGACCGCGTTGCGCACGGCGATCACGAAGAACCAGAAGCGCCTGCGGGTGCTGTTTACCGGCTCGTCGCGGACCAAGCTGGCCCACGTGTTTTCCAACGCCAGCGCGCCGCTGTACTCGACCGGGGCGGCGATCGCGGACTTCCCGCAGTTGGGGCGCGACTTTGTCGAATACGTCGCGCAGCGTTTCGAGGACTCGACGCGGCGCGCGCTGCCGGTGGCGCCGGCATGGACGGCCTTCGTGGCGTTTCACCAGCAGCCGGAGCCCTTTCTGGTGGGCGTGGTGCAGATGGTGCTTAATCCACGTCTGACGCTGGACCAGGCGATGACGGCGGTCGCCGACAATCTGGCGCGGACGGAGAACCATGAGGGCGTGTGGGGCGGGTTCGACGCGTTGCAAAAGGCGTTGGTACGGCTGCTGGTGGATGATCCGATGTTGAAGCCCTTTAGCAAGCCGGTGCTGCTGAAACTGCGCGACGCGGTCGGCGTGGAATCGCTGGCGGCGACCCATGTGCAGCGGGCCATGCAAAAGCTGTCTGGGGTGGTGGTGAAGTCGCCTCGCGACACGTACGAGTTCGAGAGTGAGGCGTTCGCGGAATGGGTGAGGACGTTGGCGGATGGCTGACCTGCCGATGCGCGGCATTTCGGCGTCGCCGAGATGTCGCGGGCTATCGTGCTGCTTTTCGTGCCTAGCGTGTCCGGGATGGCTCGGGCTCCCGGGCCGGCGGCGGGGATGCCGCGCGCCTCGGCCGATCCTGTGTGGGCTGCTGGGCCGCAACCGGCACGCTGCCCGCCTGGCCGTCTTTGCCGCGGGGCGACGGGAAGTCACGGGCGCCGTCGAGGGAGCTGACCTCCCAGTCGTTCCGGTGGGTGTCGAGATAGGTCTTGTCGCCAAGCGGCCGGCCCGACGGATCCCGCTCGTAAACGGGCACGGTGACGTTGCGGGCGCCTCGCCTGCTCAGCAGGATGTCGTCGCCGATGGCCACGCCGCTGTCGCCGATGGCGCGCGCCAGGTCCACACCCCAGATGGTTTGCCGGCCGCGATCCGTTTGCAGGGTGACGAAATAGCTGGACTCCTCATTCGGGTCGTTCTTGTACGGCGCTTCGCCATGTTCGATCAGCTGGCCGAAGTGGGCGCGCCGTTGCAGCATTTGGTCCGAGGCGAGCGCGACCGTCATGGCGATGGTCTGCTCGCTGTCGCCCCGCTTGCGCAGATACGACGCGAGGGCGTCGATCGCGCGTTGTTGCCGCTTGCCGAGGCCTTCCGCCCGGTCTTCGATCGGCGGCGGCGCGGCGTTCCGCGCGACGGGCATGTCGACCGGCGCGGGCTGTGGGCGCGCCGGCGGCAGTTCTCGCTGGATGGTGTTCGGTTTGTCCTGGGCCCGTTCGCTTTGTCGCTCGGCCAGTCTGGCCTTGTCGATGTCGCTGGGGCGGTAGCCGCTGACGTCCATCTCCAGCAGCGCGGCGGCCAGCCATGCTTCGCGTTTGAACTCGTCGCTGCCCCGCAGCTTCAGGCTGGTCCAGCCCTTGGCCTGCGCCAGGGTGACCATGGAATGGGCGACTTCGGCGTCGTCGTGCGCGGTGGCGATGCGTTTTCCCTGGTCTTCGAACGCCAGGGTTTGCTCGCGGTCGCGGAAATAGAATTTGTCGTCGACCACCAGATAACGTATGCGCAAGGCTGGCGGAATGGCATCGGGCGCATCGTTGGCATGCGGTAGCGGTTGCGCGCTACGCTTCGGCCCTTTTTGGGGCGGGGGGGGCTGTGGCGGCGTCTCAGCTTGTCTGGTTGGCGCCGTCGTCGGCTGTGCCGTCTGTCGATCGGCTTGATCTGGCGCTACGGGGCGGATGTAGTCGGCGACGGCGGCGCGCAGCCGATGGAGCGCGCCGATGATGGGCTGTCCGCGCCGGTGGTGTGGAGTTTGCTGGTCGGGCGGCCCGCCGCGGTCCGTGCGCTCCGGTTGTTCATCGGGCGGCTGCGGCCTTGTGTCGGATTCGCGGCCGGGTAGTGCCGCAGGCCGGTCGGGAGGGGGCGACAGCAACCTGGCGACCTTGGCTGAGCGCTTGACGCTGGCTGGTGCAGGCTGCTTGCCCTTTTTCCTCGAGGGCCGCCGCCGGCCGGGCCGTCCTTGGTCCGCCGGCCCGGTGCCGGCGCCGTCTTCGATCTGGTTCATTTCGCTTCTCCGGTTGGAATTTCCGGGGCCCGCGTCGGACGCGCTGCGCCCGCGGTCTCGATGTCGAGGAACATGGCTGCGGCGGGATACCCTGTCCGCGCTGGGTGGCCGCCGGTGGCGCCGGCAGGTGCGGCGGTCAGGTCGATGCCGATGATGTCGGCGGGGACGCCGTGCAGAATCAGGTGATCGCGGACTTGTGCGGCGAGGCGCTCGGTCAAGCGTCGGCGCGCCGGCGTGGGGAGGTTGGCGCCGGTGCTGGCGCGTATCGTGACGCGGGCGCAGGCCTGGGCGGCGGACAGGAGGCGGGCATGCAGTTCGCCGGCGGGGCGGAAGTCTGCGCTGCTCAACGGCAGGGAGAAATGAAAGCCGACGATGCCGGGCCTGAGCTCGATCCAGCCGTCGTCCGCGCTTGCGGAAGCCAGCGGGAGCGCGGCGGCGATCGTCGGCGCGTCGTCGGTCTTGGCCCAGGACGCCAGTAATTGTGTGGCCTCGCGCAACTGGTTTTCCAGCGTGGCGATGCGTTGTGCTTTGCTTGTTTCGGCACGGGACGCCAGACCGGTCTGTCTTGTATGGTCGAGATAGGCGTCGATGCGGTCCTGGGTGTTGGCCGGGACGCGCTGGCCGCCATCGGGCATGGCGGGTTTGGGGGCTGAGCTGCATGCGCCCAGCAGCAGCGCAAGCGGCAATGTGTGGCGAAGGTGCATGGTGGCCTCCCGAGTTCAGTTGTCCAATGCGGACAGGTCTATCTTGATGGGCGGGATGTCGCCCGCTTCGATGGCGTTGCTTTCCAGGGACTCGATGGTGTTGTTCCCGACGCGATCGCTGCCCGGCGTGGCGTCGTCGCCGGCCGCATCGAATAGCGCCAGCTGCGCGAAGAAGGCGTCGACCACCGCGCCGGCTTCTTCAGCCGATGGCCGGGCCGGATCGCTGAACGCCGGCAGCTGTATCGGCGCGGCGGGTGTCGCGGCGTTCTTGCGCTTGGCCTTGCGGGGCTGCGTGTCTTGGGGCCGTGGTCGACGCGTCAAGGTCGCCGGTGAAATGGGCTGTATGTCGATGCTCATTTCGTGCAGCACGAAGGCCGCATGCTTGATGGCGGCTTCAGTGGGGACGACCTTGAAGGCATTGCGCAGCCCCGCCCGGCGCAGCGCGCCGCGCCAGCCGTGCTTGTCCAGCGCGGCCAGCGTCGGGCTGACCGACTTCATGCGGTCGAGGAAGCGGTGGTCGTGGTAGTAGAGCGCCTTGTCGCACAGGATGGGACGGCAGTAGCGGGCGAAGACGATCTGCCGGTTCCTGGGCATGAATTTGAGTTCCTGCGGCAGCATCAGTGCGCGCGCCTGTTCCGACGTGTGTTCGGATTGCGAACTGCCGCCCGCCGCGGTGCTGGTCCGGCTGCTGCCCCTGGAGGTGACGAACAAGGTGAGGTAGCCCAGCATCTTGCTGTACTCGTCGGCATCCTGTTGCTCGCTGGGCGGATAGGCGATCCGTATCGTGTGGTCGGTGATCAGCGTGCGGGCGTCGGCTTCGCCGTAGGTCGACACCAGCTGCGATAGGCTTTGCACGGTGGTCAGCAGGCGCAGGCGGTAGCCGCGGATATAGGCGTTCGATTTGGCGATGATGGCGAGCTTGCCGATCGCGGTGATCTCGTCGAGCACCAGCAGGCATTCATGGCGCAGCGTGGGGTCGTTTTCCGGCAGCTGTTTGGTGTTGAGGTTGATCAGCTGCGAGAAAAAGATATTGGCCAGCACCCCGGCGTCGTTGACGCGGTTGGGCGGGATGCCGAGAAAGATGGACATGCGCTGCCTGCGCACGGCGCCGAGGTCGAAATCCGATGCGCAGGTGGCGGCATCAACGATGGGGTTGGCGAAGATCAGCAGCGGGGCGTTGAAGGTGGAGATGATGTTGCCGACCGTTTCGGCCGAGGCGGACAGGAAGCGGTTGATGGCGTCGACGCAGGCGTCGCTCAGTGGTCGATCGCTGTCGCCGCGTTGCTCCAGGATGTCCTGCAAATGCTGTTTGAGCGGCTGCCCGGCGCCGGACGATTGGCGGAATACCTCGCCCAGGGTGCAGGGCAACTCCGGGGTCTCCATCAGATACAGGACCAGGGCCAGAAACAGGTTGCGGGCGTTGTCGTTCCAGAATTTTTCGCGTGGATGGCAGTCGCTGGGATAGAAGGCCTGGCCGATGGCCAGGATGTCGCCGATGCGGAACAGCGAGTCGCGGTCGATGTTGTCGAGCATGTTCCAGCGGTGGGTTTTGCCGTCCTCGGCGAACGGCGCCCACAGGAAGACTTGCTGTCCGTTGCGTTGGCGGTATAGGGAGGTGTAGCGGAAGTTTTCCAGCTTGAGGTCGAACACCGCCACCGAATCGGCATAGTTCAGTAGATTGGGCACGACCACCGCCGTTCCCTTGTCGGCGCCGGTCGGCGCGGCCAGCAGCACGAACTGCTGGTCCTTGGCGGTCAGGTAGCGGCCGCGGTATTTGCCGACGATGATCTCGCTCATAGCAGTCCGGCCTTCCGGATTTCCGTCCCGCTGGCCCAGCGTGCGTCGCCGTGCAGCGTGCTGGGACGGCGGCTCGACTCGATCAACAGCCACAGCGGTGCTATCAGCACCGGACTGGCGCCGATGAGCGCCGCCGCGATCAGGCGCCGCCGCTCGGCGGGATCGTTCGACCAGGCCAGCCAGAAGCGGTACCAGGTGTATGGACTGACGTGGCGCGGCACGGTCCTGTGCAGCAGATAGCTGGCGCAGCCGGCGAGGTAGGCGCACAGGGTGGCGGCCGCGCACAGCAAGGCCAGGCCCAGCAGCGCAAGCAGCACGATCCAAAGGGTGCGCCGTATCATGGCTGGCCTCCCGCGTGCGGCGGCTGGACGGCGCCGGTGCGTTCGCGCAGCTTGGCGACCGGGTCGTAGCTGACCTCCGACACATAGCGCTCCTTGCGCAGCGGCGTGCCGTCGTCGGCATACACCCGTCTGACCCGGATATGCAGGATGATGTCGATGGTCAGCGCCACCAGGCGCTTGAGGGCGTCCGTGTCGTAGATCGCCGCTTGCGGGTGCTCCTTGCACATGAAGACATAGCGTTCCAGGGCAAGCGCGCAGGATTCGGCGTGGAAGCTGGAGATCGCGCCGCTGTGGCCGGTGGTCAGCAGTTTGAGGAAGTCGAACGCTTCGCTTCCGCGCAATTCCGCCAGCAGCACGCGGTCCGGCTTCATGCGCATGCAGCTGGCGATCAGCTCGGCGGGCGTGATGGTGGCGGTGCCCTGGTCGCCCTTGTTGTACAGCATGTGGACGCGGTTCGGGTGGCGCGGCAGAAACAGTTCCCGCACGTCCTCGATGGTGATTAGACGTTCGTCGGCGGGGATGTAGTGGCAGGCCGCCTTCATCAGCGAGGTCTTGCCGCAGCCGGTGTCGCCGACGAACACCAGGTTGAGCTTGTGCCGTATCGCGGTCTTGAGGAACTGCGCGAGGCGGCGCTGTTCCAGGCAGGCCAACAGCTCCCTCTGCACCGGGTCCAGTTGGTCGCGATGGGCCGCCAGGCCGGCGGGCCGGGCCCATTGATAATGGTCGAAGAATCCCTGCTGCTGGTATGCGTCGAGTTCGCGCGTGCTGGCGTCGGGGATGCGTATGGTCATCGACACGGTATGGTCTTCCACCGCCGGCGGCACGGCGATCTGTATCCGCTCCAGGCCGGGCAGCTGGGTGCACAGCAGCGGCGCGTGCTGGTCGATGCGCTGGTTGCCGTAGGAAGCGATGGCGGTGGCCAGGCTGTGGCAGCGTTGCAAGGTCAATGCGGGCATCGCCCGGAACTGCCACAGCGGGCCGGCTTCGAAGAACACTTCGCCGGGGCGGTTGATGGCGATCTCGGTGATGCCGGGGATCTCCAGGAATTCGGCCAGCGGCGCGAACAGCTGGCGCACCGAGGCGTCCATCGGCAGCGGCTCATTGGGTGCGCAGTGCATAGATCTTCCCGAAGTCGAGGTCGCGCGCGACGGTGATGCTGGCGCGGTCGCCCTGGTTTTTATAGATGGTGGGTTTGATGTTGATGGTGCTGTTGAGGATGCGCTCGGCGAGGCGGTTGCCGGCTTCCGTGGTGTTCTGGAACACCGCGATGCCGGTGGCGGCATTGCCATTGCCGTTGCCGGCGGTGGCCTTGGCGGTTTCGTAGCCGATCGCGTCCTGCACCATGGATAGCAGGAAGGCCGCGCCCACCCGCTCGCTCCAGCGGTTGTCGACATAGCCTTCCAGGCCGGAAGTGCCCAGCGCGTCGGCGGCCGGCGAGTTGAGGTTGACCAGCACGCCCTTGGGGGTCTTCAGGCGCGTCCACAGGATGAACAGGCGGCGCTGTCCTTGCTCGGAGACGGCGACATAGTCGCCGGTGGCCACCGACCCCTGTTCCGCCAGCACCACGTTGCCGCTGTCGCCGTAGACGGCGGACGACAACACGCAGACGGCCATGCCCGAGACCTCGCTGATGATACGCAGCGACAGGTTGCAATCGATGGTGCGTCCCTCCGGCAGTATCAGGTCGCGGTCGCCCATCAGCGTGGCTTGCACCGGCGCCGTCGGCGTCGCCTGCAACAGGGGCTTGAGCTTGCCCTGCGGGCTGGCGACCTGGTTGCCGGCGGGCGCTTCCGCCAGGCGTTGCGCCGTCGTTGCCGTCGTTGCCGGCGCGGATGCCGGCGTCGCCAGGCCGGGGCTATCGGTGTTTTCCGGGGAAAGGAATTGCGGCGGCGTTGCTGCGGTGCTCAGCAGGACGTCGCCGCCATAGCGGCTGGGCGCAGGTGCGGCCTGAGGCGGCGTTGGCACTGGCACCGCCGTTCCCATCGGTGCCTGAGTGGGCGTCGCGTTTGCTGCGCCGGTCTGTTGTAGGAACAGCAATTGGCCGTTTTGGCATATCCGCGCCACCTGTCCGTTGGGTGCCGTCATGGGCTTGCCGTCGATGGCGGTCAAGACTTGGCTGGGACCGCCGTCGTCGCAGACGGCGGCGCTGGCCGGCGGCGTCTGGGTTGGCTTGGAGGACGGTGTGGGCGCGGCATCGCTGAAGTGGCGCCTTGCCGGGGCCGCCTTCGGATGCTCCAATTGGTTACTGGCCTCGTTGGTCTTGGCTGTCGCGGACCGCGCGGCCCAGTAGCGGTGTGCCGCCATGGCGCAGCCAACCACGGCCAGCGCGACCAGGAGCACCAGCAGGCCCAGCTTGGTTGCGATGCTGTTGGGAGCGCCGCTGCGGCTGTTGACGGAGACGATGCGATCAGCCGGCTCGGCGCTGTTTTCGGTGGTGGCGTCGGCGTTCATGGTGTCTCTTTCCGTACCGTTCGCACCAGGCCGTCGATGGTGGTGCCGTCCTTGGGCGGGATGCCGTAGGAGTCGAATGCGTCGTTCCAGATTCCGATGGTCGCGCCGCCCAGCCTGAGGACGAAGCGGCGCCCCATGCGTTCCACCACCGTCAAGCCGGCATCCGATGTATCGATGTGAAAGTTGACCCGCGCCTCTTCGCCGGACGGCGAGACGTGGTAGATCGTCGGCAGTTCGCGGTTGGCGGGGAACTGGAAGTAGGTGAAGCGGCCATCGTCGAAGACAAGCGCGGGAATGATGTCCTCGGCGCCAGGTAGGACCTGCATGGTGTAGCGCCAGTTGCGCGGTTGCGGCCTGGCTTCCCGGATGGCGGTGTCCACGGTGGCTGGTGCCGCGGCTTGGGAGCTTGCTGCGCGCAGCAATTGTTCCAGTTGCTGCGTCCGCGGCGTCTGCGGATAGCGGAAGACGACTCGGTAGACGGCGCCGTCGGATGCGCGGGGCGTGGCTCCGCGCGCCGGCGCGTCGGCGGCGACCTCAAATTTAAAGCTGTAGTCGCGCTTGTCGGTGCGCAGTTCCAGGTTGTTGTGGGTGGCGCCGTCCTTGGGTTTCACCAGCACCTGGTTACTGCCGGGGTCGGCATGTATGCACCATTCTAGTTCTGGCTTTGCGCAGTCGGCGGGGAAGCCGGTGCCGGTGCCGTCGCGCTGGATCTTCTCGTCGCTGGCCAATACGATGCGGCTGGCGGTTCCACGCTGGACGGTGATCACCGTCACTTCGTCGGGCCGGTAGACGGCATAACGGATTTGGGGATCGCTACCGACCGGTTGCGGCGTCTGGGCGGCGTAAGCCGTCGCGCACATCAGCGTCAGTATCATCGTGGAGGATGTGGATGTTCTCATGTCACTCTCCGCTGGGCGCGGCAGCGGGATTGCCACCGGAGGCTTCGATCGGCGCCAGTTCGCTGTCCACGCGGTAGGCCGTGGTTTGGAATCCGAGCGGGTTCTTAAGCAATTCCTGCTCCTTGCCGAACATGGTCGGCTTGTACGTGTAGGTCATGGCGGCGACGAAGTACTGGGCGGGCTCGGCGACGTTGCTGTCGATTCGGCGCAGGACCTTGCTGAAGCGTACGGTCGCGTGCTGGCCGACAGCGTTGGTGGCGACCTGTATGCTCAAGACGGTGACCTTGATTTCGATGCCGGAGCCATACGTCTTGTCGCGGGCGTTGGGGCCGTCATAGATGCGGCTGAAGTCCTTGCCGACGTCTTCGGTGCTGAGTGCCAGTACCGTGTCGTAGTCCTCTTGCAGAAACCGATAGAAGTAGGATTCGTGCGCGATCACGTAGCGTCGTAGCCAGAATTTGTCGAGCATCTCCTGATAGCCCTTGATCGTGCGGTCATCGACTGTGCCGATGAACTCGACGTTGCCTGATGTCCGGTCCAGCGCGAACAGGTAGGGCACGTTGCGGCGGTAGGGCGCCAGCAGGGCCAGTCCGGCCACGGCGGCGAGGGCGGTAAGGGTGGCGCCGCCGGCGACCCACCACGCGCGGAGTTCCGAGCGCTCGCGCATGAGTTCCCGGTCGGTTTCCCATGAACGGGCGGCGGTAAAGTATTGAGGATCTAGATCCATGTTTCTGGCTCCATCGCTGCGAGAATGCCTGCGGTCTGACGGTACGGGCTACGGCTTGCCGCCGGGCGGCACATAGGTGAACGTGTCGCTGCCATCACCGTGCAGTGAAAGGTTTTTCATGGTCTTTTCGCGGATGGCTTGTTCTGCGGCGCGATCCGCCGCTTCCGACATAGAGCGCATCAGCATCAATCGGTTCGTTCCTCAGTGCTTTCCAGAATTCCTCCATCCAGTAGATGAAGGGGCGGCCGTCGATCATCTTCTCGCTCAGGTGCAGAAGTAGTTTCACAGTCGGTGCGCACAGTTGCTCGTCGTCGATGAAGTCGGTGTAGTCGTAGCCGTAGATGCGGATCTGTTCGTTGTCGAAGTGGTGGGTGTGGATTGGGTTGTCGAAGGCCCAGCCCAGCGCGTGGTCTGCGGTCCATTTCAGCAGGCGGTCGCGCAAGCTGTTGCCGCCGGCCCTGACAGGCAGGTTTTGCCAGACCGCGCCGAGCCGGCGCAGCTGGAGGGGCATGGCGTCGCTCATCACGGTGCGCACGGCGTGGCTGACGTCGTGTTCCTCGGTGGTGCGCAGGTCCGGGTGGCAAGGGCCTGCCAGCAGGCGGGTGAAACTCTCGCAGAACGCCAGGTGGGCCTCGGTCGGCGCCAGCTGGTAGAGATTGAAGCCGGTGGGTTCGCCGCGCTTGAGGGCGCGGTACTGGCCGCCCGCACGCCGGATGCAGATTTCGGCGCCGCGGTTGTAGTCGAGGAAGACGCCGCGCAAGCCTTGGTACTTGAGCGCGAACAGCATCAGGCCGTTCACCAGGGCGGTCTTGCCGCTGCCGGTCGGGCCGATGACGGTGGTGTTTCCGGGTTTTTTTTCGTCGGTCGAGTCTTCTTCTTCCGGGGTGACATGGTGGTTGAAGAAGTGCGGCTGCCCGCTGGGTGTCTGCATTAGCGCCAGCGCCTCGCCCCAGGGATTGCCGTGGCGTTTGCCTTGCGCGAAGTTGTGCAGCGGCGACAGGTTGGTGAAGTTCCTGCTGCTGATCGACGCGGCGCGCGGACGCAGCCGCCAGTTGCCCGGGAGCTGGGCGAACCAGGCGCATTCGGGAATGGCGTCGACCGTGGCCATGACGAAGCCGGGACCGTCCTGCAGGGCGGTCCTGGCCTGCGCCATGTGCTGTGCGGTCTGCGCCAGCGTATCGCCGAACACTGCCAGCGAGTAGTGGTATTCGCCCATGTGGATCAAGCCGCTGTTGACGGCCTCCATGGCGGAGTCCATATCGTCGATCTCGGCTTGCGAGGGATCTTCCGAGGCCTGCAGATGGCCTTTCTGGCGCTTGAGCGCGTCGAGCGCGTCGCGCTTGCCCTGCATCGAGAAGCTCTGGGTCTCGATGTATTCGTAGTCGCTGTACAGGATGGCGTTGTTCATGCCCGGCTCGGAATAACGTGGGTAGTCCTGGAAGTCGAGCAGGCCGGCGAAGCGGCTGCGCGCCGGGTGCCAGATTTCCAGCATGCCGTTGCGTTCGCCGAAATGCAGGCGCGACACCGGCAGGTATTCGGCCAGGTCGGCCCGGCGGTATGGCATGTTCAGCCAGACGCCGTTGACCAGGTAGCCGAAGAAGCTGGCCATCTCGGAGCACAGCTGGCCGCCGCGCTGGCAGGCGCCAAGACGTTCGGGGCCGTAGCGGCGCAGGCTGGAACGCAGGCGCTGGTCGAGATCCTCGATGGCGGCCAGGTGTTCCTGTTCCCTGGCCAGCCGTTCCGCGCGTGCCTGGCCGCCCAGCTTGCGCAGCATGCGCGAGACGCGCGTCGGCGCCGGCCGGTAGATTACCGACGCATACAATTCGGTCACCATTTGCCTGTTCCTGGCGCTGCCGTTGTCGAGGCTGGCGTTGTAGCTGCGGTTGAAACGGTCGGCGAACGCGTTGTCGTACACGCCGCCCAGGCGCTCGTGCACTTCGCGCCTGACCTTGTGCAGCCACAACGCATGGTGGCCGCCGCCCAGCGAGCACCAGAAATTGTGCAAGGCCTCCTTGCGTTCGGCGATGTAGGCGATATCGGCGGTCTCGAAGCTGATGCCGTCCAGGCGCCAGGTGGCGACGTAGTCGCCGGTGCGGCGCAGCCGCACCACGTCGGGCGCGATCAGCGCGCCAAATGGAATGTGGTTGGCGCTGGGCGCCTCGCTGTTGGCGACGCGCTGCGCTGCGTTGCTGTCCCGCATGATCAACTCCGGCGCCGGTAGCGTAGCGGGCTGTAGGAGCACGCGCCCCAGCGTCGGCGCGCCGCGCCCATGCGGAACCGCATCCGCAACCGCAGCCCCATCTGACGCAGGCGCTGATCGTCCTGGCGGGTGATCTCGCGCATGATCAGCACCAGCGGCGCGTACAGCGCCAGCAGGAATAGCGAGACGTACGGCGACAGCAGATAGAACAGCCAGACGGCCAGCAGCAGGAAGGCGCCCGAGACGCACAGCAGCGGCATCCAGGGTATGCCCCAGCACATGGCCGGGCGGGTGCAGCCCCGGAAGATGGGATCGCGGAATTGTTCCATGGCTCAGCTGCCGACCAGCAGGGCGGCGATGCCGGCGGCGCCGCCGGTCAGGCAGCCGCCCCAGAGGATGTGGCTGATTTCGGTGATCTTGGCGTGCCGCCACGCCACCTGGAATCCTGCCACCATGATGGTGATCGTGAACAGCGTCACGGACAAGCCGAGCAGCGCGACCTGGACGGCGTTCAGGGTGACGCCGAATTTGCCGAGCTGGGCGTGGGCGGGCGAGGCGAGGCTGTACAGCAGGGCGCCAAGCAGGAGGGGACGTTGGTACACGACGATATGTTTTGGATCGGGGCGACGCGTGGGCTTCATGGTGTGTTCCTTTTTTCAAGGTCGGCATAGGCGCGGTGCGCGCGGCGAAGCGATGCCGATAATTGTTTCCAGTGGATAATTTATGTTATGTTTTACCTAAAATACGGATACACACTAATGCTGCGGACCGCCGGTTTCAAGCACGGTGAGGCCGCTGTTTGCGCTGCGGCTAAGTCGGTTCGTTTTCACGGCCGAGTACGAACCAGGTTTGATTTTGCTCAGTACGCTGGCACAGACGATTCGGCAATTGGGCGCGCGGGACGCCGACGGCTCGGGCATGGCCTGACTTTGACGACGCTCATGACGGAGGCGGGAAATGCGCGTACAAGTGGCACAGGGCCGGTGCGGCGGGCTTGGGTGCGTGCCGCGCTTCCCTGGGGAGCGCTGGCATGAAGATCATGGTGGAGGCTAGTCAGAAGGGCGGGGGCGGCAAGACGACGGTGACTTGCCAGCTGGCGTACTACATGCCAGAGCTGGCGGCGCCGACCTTGCTGCTCGACCTGGATCCGCAGATGAACGCGACGCGCTGCATGCTGCGCGGGGGCGTGGCGGCGGTGGCGGCCTTCAGCACCACGCAGGTGTTCGAAGGGCGGTGGTCGGCCTTGCCGCCGGGTGATCTGGTGCTGGTGCCGGCCGACCAGGGGCTGGGCGGCCTGGAGCGCCAGCCGCAGCGGCATAACGATTTCGTCAATGCGTTGCAGGCCTTCCTGCGGGAGGCGGCGCCGCGCTTCCGCGTGTGCCTGATCGATACCCATCCGTGCCCGGATGTGCGCTATGTCGCGGCGCTGGCGACCGCCGACCTGGTGCTGTCGCCCATCGTGCTGACCCAGGAGGCGCTGGAGGGCGTGGGGATGTTCCTGCATCATCCCCGGCACGGCTATCTGCGCATCAGGCAGCGGCTCAATCCGCGCCTGGAGCTGCTCGGCCTGCTGCCGAACCTGGTGGAGGCGACGCCGTTTCAGCGGGCCAATTTGCGGCAGCTGGTGGAACAGCATCCGGGCCTGCTGATCCCGGTGCGGCGCGGTGAATTGGATGGCTATGCGCTGATCCCGACGCGCACGGCGATCGCCGAGGCGCAGGCGGCCGGCGTGCCGTTGTGGAAGTTGCGGCAGGCGGCGCCGGCCGGCTCGCCGGACCTGGGCGCCAGGCCGCTGCGCAGCGCCGCGCGCGATGCCTGGCGCGAGCTCCGGCCGTCGTTCGAGGCGATCGCGCGGCGCCTGGGCGTGGGAGCCTAGCGTGGCGCTCGATCTGTCCATGCTCGACGCGGTGGAACCGCCGCCGTCGGCGCGGTGGCTGGCGCCGACGGCGGCGCTGGACCGGTTCGACGAAGACCCCGACGCACCCAGGTTCGAGGAGGAGGAGGCCGGCGAATTCGAGGCGCTGGTGGCGGAGGTGGGGGCGCGCGGCATCCTGCAACCGTTGGTGGTGCGCTGCATGCCGTCGGGGCGCCTGTTGATCCGTTTTGGCCTGCGGCGGTTCCGGGCGGCGCGGCGCGCCGGCCTGGCGGTCGCGCCCTATGTGGTGACCGAGGATGAGCGCCAGTTCGACGACTACGCCCAGGTGGCGGAGAATGCCCGCCGCAAGGACTTGCAGCCGCTGGAGCTGGCGGCCTTCATTGCGCGCAAGCTGGCGCTGGGGGAGCGCAAGAAGGCGGTGGCGGCGCGGCTGTGCCTGGACCCCAGCGCGCTGACCCATTTGCTGGCCCTGGTGGACGATGCGCCGCCGATGCTGCTGGAGTTGTACCACAGCCGGCGTTGCCGCTCGCCGCAATACCTGTACGAGTTGCGCAATATGTATGTAAAGCGGCCGCGACTGGTGGAGCGGGCGCTGGCCGACGGCGGGGTGGTCGACCGCCAGGCCCTGGCCGGGTTGCGCGCGCAGATGGAGGGGGCGATGCCCGCGGCAGGCGCTGGCGGTGTGGTGGCGGTGGATGGCGGGAGTGTGCCGGACGGCGCTGTGCTGCCCGCCGCGTCGTCCCGCGCCGCCAAGCCGGGGGCGATCCGGCGGCCCGGGCTGTTTGCCAGCTACCAGGGCGAGGAGGTGCTGCTGGTGCTGCGGCGCCGGCCCAGTGCCGAGGGGAGGGTGTGGGTGCGTCGCAACGGGGAAGACCTGGAGTTGCCGTTCGATGTCTTGCGCCTGGTCAGGCTCGATGACTTGGCCGACGTGTCCGCAACGATGGCGGCAAGCGGTGCGCCGGCGGGGGAGCGGGACGGCGGCGTCGACATGCATAGGACATGAACGGGTTTGTCTGGTGTCGGGCAGCCGTCGCTGGTGGCGTCGCGCCTCTCGGGGGCGCGCGGTGTGCGGTCCGCATGGCGGCATCGCCGCGCTTCTCTGCGACAGCCTGGCGCCGTTCCCCCACATGCCATGGCATGCGTGACGATGTCGGGATGGTCCCGGGGCTATGCGCCGGTCGCTTCCTGTCTGCCGGACCATGTCGCGGCGGTTCGCGCGGTTTGCCCGGGGGTGCTCAAGCGTCGCTGCGGGCGGATGGGCGGGGATGCCGTCGGCCGCGCCGTCAGGCGGTCGGGCACAGGCCGGGTCCGTTGGCTGGCCGTGTCCGGGGCCGCTGGATCGCCGCATGGCGCGGGTCCGATGCGTGGGATGGCGCCGTTGCGGGAACGGGGTCGTTCTTGATGGCCGTGTCCGGTGTCTTGGCCGCCGCGGCCGATGCTGCCGGGCGGGCGGTCGCTTTGGGCGAGGCCCTGCGGGCCCGTCCTCCTTGCGGGTCGCTGCGCTCCGTCCCTGCGGGACCGGGCCGGCTGCGCCGTCCCGCCTCCAGTCCTCCTCTCGCAACCCCGATACGGCCTGAACAGCCCAGGGCAGCTGCGCTCCCCTGGGAAGGCATGAGGAACGCGCGGCGCTGCGCACCCCGCTGACCCCTGAACGGCCTGAAGTGAGGGAGGGCGCTTACACAGTCCATGCCAGCGATACCCCCGCTGGCATGGACTGTGTGCCGCCGCTGCGCTGTGAAGCCGGCCGCGCCCTCCCTGGGGCGCCTGCGGCGCAACCCCCACGAGGGCAGCAGGGGCCGCGACGCCCATTGCGCCAATCCCCCCACAAGTCCCCCCGGTTGGGGCGAGGGGGACTTGTGGGGGGATAAACGCACGCAATGGGCTGAAACCGCGGCCCCTACCCCGCTGCCTGCAAACCACCCAACCCAACCCTTCCCTGAGGGAAGGGCATTCGCCACCCCCCGCCCGCCCCGGCGGGAGCGAGAGAGTCCAAATGAGAGGATGAGATTGCAAACCTCTCTTTTGATCAACTTTCTGGAGGACACCACCATGACTATCTTGGGACAAACCGACGAGCGCGCGCCGGGCTGCGGCCGCATCACGGCGACCTTGCTGGCGCCGGCCGGGCGTTTGCAGGCCTTGCCGCGCCATTTCGGGCCGCTGTTCACCACGGTCGAACACTGTATGTACGACATGATGCGCCATCTGTGCGCGTCGTATCGCGGCGACTACTGGGACTACTACGAGCTGTCGAACGGCGGCTTCTACATGGCCCCGACCGAGGCGGCGCACTACCGCCTGTGCTGCCCTGGCAACGGCTACGAGGGCACGCTGAGCGCCGACGCCACCGGCCTCGCGGTGTGCGCCATGGCCTACAGCCAGCTGTCGTTCTGGCCCGACGGCGGACGCATCGCCGAGGACTATTACCGGCTGCGCGACTACATCGCCACCCATGTGGCGGCAAGACAGCTGTACGACGTGCTCGATTGAGTCGCGCCGCGCCGCGCCGCCGACGCCGCTGCGGCGGCTTTCGCGGCGCGTGCCTTCCGTTCTTTTTTTCCGCTCTTTTTATCTTGATATCCGGAGGAATCATGTCTGCTGTGATTGAAACAACTGAAGTGACCGATCCCTGTGGCGCCGGTGGCGCCTTGCTGCAACAGGCCGTCGCGCAGTCGGCGACGCTAATTACCAGGCACGCGACGTTGCGCCACGCCACCCACGCCCAGCTGGTGCGCAGTCCGCGCAATGCGCGCCGCAAGCCGCGCGATGTCCGGGAACTGAAGGCGCTGCTGCGTTCGCAGGGCTTGCTGCAAAATCTGGTGTGTTACGAGGAGCGCCGGGACGACGTGCCGACCGGGCTGCTGGCGGTGGCGGCCGGCGACAGCCGCTGGCAGGCGCTGGGCGAACTGATCGCCGAGGGCGACCTGCCGGCCGACTACGACATCCCGTGCCTGATGGTGACCGAGGCCGAGGCGGTGATGGTCAGCCTGGCGGAAAACTTGGGCCGCGAACCCATGCATGCGGCCGACGTCTTCGATGGCATGCGCTTGCTGGCCGCCGAGGGCCGCAGCGTGGCCGAGATCGCGCTGGCCTTCGGCGTCGAACAAATCGCGGTGCGGCGGCAGCTGAAGCTGGCGAACGTGGCGCCGCGCTTGTTCGCGCTGTTCCGCGCCGACCAGGCCAGCTACGAACAGATGGCGGCGCTGGCGGTGAGCGACGACCATGCGGCCCAGCAGCAGGTGTGGGACAGCCTGCCGCAATGGAACAGGCCGCCTGGTCAGATCCGCCGCCTGCTGACCGCCCAGCAGCTCAATGTCCGCACCGACCGGGTGGCGCGCCTGGTCGGCGTCAAGGCCTACGAGGCGGCGGGCGGCGTGGTGGAGCGGGACTTGTTCAGCAGCGACGGCGACGGCTACCTGGCCGATGTGGCGCTGCTGGAGTCGCTGGCGCGCGCGCGGCTGGAGCGGGTGGCGCGCAAACTGGCGGCGGAGCGCTGGAGCTGGATCGAGGTGCGGGTGCACATCGAGGCGGCCGAGCTGGCCTGTTATGCGCGGGCCCGCACCGTCGCCCTGGAGCCGGACGCGGCGCAGGCAGCGGCGCTGGGAGAGGGCGGCGACCAGCCGGCGCAGGCGGCCATCGAGCGGGAGCGGGCCGCCATCGGCAGGATCGATCCGGCCGACCTGGCGCTGGCCGGCGCCCTGGTGACGATCGCGGAGGATGGCAAGCCCTGTGTGCTGCGCGGCCTGATGCGGCCGCAGGACCGGCCCGTCAGCGTGGCCGGCACGGCGGCGGACCAGGCGGGCAGCAAGCGCGGCAAGTCCAAGGCGGCGCACAGCGCGCGCCTGACCGCCTTGCTGGGCGCCCAGCGCACGCTGGCCTTGCGGGCGGAAATGGTCAACCAGCCGGGACAAGCCTTGCTGCTGTTGGCGCAGCGTCTGCTGCACAGCGTGTTCTACAGCCGGCAGCGTTGTGCCGAAGTGCTGCAGCTGGACCTGAGGGCGCCGGACTTGCCGGCCGAGGCGCAGACCGGGCCGGCGTGGGAACGCCTGGCGGCGCAGCATGTGGCGCTGGCGGCCCTGCTGCCGGAGCACGACACCGACGGCGCCTTGCTGGACTGGTTGCAGGCCCAGCCGCAGGCGCTGGTGCTGGACTGCCTGGCCTATTGCAGCGCCTGCATGTTGAATGCGTCGCAGGACGGCGGGAAGCCCGTGCCGGCGATAGACCAGTCGTCGCGTTTGCTGGCGCTGGACATGCGCCGCTGGTGGCAGCCGAGCGCCGCCAATTATTTCGCCCACCTGAACAAGACCCGCATCGCCGAGGTGGTGGCGCAGGCGGTCTCGCCGGCGGCGGCGGTGCCGCTGGAACGGCTGGGCAAGCAGGCGGCGGTCGAGGCGGCGGCGCGCGCCGTGGCCGACAGCGGCTGGCTGCCGGCGTTGTTCCGTGTGGCGCCGGCAGCGCACGGCCAGGCTGAACCTGCAGCCGGCGATCCGTCCGTGCAGGGTGCTTGATCCGGCGCAAGCGACGGCAAGCGGTCTCTGCGATAGTGCGGACATGGCGCGAGCGGTGTCCGCCTTTTTTTTTCGTCCTAGGGGGAGCGCATGGAACGGATCGAGCTGTTGCAGCTGGAGGCCTGGATCAACCGGCTGCGCGCCGGACAGCCCCGGGACGCGGTCGAGCTGTCCGCGCCGCTTCAGGCTTTGGCCGAGCTGTATGGCCGCATGATCTACGCGCGGCAAACCAGCGTGGAACTGAGCGCCTTGACCGCGACGCAGCGCCAATTGCTGCTGGCGCTGGCGGCCGCCGCGGCGCCGGCCGGTCCCCGCTAGGCCGCCGGTTCGCGCAGCAGCTGCGCGGCCTTCACCACAAAGCTGGACATGCCGTCGATCGACGCGGCCGCCCACGGCCTGCGGGTCGACACCCGCGCCAGCGCCTCGCCGGCGTCGTCCTCCCATTCAAACTCGATCTGGCAGGCCAGCGTGCCGGACTGCGGATACACGCTGTCGGCCGCAAGTTCCGGCCTGCCCGCCGCGCGTGGCGTCAGGATGAACTTGTGCTCGATGCCGTGGGCGTCGCGCAGCGCGCAGGCGAGATAGCCGGGGCCATGGTCGTCGATGTGGCCGGCGATGTGCAGCGGGATGGCGGGCAGGTGGGCGGTCAAGTCGGCGGTCCTCGGTGGTCGAACGGATGGCGGTGCGATGGCGCGGCGGCGGGCGGGGGCGGCGCGCTGGCGCGGGCATGCTGTGGTCGGCCGGGGTTGCTTGAGGTTGCTTGTGGGGGGCGGGCGTCGTTATGGATGAGGCGGGCTGACTTGCGGCGCTTGATATTATCAAGAAAAGAGCGAAGCGAAGGACTAATGCAGGATAGGCTGACGCCGGTCAATGTGCTCCGCTTGGGGCGCGCTACCATCAAAGCGAAAGTGGTAGAAAAAGCGCGAAACCAGCGAGGCCGCCATGCCCGACAGCTCCCGACCGAACCGCATCAACATCGACCTCGGCCCCTACAAGGAACGCTGGCTGGCGTACTGCGCGTTGCACGGCCAGACACCCAGCGCGGCGTTCCGCCAGGTGGTGGCCAGGCTGACCGCAAACATGGCGCCGTCGGCGGACGCGCCTATCGCCCCGTCGGCCGCTCGCAAGCACCGCAAAGAGATCGCCCTGACCGACGCCGAACTGCGCTTCATCGAAACCTGCGCGCGGGCCGAGGGCTTTTCCACCACGCGCTGGATCGTCGCGCTGATCCAAGCGCGCATGGGCAACGGCGCGCAGTTCGGCCAGTACGAACTGGCGGCCTTGGGCAAGTCCAACCTGATGCTGCTGACGATAGGGCGCCGGCTGCGCCAGATCGCCGCGGTGCTGCCGTCCCCGGCCGGGACGGCGCCCCCGGACCTGACGCAGGTCGTGGCCGAAGTCCGTCGCCGCATCGCTACCCATACCGCCGAAGTGGCGCAGGCGATCGCACGCAACATGGAAAGGTGGCACAGCAAATGACAGCCGGAACCCAGACCGATGCGGAACTGTTGCGCTGGCACGAGCAGGGATTCAACGAACGGCCGGTGCGCAAGGTCAAAGTGCGCGGCATCAGCGGCGTCACGTTGCGCAAGGCAGGCGGATCCGGTCCACGCATGACGGCCGACGGCGTGCGCGGCCGCCTGCGAGGCATCGTGCAGCGCAAGCCCCAGGCCATGGTGCGCATCTCCGGCGGCGGCAAGGGCATGCGGCATATCCGCGCCCACCTCGACTACATTTCGCGCAACGGCCAGTTGGAGCTGGAGGACCAGAATGGCGAGCGCTTCAACGGCCGGGGTGATGTCGCCGAATTGGCGCTGGCCTGGCAGCTGGGCGGCATACCCATCGCCGAGGTGTCGGACCGACGCGAGGCGTTCAACATCATCCTGTCGATGCCGGCCGGGACCAGCGCGAGGGCGCTACATCAGGCCGCGCGCGCGTTCGCGCAAGACGAGTTCGAGGGACACCAATATGCGCTGGTGCTGCACACGCAAGGCAGCGATCCCGGCCGGGACCCATCGCCCAATCCCCATGTGCACCTTTGCGTCAAGGCACGCGATGACGACGGCATTCGCCTCAATCCCCGCAAGGAGGATTTGCGGCGCTGGCGCGCGGGCTTTGCCCAACGGCTGCGCGAACGCGGGGTCGACGTGGCGGCGTCCAGCCGGCTGGAACGATTCCAACCGGAGCGGGGCCAGAAACAGAGCGTGCGCCACAAGCTGGCGCGCAGCGAGCCACTGACGGCCCAGACGCCGGCCGACGCGCTGCGCGCCGAGCGCTCCAGACAGGCCGAGGCGGCCATGCTGAAGCGCTACGCGGGCGTGGCCGGCATGCTGGCCCGCTCGACGCTCGCGGCCGATCGCGCGTTGGCGCTGGGCTTGGTCGACGTGTGCCGGCGCGCGCGTGGACCGGAGCCGGCGCCGCGACGGGAAAGAGGTATGGAGACAAGGAGAGAACGATGAAGCGTGATGCCACGCATAGGATTGCGAGCGGGAGAAACAGTGCACGGGCCAGCCGCGCACGAGGCCGCACTGCGTTGCGGGACGATCTGTTGCTGGCGGCTGGCTGCCTTTGGTGGCTGATTCGGCTGCCGCCGCGGGCGGTCGGCCTGCTGTGGCGCTGCTGCGTGATGGTCGGGGCGGGCGCGATCCGCGCCGGCTGCCTTGCACTGTTGGGTGGCATCGGCTTGCTACTCATCGGCAGCCTGTGTTTTGGAGTTGGCAGTGTGCTGTTCTATCCGCTATGGCGTTGACCGCGCAGGAAAGATTGGTGGGCACGCTTGCTTGCGTAATTTGCTTGAGCGGCGCTACGCCAGCGAAGCTGGCTGGCGCAATTGATCGGTTTGGCGCCGCTCGCGCCGAGGAGCCTCAAAATTGGTTCTCGGAAGGATAGTTTAGATTCTTGTTGTTGCGGCAATATTTATCTGCGTGACATTATGTGTGATTTGGGCAATTATATTTTAGTATAATCACGTCGCTAAAATTGTATGTTCAAATGACAATCAGATTCTCGTGGGGATTTGGTGTCGATATTGTTCGTCCGCGCACCTTTTTCTTTCCTCTTTTGACATGCATATCTTCCAGAAAATTTGGTATTTTGGCCGCAATGTAATTGCTCGCTTTATTCGCCTAGCTGCGGTTGTTCAATCGCATTCCCCTTTCGATCAGAGGCAATATTTCAAGTCCTTAGTCCGCGCGTCGCTTTTTCTTCTCTTCGGAACGGTGCAGACTCTGGCATTGAGCGCTACGTGCTCCATGACTCCCTTGACCGGCTTGTACACGGCGAGGGTCACTGCAGGTGCTAGCGTTGTTGGCAATAATGTGAATGGTTACACGTCGAATTCGAACATCCCGATGGCGCTAGTGCATTCAGGGTTGCTTGCGCCGGAAGAAACCGCCTACGTCACTATTACGCCCTTAGGTCAGTTACCGCAGTTTGTAGGGACCCCTCAAATTAATTTTAATTTTGGCAGCGGGGATTCAGACGTTCCGGCCTGCGGTATAAGGCTGTCGCTGACCAAGGGCGCGCCGGCAATCACCGTCCCCGCGCCGACGGTCAGTGTACAAACCACTCCGTCGCCGGCGAGAGCCGGGCAGCCGTACACGACGACCTGGAGCACCACAAATGCCACCTCGTTGCAGCGCACTTGTTTGGTCTCCGCCTCGGTCGATGTTAATGGCTCGATCACAGCTGTCGCTCCCACCTACGGTAGTCTCGTTTCCAGCTGCACTTGGGTTGCCAGCGGGCCGGGAGGGCAGACCCGGTTGGAGACAACTCTGTTGAACTCAGGACTTGATGGCCTCTGTTGGGCGCACACGCCGCCAAGCGGCGTGTATACCGCCACCCTTTCGAAAGGAATGAAGGTAATTGGATCCAACTGGAGCGGATATCGCGCCGATTCCTCAATTCCGGCGGCGCTGATTCACTCGGGGTTGCTTGCAGAGGGGCAAAGCGCGGATGTCACTGTTAGCTACCTGGGTATGCAGGGGCCGTTTCAGAGTTCTTGGGGCGGTGGTTTCAACTCGTTGGAGTCCAGCGATGCGGCGTGTGCCATGCGATTGGCGCTCACAGCCAGCACGCCGCCCACCATCAAATTGACTGTCACACCATCGCCGTTGGTCGCCAACCAAAGCTATCAAATGACGTGGTCCAGTGACGGTGCGACTTCTGTGCGCGGTGAGTGTTCCGACGGCATGATGCCAATGACCAATTTTCCGGCGAATGGATCGATCAGCGGCATTGCTAGTCCGGCCTGGGCGGCCAAATCACCGACCTATTGCAATTGGAATGCCTTGGGCCCAGGAGGCTTTCAAGATACCCATGCGGTAGTGGCCACTACTTTGCCAACGATGAGCACGCAATGTCAAAGTGCCACGCCCGTGACAGGGACTTATACCGGTAACGCTTCGGGTGGAGCGGTGTGGGGAAACAACACCGACGGTTATCGGACAGATTCCAACGTCGGCGCGGCAGCGGTGCATGCGGGACTGCTGGCCGATGGCATGATTGGACAGGTCATCGTCACGCCGGTCGACATCCTGCACAGTTTTAAAGGAACGGCTTCGTCGGGTGTGACAGCGGCGAGTTCTCCGAGTGCCGGCTGTGGCATGCGCCTGTCCGTACCCCCTGCGCCTGTTACTCTTAGCGTTCAAACGAGTCCATTGCCTTTAGTAGCAGGGCGAAACTTTACAAGCACCTGGAGCACAAGCGGCGCGTCGGAGGTGCGTAGAAGCTGCACTGCGCGTGCTCCTGGCTACGCAGGGAATGTCACGCTTCCTGGAACGGGCGTCTTGACCGAAGTCGCCAGTTGGGACTGGACGGATTTTGCATCGACGTGCACCTGGACCGCCACCGGTCCGGGTGGCACGCAAACTTATACGGAGACAAGGGCGACCGTCCCGCCTCCCATCAGCGCGTTTTGCTTGGCGCACACCCCGGCGAGCGGAGACTACGTCGCCAGCGATGATGGTTCGTCGATTTGGGGCGACAACGTTAATGGTTACGACTATGCCAGTCGGGTTGACTTGGCGCTGGTCCATTCCGGCTTGCTGCATCCAGGGGAGAGCAGCTTTGTACGGATCACGCCAATGGACATCGTTCCCAGCTTCCCCGGCAGCACAGCGCATGGCGTCACTTCTGGAACCGTGCCGGCCCCGGAGTGCGGTATGCGGCTGTGGGTACCCGGTGGTCCTGCGCCAGGCCAGGATGGTCCCCCAACCGCGTCCTTGAGCACCCCGGAGAATGGGCGTACTTTTATTGTCGATGGAACCTCTGCCGCAGTCGTCGTTTCGGGAACGGGAGCATCGATGCCCGGGAATGTGGTTTTGTCGATTGAGTTGTTGGATGGGAATGCGGTGATCGCCTCCGCCAAGGCCTCTACGAATCTGAATACAACGGTGCCGCTTGCGCTTGGAAATCACCAACTCAAGTTGCGAGTCACTGACAGTGCAAATCGGACGACTTCCAGCAGTGTCACGACGGTGACGGTGGCAAGTGCAACACAGGGCAACTCTGCTGCCTTCATGTCGCAAAATGTGCCGCTAGCGATGCAAGCCGGGGAGCCGACCTCGGTCACTATCAGGATGGTCAACTCGGGTACCACTACGTGGACCCCAGGCGGTGTCAATCCGTTTCGGTTGGGCGCGCAAAGTCCGCAGGACAATCAGCTGTTCCGAAGTTCGGGGCGGGTGAACCTATTGACGCAGGTAGCGCCTGGCGAGGTTGGCGTCTTCACGTTTACGGTCACACCGCCAGCTGTGGCCGGGACCTACAGGTTTCAATGGAAGATGTTGCAGGAGTCAGTGGGGTGGTTTGGCGACTCAAGCCCCGCTATCGATGTGGTGGTGGCGAATAATCCAGGGCCGGTAGCAACATTGACGGTCTCGCCCCCGAGCGCGCGCGTGTATGCTTCGGCCAAGGCAACGCTGAACATCGCTGCGGTAGGAACGTCATTCGCGATGAATACCAGCAAGCTCGAGGTATTTCAGGATAACTTCGATGGCAACGATTTCCAGGCCACGCCTATCAACGTCGTTGCCGGTAACAGTTCCAGCGCCAGCAGCAACTTTACGGTCTCCGTCGGTGCTGGCACGTATTGGTATAAAGCGCGCGTGACGGATGAGCAGGGGCACGTTAGGGAGTCGGCACGAGTCTCGGTCAATGTGACCAATAGCCCGATACTGGGCAAGATTACCGGCATTAACATCGACGCCGCCAACACACCACATCTTGTGGGGTGGGTTTGTGAATCGGGCGTCAACCAAGCACTCAAATACCAGGTCTTGCTGGATGCCCCTTCGCTGGCGGCCGGCGCCACGTCTTTGGCAACAGGCGTCGCCAACGTCGCGACCGAGGCAGACAATCTCGCGGTTCAGACGGCTTGTGCGACCCCGGGCTTCAGCCATCACTTCAACATCGATCTGACTCCGTATACCGGACAGTATCCGGGCCGAGCGTTGTATGTGCAGGCGATGGGCAGTAATGGCGGCAGCGACATTGTCCTTCCTTGCGCCGACGGTAGCTGCACTATGCCCGGCAGCCTGCGGATTGCTCTGAGTACGCCGCCGGACGGCCAGCACTTTGCTGGCGCTGGTCCGGTGTTCATCCGAACTCAGTTGAGCGGAGGCGCGGGACCATATGACGAGGTGGCAATCGGAGTGGACGGAGTCTGGACTACTGCAAATGCCGACGGCGCTGCTGACGCCTTTTCCATTAGCAAGACCCTGGCGGTTAGGGCGGCGCCATATGCCATCCAGGCCCGAGTCCGAAAAGGCAATATAACCTTGCACTCGGTCACGAGTAACATTTTTGTTGACGCTGCAGCAGCGTTGAGTATAACGCTGAGCAAGCCAGTCGAGGGATCAGCGGTTGCAAACGGTGGCCAACTGGTGTTGGAAGCAAAGACGGCCGGTAGTGATTCATCTATCGCCAGTGTGAAGTTCTTTGCCAACAGTCAGCTGGTGGCGACAGCTACAAAGAATGGCAGTATCTGGAGCGCTGTCTGGAGCAATGTTCAGACCGGCGTCTACGGCATTAAGGCGGCGGCCTTCGATGGCAATGGCGTGCAACTAGCACAATCCGCAGTCGTGAGTGTGACTGTGAGGGGGGCGGGAGGCGGCGCCGATCCGGATATGCCGCTGGCGGTGGAAGTCGATATCCCGCATCTTACCGATGCGGATGCCGGTACATTGCCGGGTGAGCTGAGCGTTACTCCTTTAGGCACAGCGGCATATAGCATACCTATCGCGGTACCTCCGGGGACGGCAGGTCTACAGCCTGAACTGACGCTGAACTATGGCAGCGACGCGGGCAATGGTTTGCTGGGTCTGGGGTGGCAACTGGGCGGACTGTCGAGTATTCATCGCTGCGGCAAGACCATTGCCCAAGATGGTATCAATGACCGTATCAGCTTTTCGTCCTCCGATCGACTGTGCCTCGATGGACAGCGTTTGGTACTGGTTAACCTTCCGCTGACCGACGATAATTATTGGGCCGACGGAGCCGAGTATCGCACGGAGATCGACAGCTTTAGCCGGATCACCGCCGTCGGTACCACCACGTCAGACAATATAGCGAACCGCAGCTTTAAAATTGAGTCGCGCGACGGGCGCGTCCTGACCTTCGGCAGCACCCGCGACAGTGCGGTCGCTGCCTTGATCATCGGCTCGGTCAATAGCGGCGTCACCGCGAGCCAACCGAGCGCGAAAAACGGCGCGCAGTCATGGGCCCTGGACGCAATCAAAGACCGTGCCGGCAATTACATCAGCATCAGCTATCTGCAGGATGCCGATAGCGGTGAACACCGTCCTGATGCGATCCGCTATGGCGGTGTGGGTTTTCCCGCCCATGCGGGGCTCCAGTTCGTCTACGAGCCCCGCACAGATGCCTGGAAACGCTATATCGATGAGTCGCGCAACGATCTGCGCCACCGGATGACGCATATCCGGACTTATGTCGGGATTGGCCGGGAAGGCGATGTGTTGTCCGCAGGAGTCATCGTGCGCGACTATGCACTCGACTATGAACAGAGTCCAACCAGCGGCCGTAGCCTGTTGACCGCTGTCCAGGTTAAAGCCCGCAATCCCCAAACCGGCGAACTGGAACCGATGCCGAAGACAAAGTTCGCATGGGGACAGCCCGATCCGAAAAAACAAGCGGGATTTGAAAGTAAGGGGTTTTGGGATGGGGCACCGATTCTGACGGTATGGGCAAATACGGGCATTGTGCAATACCCAGTGAACGGCGCCAACCGCTCAGAGTACTTCTCGTTTAGCGATTTCGAAAATCACGGTCGTAGCGACGTGCTGGAAAAGCGCGTGGCGCGCCCACGTAGTTCTAGCCGTGACGATTTTAGTCCGATCCAGCCTGGCGCACTGCGGGCGCAGTATCGTTATTTCCACAACAATGGCAGCGGGTTTACCCAATACAATTACAAGCTGGATACCGGAGAGTCCTTTGTCGTACTTGAAACCGCGGATTTCGACGGTGACGGTGCGCCGGACCTGTTGGTTTCCACGGAGAGCAACGGACCTAAAATTTGCCTTTCTCCTTTAGGAAAGCCTTCCGGCTTGGGCTCGCCAGAAACTCCACTGGTCTTCACCTGCGATCCGACGCGGGGAGCTGTCGGCGACAACGTGTCCAGCCTGAGCCCTTACGTCACTGATGTCATGGGCGATGGCCGCGCCGCGGTCTACAGCCAGATGGATGAAGACGGAAAAGCTCAGGTATGTATCCAGTTCAGCTGTTTGCCCGACGATCACCCACCCATGAATGTGCTGTTCGGGAAGCCGGGTGTGGAGCCGTATACGTATGTGAATACTGCACGGTTTATCAGCACTGGGGACAACGTCGATTTCGGCGGCATTGGTAAACCATATGACGTGCGCTGGACCGCGCCGTCCTACATATCTTTCTCTGATTCCGAAGGGCAGGCCCATGGCGGACGCTGGGTAAACCTTCAACCGCGAATATTGATGACGGGCTTTCATCATCCGTCGGATACACGCACTGTCGGCACGATTGCGCCTTATGCCTATGAAACGGCGACGTCGTTGTCGGGCGGAGGCTTGACTCCGTATGTCTTTGATGCTGCAGCGCAAGGTGGGAGCTTGTCTGGAGACTTGAATGGCTCCGGCTATTCCAGCCTGGCCTTTGGCTTCTATAATTACGACTCTGCATCGCCAACCACGATATACAAGCGTGCGGAGATGACGCTATGCTTGTCGACAGGCAGGGCGCTCGATTGTGCGATCCGACAAAAATACAGCAAGGGACACTACCTTGGTATTCGGGCGGTCAGCGACTTTGTCGGTGACGGGCAGCCTAAAATGTTGGCGCAAAATGTGCCGTTTTTGACCAGTGACGGCTCTACCGAGGGCGGCTTGAATATGTGTCGCGTCACCGGCGATGACAGCACGGGCGGTGCCCGCGCCGACGACAGCAACATCCAGTGCGATCCCTGGAGCGGTTTGAATTTTTCATTTACATCCAATACGGCAGGGATGGCGCTGGACCAGGTTTACCTGATGGACCTGCTGGGTACTGGTCGCACGCAGTTGGTGTATTACCATAGCGGTAAAGAGGTTAACAGTGCCTGGATTGAAGACGGCCGATGGGAAGTGTTTGCGCCGATCGATGTCGCGGTAACAGGCCAGGCATTGGATCGCATCTACCAGGTGACGAATGGATTGGGCGCGGTAAGTTCGGTCGAGTATGCCGATGGTCTCGTCGAAGGCGTCGTGACCCGTTCGCCGGATGTGAAGTTTGCTTATCCGCTGCGCGCGAACAATGGTGTGGGCAAGGTTGTCAAGCGACTGCGGAAGGCGAACGGAGGCATGGCCGACCTCACCGTAAGCTATCAATACAAGGATGGCGCAACAGACCAGGCCGGCCGCGGGACGCTCGGGTATGCGCAAGTGATCGCTGTCGAGGAGCGCCCTGGTTCTACGGACGTACTGAAGACCACCACCACGAGCTACCGCCTGGATTGGCCCTATACAGGGACCGTCCTGTCGAGCAGTGTAACGGCGCAGGATGGCAAGACGCTGGTCAGCAGCATTAACTCGCCCGATCTGGTGACGGTGAGCCAGGCCAACGGCGCTGTCACAGTCTGCCCGGTGGTCAAGCAAAACGTGACGGTACGTAAAGACCTCGACGGCAGTGCCCTCGGTACTAGCACGACTGTTAACCAGTATGGCGATGGCTGGTGCAATCTTACTAAGCAGGATGTCAGTGTCGTCGACGATAGCGTCAAAGGTGGCGGGACGACATTTGCCGCGCAAACGGTGACGACCTTCAGAAATGATGCGGCCAACTGGTTGATCGGGCTGCCCTTGGTCACCACGGTCACGAGAACTGATCCGCAGTCGAACCCGACCAGCGTGACCCGTGTCACCAGCAACGAGTACGAGCCAACGCGCGGGCTGTTGATCACGCAAACCGTGCAGCCCGGTGACCCGGTATACCAGGTTGTCACGAGCTATGACCGCAGCGTGAAGGGCAATCCGTTTGGCTTGGTGAATAGCCAATCGCGCAAGTGGCGCGATCCAGCGACTGCCTCCGATATGAATCCGGTCGACCGCAGCACAGTCTACGACGAGCGGGGCCGCTATCCCAAGACCGTGACGAACGCGCTGCTGCAAAGCGAGCAGTACGCCTATGATGCGGCGACCGGCATCCGGACCATGAGAACGGATCGGAATGGCCTGCAAACGACGTGGACCTTGAACGGTTACGGCCGCGTGCTGGTTGAAAAATCACCGGATCAGAACGAGACCCGCTATTTCAGCAAGTCCTGTTCTCCGGACTGTCCTGCGGGTGCTGTGGCGGTCGCTATCGTCGAGCGTTATCACGGTTCGGATCGGATCGCCGTGCCGCGGTTGAACTATATGGACAATGTGGGGCGGATGGTGCGTGACGTGACCTGGGGCTTCGATGGCACGAAGATCGTCGCCGACACGCGCTATGACGACTATGGTCGCCAGTATGAAGTGGATCATCCGCACTTTGACGGCAATTCAGCCTTGCTGGCAAGCCGGCATCTCTATGATGATTTGCATCGTGTGGTGAAGGTTGAAACCTTCGACGTGAAGCACATTCCACTGACAGCCATGACCACATATCAGGGCTTGACTCGTATCCAGAAAAACGACAAGGGCCAGACCCGCATCGACACGTCGGACGTGCTGGGACAAGTGCGCCAGGTGGAACAGGTCATGACGGAACCAGGGACGGAAAGTACGCTCACCAAATTCGGTTACGATCCTTTCGGCAATCTGAATCGGACGATTGATCCGAACAAGAACGTCATTGCCGTCAAATATGACGTGCTGGGCCACAAGGTGGAACTTGCCGATCCTGACTTGGGGACCATCAAGTATTCGGTCGATCCGGTTGGCCAGGTATGGAAGCAGGTGACGCCGAATCAGTCCAAGCTGGGACAAGCGACGACGTTCAATCACGATGTGCTGGGTCGGATGACCGCGCGTTACGAGACAGATCTGGAAAGCCACTGGGTATTCGATCAGCAGGAAAAGACGGATTGTGTGACAGCGAAGAGTTGCGGTCAGTTGATCGAAGCCTATACCCTGGCTGGTGCTCGCAAGGACTATGACCGCCTCCATACCTATGATGATGTCGGCCGTTTGAAAAAAACAGTTCAGACTATCGGCGATGGAGCGGCTGATTCGACCTACAGCGCGTTGACCTCTTTCGATGCTTGGGGACGGGTGATTCATCAGACCTACCAGCGCGATACCGATGTCAGCAAGGTTTTCGACAGTCGTTATAACAAGTATGGCTATCTGGCGCGGCTCGAGCGCGCCGGCGTTCCTTTGTGGCAGGTGGTGGCACAGGACGCTTGGCAGCGTCCGACCGAGGTCCTGTTGGGAAATGGCTTAACACATAAGAAAATCTTCGATGGTGATACCGGCAGGCTGCAAGACAGTACCCTTGCGGCTGGCGACAAAGCTGCTGTGCTCAGCGAGAGCTACCTGTACGACGTTTTGGGCAATGTGACCACGCGGGCACAGCTTTGGAACCAGGGCGGCTACACGGAGGGGTTCGGCTACGACGAGTTGAACCGGCTCACCAGCAGCCAAACGGGTTCCGCGCTGCAGACCTTTGCCTACGATGGAGCTGGCAATCTGAAGCGCAAAACCGGCGTCGGAAGTATTGCCAATGGTTCGCCGTATGTTTATCTGCCGCAGGGTGCTGACGCTGTGCGTCCGCATGCGGTATGGAAGATCGACGGGGATACGTTCCAGTATGACGACAACGGCAACCTGTTGAGCGGTGGCGGGCGCAGTTATACCTGGAACAGCTTCGACATGCCGATCACAATCAAACGGGGAGCGGAGACGAGCAGCTTCGTGTACGGGCCGGAGCATCAACGAACCAGGCAGAGGCATGGCGATGGTAGCACCGAGGTCTACGCCGGGGCGCAGGAGCTGGAGCGAAACGGCAGTCAACTGACGATCAGGACCTACTGGCCCTACGGCATCGGATTGGAGATTGATCGCTCAGGGGCGGAGACCGCGCTTTACTGGAGTCACGTCGATCGCCTTGGCAGTCCTATGGCGTTGAGCGATCAGAGCGGTGTCATCCAGGATAAGCTAGCCTACGACGCGTGGGGCAAGCGGCGCACTACCGATGGCGCGAGCAGCGGTCCATTCATCGACAACAAGGGCTTCACTGGTCATGAGATGCTTGACCAGGTCGAGTTGGTGCATATGAATGGTCGCGTGTATGATCCGTATCTGGCGAAGTTCCTGTCAGCGGATCCCCGCGTAACAGACCCCAGCAACGGCCAGAGTTTCAACCGTTATAGTTATGTGCAGAACAATCCGACCAACCTGACCGATCCTACTGGCTTTGACGCGGTTGTGGAAATTACGGGGGCAAGGTGCTGGATTTGTCATGACCCTGACTTTATCCGCAGCACATGGGTTTCCTTGAAAGCGAAAGGCAGTGAGTTCGCCAAGAATAGCGGTAAAGTTATAGCTCGAGTGCCACTGCCAGTTAGGCGCGCTGTTGCGAGGGCTGTGAAAAGGGAAGTGGCGGGCGCGGCATCGTTAGCTGTGCCAGTGACCACCCCATTTGTTGAAGTTGCGGGTGCGGTTTGGGGGGCGTACGAGATCGGTTCGGCTATTTATAACGCGGCCAACGACCAAGGGAAAAATGCCAGTGACGCCGTGTCAAGTGACGCAGGCAAACAAGCTGATACAAACAGTGTGCCACCTGTGCCAGGCGATTATGTAGGAGATCAAGGGGACAAGCGCGCGGGTACTAGCGAAAGCGGAAAGCGCCACACAAGTGGACCGCTTACGCCAGAAAATGGTGGTACGGGTGATGCTGAAAAGGACTTTGACAAGCTGACAGGTGGTACCGGCAAGCCATTCCCAGACAGTGACGGTCGCAGTACAAAGCCCGGCTATGTCATTGGTGACAATGGAATCTGGATGCGCCCAGGCTCTAAGAATCCAGGCGATGGTCCTCGAATTGAAATACCTGGCAACGGTAACAAATTACCTGAAACGCTGCATTACTAACGCGAGATATCGCATGAAGAGCTTGCTGAATTTTGACTTCGCTTCCGTACCATCGCTCGCAGCAGGCTTGCGCAGCGGGTTGACTGCATACGCGACTAACTTCCCCAAGGTTGGGCCGCCGGCGACTCTGTGGTTGCGGTTGGGGGATGGCCGGATTCTTAGGATAGGAGTGGAAATGCACGATCTCGCAGATTGGGAAGAGGTCGGCACGCTCACGTTTGAAATAGTCAGCCCAGCGGATGCGCCAGAAATGGTGCCTTTGCCGGAGCCTTGGTTGCACGTGCAAGATGTTCAAAAGCTTGTTTTCGTGTCAGAGGAATGTGACGCCGAATCGGGCTTTTCTTTAAGTACGATGGGCGGGGAAACGTTGACTGTGTTACCTGCGGCGGACGTTTATACGCTGGCGATCCAAGCGTCGTTCTATTCGCAGCCATTCAATCCGGAAAATGACTTACTTGTATACCTTCGCAAAGAACTGTAGATACAAACAGCGGAGACGGCGAGGTCAAGAAGCCAATCCCTGAAGCCCCTTGCCCCAACAATCCAGACAACACTGATTTTGATCGCATCAATGGCGGAAAGGACGCTAAGCAGAATCCGGAGGATGGCTCTGTTTGGGAGAGTGATAAGTCACTGCGTCACGTGCTGACGCATCTCGCCGATCATCCCGTTAACCGGGTTGATGATTTCTTGCCTGGGAACTGCAACCTGCCAGCAGCCCTTTGAGATCACGCCGCTTGCCAGCGGTGTGACGCCATCATCTGTTGATTTACCGAAAACTGACCCACTTTGCCGCATAATTTGCATCGAAAATTGACCCACGTTTAGCACACAATCCTACTTATCTGAATGAGTAGGGGATCGGAGTGATCGACGTGGCATTACTAGGAATCATCAGGCGCTGGCACCTTCGCGACCAGGTCCCTTTGAGGGAAATCGCAAAGCGCCTCGGCATCTCGCGCAACACCGTCCGGCGCTACCTGCGCTCGGAAACGACCGAGCCCGCCTATGCGGAGCGCCAATCGGCCAGCGCAATCGACCCATACGCCTTCCAGCTCTCAGGCTGGCTCAAGACCGAGGCGGCCAAATCACGCAAGCAGCGGCGCAGCCTAAAACAGCTTCACGAGGATCTATCGGAGTTGGGGGGCAAAGGGTCTTACGACCGCGTGGCGGCCTTCGCCAGGCAATGGAGGGAGGGTCAAACGGAGTGGGTCAATTCGGCGCGCAAACGAACAGGCACGATCTTTACTGTTCCAATCGGTGTGATCGCTGGTGTTATTGAAGTAACTCTCATGTTCATTGAGAGAAAGCCCGTCGATACTCTGTAATCTGTAGCTCAAGCCTTGGTGTCAGTAGCCAATGCGGTCTGCAAATCTATTACGGCGGATGAATTGCCGGGCAGTGTCCACATCCGTTGTCTTGTGATGGCATTTTTGATGGTCCTTATGTCCCCGCTATCCACGAAAGTGCTTACAAATCAACTGACTAGAGGGTGATTTGATAATCGAGTGGGAGCGAGATGCTATAATGAAATGTTTTTGTCGGTAATTGACTGATGCCACAGCCCTGTTTTAACAGGGCTTTTTTTCGCAAACATGAAGAGAACTCCTAAGAAATTTCTTGCGGAAAACCATATTCAGTTGACATATTGAAATTTTTTCAGCATAATTTTGCATAATTAATAATTTAGCTTCTGGTCAATATTTTGTTGGAAGTAGCGATTGTCGCTGCTTGTACTTTTCGGCTTGGTCGTCGTCACTCTTCTGTAGCTCCTGTGCTATTCCCAATATTCAACGGTTCTCCCCCGGCAGACATTCATGATTCCGACGCTATTTCTCTTCTGTCGCTTTCATGTGCTTCGCCTGATTCGCCCCCATCCATTTGTTACGACGGTATGTGCGGCGTCACTTCTGCTGCTGATGGTATCGCTGGCGCTACTCACGCAGGAGACTCAGGCGACAAAACTGGCCAATGAGCAGCTGGAGGAGCTACGCCACGCGGCCTCCCGTCCCGTCATCGCGGTGCAACCTGCTGGGCCGCAACTGGCGGCGCCTGCGCTGCCATGGTTCCGGAGTTCAGACCTGGTTGCACAGTTCAGCCGTGTGGCCGAGGAGAGCAAGCTGCCGCTCGACGAAATCGGCTACCTGCTGGAAGAGGGCGCAACCCGTCCCTATTTGCGCTACCGGATCACGATGACAGTGGCTGCCAGCTATCCTGCCATACGCCAGTTTGTCGCCAATGTGACGTCGACCATGGGACATGTGGACCTGGACAGCATCAGTTGCACGCGCGCCGATATCGTTGTCGCGCCGCTGACGTGTGAGCTGGCATTCTCCGCTTTTTTCCGGGCCGAAGCGTATGGATAAGGCGGCCCGTATTCGTTGGGCGATCCTGCTGAGTACATTGGCGGCGACGGTGGCGGCGGTGTTCTATCCCGGCGCGAATGACGCCGGCGTCGAGGTTTCTGCCGCCGCGCCGCGTCTGCCTCCGGCCGCGAAGGCGTTGGTGAGCGTCGCCGCCGATGCTGTCGCGATTGATGCCGAGGAGAGCAGTGATGTCGATCCTTTCGCGCCGCGCGGCTGGCAGGCGCCTCCACCGCCAGCAGCTCCACCACCAGCTGCCCCATTGGTTGTGGCAGCGGTGGACCTGACGCCGCCGGGACCGCCGGCCTTGCCGTTTCGCTTTGTCGGCAGCATGAACGACAACCTCGAGCAGGTCGTATACCTGGCGCGAGGCGACCAGGCGCTCGTCGCCCGCACCGGCGAGGTGCTTGACACGGAGTACAAGGTAGTGGCGATCAATGCTCAGCAAATCGAGTTCGAATACATCCCGACCGGCGCCAGGCAGGCACTGGTTTTCCCTGCACGCGACAACTAATCCATGACCCGATTCCCCCAACATTCCTCCTTCCGATTTGCCGCAGGCTTGGTGTGCGCGGCACTGCTTGCCGGCTGTGCCGCCGAGCGCCATCACCGTGATGGCTTGGCGGCGATGGAAGCCCGTGATTATCCGAAGGCAGTCGCTGAGCTGGTACAAGCGGCGGAATTGAAACCCAAGGATGTCGAGTACCGCAACGACTGGTTGAGGGGACGTGAGACCGCGACCAGCAAGCTGCTGGCGACGGCCGCAGCAGCGGCAAACGAGGGCAGGAGCGCCGAAGCCGAGCAGGCTTATCGGGCGATATTGCGGTTCGACCACGACAACGCGCGGGCGCTGGCTGGGATAGAGTCGCTGGCCAACAGCGCGCGCGCAGCCGACGACGCGGCACAAGCGCGTGCCGCTTTCAAGCAGGGTGATGTGGCGACGGCGTCCGAGCTGGCGACACGGGCTTTAAAAAGTGTACCTGGCCTGGCGGAGGCGCAGGCGGTCCGGCGCGATATCGACGCCGCGCAAGCGCAAGCGATACTGGCGACGCCCACCCTCGGTAGCGCCTACAAAAAGCCGATCAACCTGGAATTTCGTGACGCCAGCATCAAGATGGTGTTCGACGCCCTGTCGCGCACAACCGGGATCAACTTCATCTTCGACCGCGATGTCAAAAGCGACCAGCGCACCACCGTGTTTCTCAAGCAAACTACGCTGGATGATGCCATCGACGTCATCCTGTCGACAGGCCAGCTCGACAAGAAAATTCTCAATGCCAGCAGCGTGCTGATCTACCCGAATACGCCAGCCAAGACCCGCGAATACCAGGACTTGATGGTGAAGGCTTTTTACCTTTCCAACGTGGAGGCCAAGCAGGCGGCCAACATGCTCAAGACCGTGTTGAAGCTGAAGGACATCTACGTCGACGACAAATACAATCTGCTGGTGTTGCGTGAGAATCCCGAGTCGATCGCGCTGGCCGAGAAGCTGATCGCTCTGCAAGACCTGGAGGAGCCGGAGGTGATGCTTGATGTGGAGGTGCTGGAGATAAACCGCTCCCGCCTGCTGAACCTGGGCATTCAATGGACCAACCAGTTCACGGTAACGCCGCTGGCGGTCACCACGACTGGCGGCGGTTCTTCCGGCAGCGGCGGTACCGGCACCGTCGGCACGTCGTCGATGAAGTTGAGTGACCTGAAGTCGCTCAACTCGTCGGTGATCGGCATTACGCCGCCGAGCGCGACCATCAGCGTGCAGAAGTCCGATGGCGATGCCAATCTGCTGGCCAATCCGCGCATCCGCGTTCGCGACCGCGAGAAGGCCAAGATCTTGATCGGCGACAAGGTGCCGGTCGTGACTACCACCAGCAGCGGCACGTTCGTGACCGAGAATATTCAATACTTGGACGTAGGCCTGAAGCTTGAGGTCGAGCCGGACATTCACTTGCGCGACGAGATCGGGCTGAAGCTGGCGCTGGAGGTGAGCTCCCTGGTGTCATCGGTCAAGACCAACAACGGATCGCAGGCCTATCAGATCGGCACGCGCAACGTGAACACCGCGCTGCGTTTGAAGGATGGTGAGACCCAAATACTGGCGGGCCTGATCAACGACGAGGACCGCTCGTCGGCCAACCGTATTCCGTTGCTGGGCGACCTGCCGGTGCTGGGCCGGTTGTTCGGCAGTCAGAACGACAACCGTCAGAAGACCGAGATTGTGCTGTCGATCACGCCCCACCTGATACGCAACATCCAGCGGAAGGGCGCTGCTGCCGAATCGTTCTGGTCCGGCACGGAGGCCAGCCTTCGCAACCGGCCTTTGCAGTTGCGTGGTTTTGATACGACTGCGGATCATGGCGGCCCCGGTGCACAACGCACAGCGGCGCCGGGCGCCGGCCCTGCTGGCACCAATGGCGGCGGTGCGCCGGCAATGGCGCCGCCGACTTCGTCGAACGCCCCCAAGCTGGCCTGGTCTGGGCCCCCCGGCGCGCGTGTCGGTGAGACCGTGATGTTGATGCTGAACCTGGACAGTCCGGAACTGCTGCGCGCGGCCTCGCTGCAGTTGGCGTTCGATCCTGCGGAGCTGGAGATTCTGGCGGTGGACGAGGGCGATTATTTCTCCAAGGGCGGCGCCAGCACGTTCAGCAAGGCCATCGATGCGGCCAGCGGGCGCGTATCGATAGGCGCGGGCGTGAGCAGCGGCGCCGGAGCGAAAGGCAGCGGCCGGGTGCTGGCGGTGACAGTGAAGGCGCGTGCGCCGGGCAATGGCAATGGCGTAAGCGTCATCGCCATGACACCGATCGGCGGCGAGCACTCGGTTGGCCGCCCAGGCTTGCCGCTGACCCATTCGTTGACGGTGACGCGATGACGCGGACGTTCAGCGGGGGCAGGGCGTCCCAGGGGTTCAGCCTGATCGAACTGCTGGCCGCAGCCGCCATCCTGGGCCTGCTGGCGACGGTCGCCGTGCCGTTTGTTGAGACGTCGATCAAGCGGCAAAAAGAGCAGGGCTTGCGGATCGCTCTGCGCGATATTCGCCAAGGGATCGACGCTTACAAGAAGGCCGTGGTGGACGGGCAAATCAAGTTAGCCGACATCGATGCCAGCGGCTATCCCGCCACGCTGACCGATCTGGTGGCCGGCGCGCCGAACGAGAAAAATGGCGGCAAGCCGTTGTATTTCCTGCGCCGTATTCCCCGCGATCCATTCTATGCGGATGCTTCCGCAGCCGCCATCGACACCTGGGGGCTGCGCAGCTTTGCATCGTCGGACAAGAATCCCGCCAAGGGTAAGGACGTGTTCGACGTATATTCGACATCGGATGCGACCGGACTGAACGGCGTGCCTTACCGGGAATGGTGATGAAGCGACGAGGCAAAGGATTCACCATGATCGAATTGCTGGTGACGCTGGCGATTATCGGCATGCTGGTGTCTCTGGCGGCGCCGCGCTACTTCGGCAATATCGACCGGGCAAGGGAAGACGTGTTGCGCGAGGACCTGTACATCATGCGCAGCGCGATCGACCATTTTTACAGCGACCGCAATGTCTATCCGGCGAAACTGGATGACCTGGTGACGGAGAAGTACCTGCGCAGTTTGCCGGTCGATCCTTATACGCAAAGTGCTCACAGTTGGTTCCCTGTCCCGCCTACCGACGCTTCCCTGGGCGGCGTGGCCGATGTGAGGAGTGGTGCGCCGGGCAATGGGCGCGACGGCACGCCGTTGGGCGGGTGGTGACACGTGCAACGACAACAAGGTTTTAGCTATGTGGTGGTGATGTTCCTGGTCGCCGTCCTGTCGATTGTTTCGGTTCGGGCGCTGGAGAGCACGCTGACGGCGGAACGCCGCGACAAGGAGGCGCAGCTGTTGTTTGTCGGGCAGGCTTACGCCGCCGCCATCGCCGCGTATTACAACGGTTCGCAGGGGACGGAGAAGCGTTGGCCCAAAAAGCCGGATGATTTGCTGCTGGATGATCGCTCCAACAGGATATCGAGGCCGCTGCGCAAGTTGTATCGCGATCCGATCACAGGTTCCAAGGTATGGGGGTATGTCTACGACGACGGCAATCTGATCGGCGTGTATTCACTGTCGACCCAGAAGCCGCTCAAACGCGACCAGTTTCCGCCACAGCAGGCCAGCTTCAGGAATGCGGCCAGCTACCAAAATTGGAAGTTCGTCTATGTTCCTCAATAAACGCGCGGGCTTCACCATGCTGGAGCTTTTGGTGGTGATCGCCATCATCAGCCTGCTGGCGGCGTTCGTGGGGCCGAAGTATTTCGCCCAGCTTGAGCGTTCGAAGGCGCAGATCACCCGCGCACAGATCGATGCGCTGGACAAGGGCCTGATCCAGTACCGTATAGACACCGGCCATTATCCGGCACCGGAACAGGGGCTGGTGGCCCTGTTCGCGCCACCGCCCAACGAGGCGCTGTGGCGCGGACCGTATCTGAAAAAGCTGCTGCCGGCCGATGGCTGGGGGCGCGCCTATGTGTACAAGCTGCCTGGCAGCGAGGGGCGCGATTTCGAGGTGATCTCCTACGGTAGTGACGGCGTACCCGGCGGCGAGGGCGATGCCGCCGACATCGCCAACTGGCATTAGACAAGGACCGGGATGCAGTTTCGCGCAAAAGTATTGAATCAGAAGATGGCGGTCGACCACATCGACGTCGACGCGTCCAGCGAGGAGGAGGCGCGCCGTTTCGTGGCGTCATCAGGAGCAAGGGTGCTGGACCTGCGGCCGGTGCGAACCGGGCTGAAAAGCTCTTCGCGGCAGAAGAAATTCAATCTCGGTGTGTTCAATCAGCAGCTGCATTCGCTGCTGGATGCCGGCCAGACCGTGGTGGAGGCGATCGAGGTGCTGGGGCAGAACGACCGGCGCGGCCGCCATCGCGCGATCTACGACACGCTGTTGCAGGGACTTAAACAGGGCAACCAATTGTCGGATGCGATGGCAACGTTGCCGTCGGTGTTTTCGCCGCTGTACATCGCGATGGTACGCGCCAGCGAAACCACCGGCACGGTGCGGGCGGCGATTCGCCGCTTCATGCTGTATCAACGCCAGGTCGACAATATCCGCAGCAAGATCGCGGCGGCCGCGACCTATCCAGCCATCTTGCTGAGCGTCGGCTTTCTGGTGATCAGCTTCCTGCTGCTGTACGTGCTGCCGCGGTTCAGCGCGGTCTATGACGACGCCGGCCCAAGTCGCCATGGTGAGGCGGGCTTTGTGCAACTGTGGGGTGGCTTCGTGCGCAACAACACGGTGCTGGCCTGGTCGAGCGTGATCGTCACCGCCGCCGCCGTGTTGACGGTGGCGTTGCACCCGGCCTTGCGCGCCATGGCTTATCGAAAATTGCTGACCTTGCCGTGGATCGGTGAGCGGGTCCTGGTGCTGCAACTGGCGCGCCTGTATCGGACATTGGGCATGCTGCTGCGCAGCGGCGTCAGCGTGTTGTCCGCCATGCGCATGACGCAGGCCTCGATGCCGGTCACCATGCATGCCGACCTGACGGCGGCGATTCTGGCGGTAAGCGAAGGACAAGCCATGTCAAAGGTAATGAGCGAGTACAACCTCAGTACCGAAGTCGCGCAGCGGTTGTTGCTGGCGGGGGAGTCGTCGGGCAACCTGGACGAGATGATGGAGCGCATCGCCGATTTCTACGACGAGGAGACGGCGATCTGGATCGATACCGCCGGCCGCCTGATCGAACCGATTCTGATGCTGGCCATTGGTGCGGTAGTGGGCGCCATCGTGCTGATGCTGTACAGCCCGATTTTTGACCTGGCCAATATTGTTTGATGCCTTCTTTTAGCCTTTATCTATGCTGACACTTACTCTGCTTGGCGATATTACGCGCGCGGCGACCCCGCCCCATTCTTGGCTGACCATGCTGTCCGAACGGCTGGCGCTGTCGCGTGAAGCTGCGCTGTCCGCCGCCGCCGACTTGTTGGCCATGCCTGCGCTGGATGTCGGGGCAATCACTGCGTTGACGCCAGCCTTTGAAAGAGCCAGCTATGGCGATATGGTGGCACGCCACCTGCTGGTCGGCGTTGATGAACAGGGGCGCATGATCGCGGTGCAGGGGATGCCGCTGGACGCCGACGCCGGCGTTTGGCTGGCGCAGTTCCCGTTGCGGGAAATCTACGTGGGCGACGCGTTGGCGATCCAGGCCAAACTGGAGTCGCATGAAGGAATGTTCAGCGCCGTGGCGGATGCCGTGGGCGTGGAGGACGTGATTGAGCTGGCGCGCGACGACAGCGCGGACCTGACGCTGACTTCGATACAGGGCGAGGCCAGTCCAGCGGTACGCCTGATCAATTCGACGGTGTTCGACGCGCTGCGCTCCGACGCCAGCGACATTCACATGGAATCGCTGCCGCAGGGGTTGGTGATCAAGTTCCGTATCGATGGCGTGTTGAACAAGATCGCCTCGGTGAATAATCCTGCGCTGGCCGAGCAGGCGATCGCCCGCATCAAGGTGTTGGCGGAGCTGGACATCGGCGAAAAACGGATACCGCAGGATGGCCGCTTCCGTGTATCCGCCAAGGGGCGCGATATCGATATCCGGGTATCCATCATGCCCAGTATTCACGGCGAGGACGCGGTGCTGCGCGTGCTCGACAAGAAGGCGTTGACGGACAGCGTGCAGCGCTTGACGCTGGACTCGCTGGGATTCGACCGCCAGACCATTCATCTGTTGCGCCGGCTGGCGGCCGAACCGTACGGCATGATGCTGGTGACCGGTCCCACGGGCAGCGGCAAGACCACCACGCTGTACGCCGCGCTGACTGAAATTAATCACGGCGAGGACAAGTTCATCACCATTGAGGATCCGGTGGAGTACCAACTGCCGGGAGTGCTGCAAATTCCCGTCAACGAGAAGAAGGGCTTGACCTTCGCGGTCGGCCTGCGCTCCATCCTGCGCCATGACCCGGACAAGATCCTGGTCGGCGAGATCCGCGACCCCGAGACGGCGCAGATCGCCGTGCAATCGGCGCTGACGGGGCACATGGTGTTTACGTCCGTGCACGCCAACAATACCTTCGACGTCATCGGGCGCTTCATGCATATGGGCGTCGATCCGTATAACTTCGTCTCCTCGCTGACAGGCGTTGTGGCGCAGCGGCTGCTTCGGCAAAACTGCCCGCATTGCAACGCGCCGGCCGAGGTCGGCGCCGAATTGCTGAGCGAATCCGGCATCAAGGACCCCGAGACCTATCGCTTCCATGCCGGCAAGGGCTGCGCGCAGTGCCGCAATACCGGGTACAAGGGACGACGGGCTGTGGCCGAGGTGCTGCGGCTGACCGATGAGATCCGCGAAATGATTATCGCGCGGGCCTCCATTCGCGCCTTGAAGGAGCAGGCGCGGAAGGAGGGAACGCGCTTTCTGCGTGACGTTGCCCTGGACCTGGTGCGTGCCGGCCATACGACTTTGCAGGAGGTGAACCGTGTCACGTTTGTTGCCTGAGTCGATCAGGATAGGTTTGTTCCCAGGCGGGTGCTGGATGAAGCGCGGGCGCGGCGCACCCATCGTCGCGCCGCAAGCGGACGGCGCCTGCGATGCCGATGCTTTGTTGGCGGCGTTGGCCGCCCTGCTGGCGGGCGTGCCCAAGTCTGGCGTTGGCAAGATGCGGCTGCATGTGGTGGTATCGGACACCCTGGCCGCTATCGCCGTGCTGCCATGGCAGGCGGCGCTGGCTGGAGAAGAGGAACTGATGGCGTATGGACAAGCCTGTTTTGAGCGCGACGGCCGTCTGATCGACGACGGTTGGGTGATGCGGGTTGGATTCCGTCGCTTTAACGCGGCGGGGATGGCGTACGCTCTGCCTCGGCGCTGGATGGAGAAATTGCAGGTCGTGTGCCGCGACGCTGGCGCGCGGTTGGTAACGGTACTGCCCGTGTCGGCCGCCGCCTACTGGCGGCATCGGCCCACGCGGCCCGCCGGAAGCGGCTTGGTGTTACTGGAGGAGGCATCCCGGCTGACCGCGCTGGTCTATGCGGGCGGGAGCCTGATTGCGCGCGACGTTCAATCGGTGACAGGCGACACAGCTGTTGCCGGGCTGCGTTTGCTGAAGCGGGTGAGCGCTGGTCATGGTGCCGCTGAGGCGGTTCAATGTTGGCCCGCCGTCTCGCCCGAGTCTGCGGCAGGATGGGTGCACGACTGCTTGCCCGATGCGCGGATAACGCCAATGCTTGCGGATGTCTGGAGCTAAACGATGGAAATGATGTCCCAATATTTGAAGCCGCGACCCCGTGCGGTAGTGCCTGTGCTTGCCACGGCGGTCCTCGTGGCTTGCGTAGGCATTTGGGCGGCGCTAGTCGCTCTGAAGGAACGCGAGGCGAGGGCGTTGATCTCATCGCGTACTGTTGTGCTGCGCGCGGCGCAGGTTCGCCCGCCGGTAGTGCCGCCAACGAAGGCAGAAACTGAAGCGCAGAAACAGTGGGCGACATTGAAGTCCGAGCGCGATTTTGTGTGGGGGCCATTGTTTGGCGCGATCGAAAAGGCCAGCAGCGCGGATATCGAGTTACTTGAGTTCCAGCCCGACAAGGCCAACCGCCGGGTGATGCTACGCGGGGAAGCGCGGGACCAAGCGGCCTTGGTGGCGTTCGTCGATGCGCTGGCGGAGCAGCCGGTGCTCAAACGCGTGCACCTGACCCATCAAAAAGTCCGCCGTCGCGACCGCTTGCAGACTGTAGTCTTCGAGATCAAAGCGGGCTTGAAGTAGCCTGCACCGCCGTGTGAATGGCCAGTTGATAAATATTCCATGCTGGTGATTATTTGTGAGATTTTCCCTTTTGGCAATCTGTCATACTGTCAATGTTTCCAAATGGAATTTTTCCAATTGTCCGCTATATAGCGGTCCATATGGTTTAAATAGATATCGAATTCGTTAGGGTAATCATGTTGCCATACTTATCACACCATTCCTCTCCAGTGCTGTCACCGCCATTGTTTGCGCAGTGGCGGCAATAGCCTGTTCGGCGACCGACCTATTTCCTGATGTGCCTTGATGGCGGACGCAGTCCGCAGGGGTCCTTTTTTGCTTTAAGTCTGGCGGGTGGTACTGCACCCAAGGCCGGACAAAGACGACGAGTTCTTACCATGTTCAATTTCGGCCAGCTTTCCCGGGCATCCCAATTCCTCGAACTATGCTTGTCACTATTGCGGCAAGGCAGGGTGCTGGCCGGCCTGATTGGAAGCATCTTGCTGGTTGCCGCTCATAGCAACGCATGTGCCGCGAATGACGCGGCGTTCAGTTCGCAGACTGTGTCGACCAGTATGACAGTCGGCGAAGCGTATCCGATTACCATCTCGATGAAGAATACGGGCACCTCATGGACTTCGACCGGCGGCTATTCCTTGACGCTGCAGAACCCGGGTGGATGGAGTGTTGCGTCAATTCCCGTGACCTCCACCACGGCACTGAACGCGACGCGGCCATTTAGCGCGACCATCACGCCGCCATCGACACCCGGAACCTACACGTTCCAGTGGTGCATGACGCAAGGCGGTGTGTCGTTCGGCGCTTGTTCTACTGCGCTGTCCATCCAAGTTGCGGCGCGCGCGCCGAATGCGACATTTACTTCGCAGTCGATGACTTCAACTCTGACCACCGCTACGCGCTTGATTTCGGTGTCGATGAAAAATACCGGTAATACGACGTGGAAGGCCGGTCAGATTGTGATGGGTACGCAAAATCAGACGTGGGGCATCAATCGTTTGAAGCTCAGCGCGAACGTTGCACCGAATGCCTTGGGGCTTTTTAGCGGCACTATCACCGCGCCGCCGCCTGGCTACTACGACATGCAATGGCAAGTCCTTGAGGAAGGCGGCGCATATTTTGGCGACACGACGACTAAGTTGACCGTTGCGGTGGCAGGCGGCCCGCCGACCGTGGAAGTCGCCAGTCCGACCGATGGTCAGACCTTTATCAGTAACAACCGCGTAATTGAAATACCGTTTCACGTTACCGGTACGCCGACCGGTGTGGCGACGATCCTCAGAACGGAGGTATTGATAAAAGACAGCGAAGGTGTTCTGGTACCTTGGGTCAGCGCCCCTGGGCCGGTGCTGGACACGTTGCATAGGACGGGCTCGGCCTCCCTTACTATGTACGCTCGGACCGTTGATTCATTCAATAAGTCCAGCGCCTTGGTGACCATACGCGTTAAAGGTCTGGATGATGACTCAACGCAGGTATCCAATTCTGTGCCAGCGACGATGGTGCCAGGGGTACAGTACAACGTGGCTGTCGTGTTCAGGAATGCTGGGGAGACCACGTGGGATCCGCAGACCGTCTCCCTGGTTTCCGCCAACGCGGCGCACACCAGCGCTTGGGGGGACTTCAGCGTACCGCTGACCTCTACCGTTGCGCCGGGAGGGACTGCCGTCTTCAACATGACACTGACGGCGCCTCCCAAGGAGGGAGCATTTTCTTTCGCCATGCGGCTACAAGAGAGTACCCGCAGCCCATTCGGCACTGTCGCAATGAGGAGCGTGACGGTAGCGCGTATTCCGCCGACAGTCACCATGACCGCGCCCGTTACCAGTACTCTTGATATACCGGCCGACACCACGACTAAAGTACTGGTGCAAGGTAGTGCGGTAGCCGGGCTGAACGCCACCATCAGTAAGCTGGAGGTGCTTGACGGCGCCGCAGTGATCGCCACGGCCAACGGCGGTGCGATCGATCAGATGTTGGAGCTGCCGATGGGGACGCACTCGCTGCGCCTGCGCGCCACCGACAACTGGAACGAAACGGGGCTGAGCGCGATCGCCACAGTGACCGTAAAGAGCAACGACGCGGCTTATGTCTCGCAGTCCGTGCCAGCAACCATGCAGGTGGGCAAAGCATACACCACCACGGTCACGATGAGGAACTCGGGCAACAAGCCCTGGACCGCGGCGGGCGGCTACGCGCTCGGCTCACGGAATCCCGAAAACAATACGTTGTGGCGTGACGGGCGGGTTCCCCTGACCACGACCGTTGGTGCAAGCGGCCAGCTGAGTTTTTCCGTTCCGGTCACGGCGCCGACAGTGCCCGGCACCTATAATTTTCAATGGCAGATGCTGCAGGAGGGCGTCGAATGGTTCGGTCCGGAGACACCCAATGTGCAGGTGGTCGTCAAGCCGCTGGCGCCGACCGTGCCTGGGCTGGGCCAGCCGCTGTCCACCCAGAAATTCGTCGCGGTGGGCGCGAAGGCCGACGTGCGTCTGCAGGGCAGCGCGACGGCGGGCGAGGGCTCCGTCATCAGCAAGCTCGAAGTGCTCGATGGCGTCACCGTGATCGCGACCGCTGATGGCGGCAGCATCGACACGGTGGTGCAGTTGGCTGCGGGATCCCACACGCTGAAACTGCGCGCTACCGACAACTTCGCGCAAGTGGTGACCGGTACTGCTACCACGGCGATCACGGTGCTGACCAATGGCGCCAGCGCGGTGTCGCGCACGGCGGCGGCGTCCATGGTCGGAGGCACCACATATCAGGTAACGGTGGTCATGCGCAACGCCGGTACCTCGACCTGGACGGCCGAGGACGGCTATGCCTTGGCGCCGTCCCCCGACAACGGCACTTGGGTGCGGGAAAACATACCGGTGACAGCCGCGGTCGCGCCGGGAGCCAACGCCACCTTCACGTTTGACGTGCAGGCCCCGGCTGATCCGGCCACTTATCCGTTCCAATGGCAGATGGTACGCAATGGTACGGAATTGTTCGGCACCAAATCGACGATTCAGAATATCGTCGTGACGGGCGTGGCGCCGACTGTCAACCTGAACGGGCCGGCCAACGGCAGCACATATACGGCGATCAGCGGTTACGCCCAGGTGGCGGTTGCCGGCGCCGCGTCGCCGACCGGTAGTGCCGTCATCAGCAAGTTCGAGGTGCTCGACGGAACCAAGGTGGCTTATACCGGCAGCGGTAGCCTGCTCAACGCGACCGTGCCTCTGACACCTGGAAGCCATGTGTTGCAACTGCGCGCAACTGATAGCCGCAACGCGATCACGCTGAGTCAGACGTCGACGGTGACGGTGTTGCACAACGACGCTGCCTTTGTCAACCAGTCGGTGCCCGCCACGATGTACGCGGGCGATCATTACACGGTGACGCTGACGGTGAAGAATACCGGCGACACGACCTGGCAGCCGTTCTCCACGCAGAGCCGGCTTGGCATGGTGCTGATCGAGCAACCCAACGGCAATACCGTATGGAGCAAAACCGGCCGAGTGCAGTTGACCAACGCCGTGGCGCCGGGAGCGACTTATACATTTAGCGTTGATGTCGTCGCGCCGGCAGCCACCAAGCAGTATCAGTTCCAGTGGCGCATGAGCGACGAGTCGAAGGAATTCTTCGGCACGGCGTCGACGCTGACCACCGTCACCGTGAGCGCTCCTCCTGTACCAGTGGTCTCGCTGTCGGCAAGTCCCGTCAACCAGCGCGTGGCGCCGGGACAGAGTGCGATAGTGACGCTGACCGGTTTTGGTACCGTGCAGAGCGGGGTGTTGAGCAAGCTGGAAGTCTTCGCTGACAATGGTGCCGGCTATGGCGCGACTGCGCTCAAGACGGTGAACGGCAGTGACGCGCGACTGGACATGAACGATGGCATCACGCTGGCCAACGGCAGCTATCGCCTGAAACTGCGCGCCACCGATGGCGGCGGACATTTCGCCGATTCCGATCCTGTGACGGTGAACGTTACCGACAGCCCGCTGCTGGGGCAGTTGATCGGCGTGCGCTCCAATGGCGCGCAGTTGCAGTTGGTAGGCTGGGTTTGCCGCGACAGTTCGACCGAAGCACTGAACTATCAGGTGTATGTTAAGGCGCCATCTGCGTTGGGTGGCGTGCCGGTAGCCAGCGGCGCGGCCAATCTTACGGGCGAGGCCGGTGACGCCGGCGTGCAGCAACAATGCCACACGCCGGGAGTATCGCATCACTTTGCGGTCGACATCGCTGGCCTGCAGGCCCAGTACCCTGGCATCCCGCTGTACGTGACGGCCCGCAGCGCGCAAGGCGAAACGCTGGTGCTGCCTTGCGAAGACCATGGCTGTCGCATCCCCGAAGGCTTGCGTATCGGCTTGACGTCTCCTAACGTCAACAATCTGGACCGTTTCCGTTCTCCGCAGCCTGTCTTCGTGCGCGCGGTGGTCACTGGCTATACTGGCACGCTGGACGAGGTGGCGTTCAATATCAATGGCGAATGGCTGGCCGGCACGTCTGAGGGCGCGGGAGCTTATTCCGTCAGCAAGGCCGGTCTGCAGTCGGGCGCGGCGCCGTATGCAGCCTATGCCAAAGTACGGCAGGGCGAAACCACGCTGATCACCGACTCGCACATGTTCTTTGTCGATCCTGGCATCGTACCAGGGAATGTCACGCCCAAGGATGGCACCACGGTGGGCTTCAGTCAGGCAACAGTCCTGAGCCTGGTTCTGGATACCCCAGCACAGGCAGGGCAGACGGTCAAGTTCTTCATCAATCCGAAGGAGGTGCAGGTTGCGCCCAAGGCGCTGCGTCGCCAGACCAAGATGGCTGCGCCTGCGGATGCAGGCGGCAGCGTGGTGGGGAATGCAGTTTTTGATGGAGCCAAATGGGCCTATGCCTGGAAACCGGCGCAAGAGGGTGGCTATACCGTGGTCGCCAAATTGCTGGACGGCGCGGGAGCGGTGCTGATGGAAACCGCCAGCGTCACGTTGACCGTGAGCGCCAGTGCGGATACCGATCCGGCCGGCGGTTCGGGTGCAGTGTTAACGCCGGTGACTGTCACACCGCCGAATTTGGACAGTGGCCCGGCCGGCACGCTCGTGGGCACTGTGGACGTGCATGGCGGCGCGGCGACGTACAGCATCGCGCTCTCCCTGCCTCCCGGCACGGCAGGCATGACACCGACCTTGAGCCTCAATTATGACAGCGGCAACACCACCGGATCGGCGGGGCTGGGCTGGTCCGTTGGCGGCCTGTCCAATATCGATCTCTGCGGTAAGACCGTGGCGACCGAGGGTATCTCGGATGCCGTCCGTTTCGTGGGCGAGGTGTACACCAGTCCCGGCGTGCACAGCTCCAAACATGTGGATCGCCTCTGCCTGGACGGGCAGAAGCTGGTGCTGGTCAATGGGGATGTTGCCAGCGACGACGCCTACTGGGCGGCCGGCGCCGAGTATCGCACGGAACTGGAGAGTTTTACTCGCATCATCGCGGTCGGTGAGCTGGCCAATCGCTCGTTCACGGTGGAGACCCGGGACGGACGCGTTGCATATTATGGCAATACGGCCGACAGCAATCTGAAGGGGCTTGGTCGCTCCGACAGCCTGGCCCACCGCTGGCGCATCAGCAGCAGTGCCGACCGCAGCGGCAATTACATCAGTTATGCCTATGTAAACGATGGCGCGACGGGAGAAAGCAGGCCGTCCACGATACGCTGGGGCGGCAATAGCGCCATGCCGCAGGCGCACTACGCCCAGGCCAGTTTCAGCTACGAGGACCGGCCCGATAAACGCACTGCGTATGTAGCCGGTGGTCATACGGATGAACGCAAGCGGCTGCTCAGTATCACAACGTCCACTGACACCGACGCCCTGGGCGCGGGCGGCATCGTCGCCAATGTCTACAAGCTGACCTACGCTGCGAGTGCTTCCAGCGGGCGCAGCCTGCTGGCGTCGGTGCAGGTATGCGACGGCGGAAACCAATGTCTTCCCGCCACGAGGTTCGGATGGGGCGGCATCGACCCGTCCGCGCAGAAAAAATTTATCGACCTGGGCCCGGTGCGCACCGGCCCCGACCTGGGTGCGCTGTGGGCGTTGGTGCCACCGAGCGAAGGCAGCAACTTCAGGTCGCCGTCGGTCGCCGACGCCATTATCACGGGCGACTTCAATGGCGACGGCAAAGCCGATATTCTGGAACGGTACGGCGCCGCCGGCATTCCGCAGAAGATGTACACCTCCGATGCGGATGGCAACGGCTGGACGGCCAGTACGCCGTTTTCCAATATCGGCAATGTCGCGGTGATGGAAGTGGGCGACTTCGATGGCGACGGCAAGCTCGATATCCTGATCGCCGATCTCGTGCCCGGTACACCGGTGCCGGCCAACTGGCGCATCTGCTGGGGCAGGCTGCGCACGGCGCAGCAGGAAAACTGCGATGCCAAGGTGACCTTCCCCGATGGAGCGTTCAATAAGCTGGTGGCGCCGGTGGTGGCGCGCGTGGTGCGCGACTTCAACGCCGATGGGCGCGACGATATCTTCCTGACGGCAGGCGACGACCTGCCCGAGTCGCCAGGCGCGAATAAGAAATATACCTGCTTGTCGAACGGCGCCGGTTTCGATTGCACCGATGTAACCCTTACCGTGTATGAGGTACAGTTGGGCGATCCGGCTCTCGGCCGTGCCAACGCGGGTAATGCTGACACCGACGTCGATGGCGACGGCCGGGTTGACCAGATCACGTTGCCCCGCTGTATACGCCGTCGGATTCCCGATGCGCCTACCACCTTATACGAATGGTTCTGTGGCAACTCGCATGGCGAAGGCTGGGGGAGTATCTCCGTGTCGAACCAGCGCGCGCCGAATGGCACGACCGGTCTCAGCGGAGAACTGTACGTGCTGCCGGACCAGAAAACATCGGTGCTGTCGCCGGCGAATTCTGGCATGCTGACGGGCGATCTGAACGCTGATGGTTATACCGATCTGGTGTTCGGCACCAATAAAATGGGCATCAATGAGCATGACGTCAAAGGCCATGATGCGATTGTTTGCTATTCGCGCGGCGACGGCAACGGCGATTGCCGGGCGCTGCCGGTGTCGGAACTGACTGCCAGCAACGGCGTCAATCTCGACCATTTGGTGCTGACGTTGGGGGACTTCGATGGCGACGGCATGGTCGACGTGCTGCGGCCGGCGGTGGACACCTGGGGCACGGACGACTTCTCCACTTACCAGTTGTGCCATATCGGCGCGAATGCCAGCTACCACAAATGCGAGGCCTGGCAGGGACCGGTGTTCCACGGACTGCGCGGCTCCTACGTCATGATGGGGACGCCGTACCAGTCGGCGATGCGGTCCATGTTCATGGGCGATTTCAACGGCGACGGTAAGGTCGATATTGTCTCCTACCTCGGTGGCAGCAATTGGGCGATCGCTGGCGCGGCCGATCAGGCCAAGGCCGGTGAGGCCATCGACAAGCTGATAGCCGTGACCAACGGTGTGGGCAATGTCGAGACCGTTGAGTATGCGGCGGTCAACGACGGCCAGGTGTATCAGCAGGACGCGCTGCTGCCATCGGGTGCTTTGGCGCCCGTGGTTGGCAAGCGCAGCTATCCGAATCGCCAACTGGTCAAAGCGCTGCATAAGGACATCGGCCAGGGACATGTGCTCGATACCCGCTATAGCTATGCCGGCTACGCGGTTGATCCCCAAGGCCGCGGCGGACTGGGTTTTGCGCGCGAAGACATCGTCGACGTGCAAAGCGGCATGGTGCGGACCAGATGGCCGTATCAGGTGTATCCGCATATTGGCGCCATGCAGTATAGCCAGCTGCATTCGGCGGCGGGTGTGCTACTTAGCGATTCGACCGAGACGCGCCAGAGCGCGACGGTCGGTCACGACAATCAGCGCAGCACGGTGTATTCGTATGTGGAGACTAGCGTCATCACTAAAAAGGACCTGGACGGCAGCGCGCTGCAGACGGTCACGGTCACCAACGGTGCGCCTGACAGCTGGGGTAACATCCTCAACAGTACCAGTGTCACCGCCGGTGCCGATCCGACACAGACGTTGACGGTCGGCCGCGCGACGGCCTTCAGCAATAACCCGGCCAGCTGGCTGATCGGCCTGCAAACCAGTGCGACGGAGACGCATACGATCGGCAGCAACAGCATCGTGCGCAGCGTGGATTACACCTACGACGGCAATGGTCTGATGTCGACGGCGACGCGGGAAAAGGATCATCAGGAACTGAAGTTGCTCACCACCTACGACCGCAGCGGCAATAAGTTCGGCCTGGTCAATTGGCTGAAGGAAGAATGGTACGACCCCGTCGCGGCGAAGACGGTGACACGCACGGTGCAGGCGACCGGCTACTCCGGCAACGGGCGCTTCGTGTCCACGACGGCGAATGCGTTGGGGCAGCAGACCCAAACGGAGTACGACCCGCGCAACGGTGGACAGACCAAGCTGACGACGGCCAATGGCGAAATCAACTCGGCCAGCTACGACGGCTTCGGCCGCAAGCTGCAAGAGATCGCCCCCGATGGCACGGAAACCTGGACCTATCTCAAGCAGTGCGATACCGGCTGTCCGCAAGGCGCCGCGACGGTGGCGATCCGCGACGTCAAACGCGGCAAAGATCGGATAGCGGTGCCGGTGTTTGTGTTCGCCGACACCGCTGGCCATGCGTTGCGCCAGGTCACCTGGGGCTACGACGGCACGCAGATCGTCACCGATACCGCGTATGACAGCCGGGGCCGGGTCAGTGCAAATTATTGGCCGCGCTATGTCGGTTCGAGTGGCGAAGTGTTGGCAGATACCGGCGTGGTGTCGGCAGCGGCGATCCTGTCGTCGAGCAGAACCTACGACGACCTGGACCGTGTTCTGACGGTCCAGACCAATGACGAGGCCAACCATCCGCAAATGTCGACGACGACCTATCAGGGGCTGCAGACGACCTATCAGAATCCCAAGCTTCAGAAGAAGGTCGATACGCGCGACGTGCGTGGCTTGCTGGTCAGCAGTGTCGATGCGTTGCTGGGAACAACAAAGTTCGAATATGACGCCTATAACAACCTGACCAAGACCACCGATCCCAAGAAGAATGTGGTGAAGGTCGGCTACGATGGCCTGGGCCGCCGCACGACGCTGACCGACCCCGACCTGGGGCTGATCGAGTATTTCGTCGATCCGCACGGCCTGGTCTATAAGCAGATCAGTCCGAATCAGCGGGCGGCGAAGACCGTCACAACGATGCGCTACGATGCGCTCAACCGCATGGTGGGCCGGGCTGAGCCTTCGCTCATCAGCGGTTGGACTTATGACCACGCGACGGATGCGAGCCAGTGCGCCAGCACCATGAGCTGCGGCAAGCTGGTCGAGTCGTTCACGATGGCGGGCGACACCAAGGACTTCCGGCAAACCCATTCGTATGACGCCAAGGGGCGACTGGCCGTGACGAGCACCTATGTCGAGACCGGCAACCCGTACACGCGCAGCATCGCTTATGACGACTGGGGCCGTTTGCTGAAGGAGAGCTACCAGCGCGGTTCGGACGGCGTCAAATCGTACGCCTATCGCTACAACAGCTATGGCACGCTCAGCAGCATCGAGCGCGGGACGCTGGCGCTGTGGAAGCTGAGTTCGGCGGACGCGAGCGGCCGGGTCACGCTGGCGATGCTTGGCAATGGCTTGACGCAGGAGCGCCACTTCTTTGCCAACACGGGGCGCCTGTCCAATGGCTGGCTGAGAAAAGGGACGGCTCCGGTGGTGCAGGAAGGCTATCAGTACGATGTGCTGGGCAATGTGTCGCACCGCGACCTGTATTGGAGCGGGGCGGGCTTCGCGGAGGACTTCACGTACGATGATCTGAACCGTCTGTACACGTCGAAGATCGGCAATGCGACGCAGACCGTCAACTACGATGTGATCGGCAATATCCGCAACAAGACCGGCGTGGGGACGGGGGACTATGTGTACGACGGCACGGGCAACGCCGGTGTACACGCGGTGTCGGCCATCCCGGGCGTCGGGGCGTTCGGCTATGACCTCAACGGCAACCTGACCAGCGGCGCCGGGCGCAGCGCCACGTGGACCAGCTTCGATATGCCGGACACCATCAGCCGCGGCGCCGGGGAAGATCTGGACAGCAGCCATTTCACGTACGGCGCCGATCGCCAGCGCGGCACGCAGACCCGGAAGCACGGCTCGACGAGCAGCCTGACCTATTATGGTGTCGGCATGGAAGTGGAGTTGGGCAACGCGGGCGCCGTCGTCCGCACGTACTGGCCGATGGGGCTGGGCGTGGAGATCGACAAGTTGGGTACGGTGGAGCTGGACTGGACGCAGCGCGACTGGTTGGGCAGCGTGATCGCGATCACTGACCAGAACGGCGCGGCGAAAGAGTCGCTGGCATATGACAGCTGGGGCAAGCGCATGTCGCTGACGGGCGCGGCAGCCGACACCAAACTGGCGGGGGCGACCGACAACAAGGGCTATACCGGCCACGAGATGCTCGATCAGCTGGAGCTGGTGCATATGAACGGGCGGGTGTACGACCCGTTCATCGCGCGCTTCATGAGCGCCGATCCCTACATCCAGGATCCGGGCCATAGCCAGAGCTATAACCGCTATACTTATGTGTGGAATAACCCGACGAATATGACGGATCCGACTGGATTTGAGGCCAACGGCTCGGATCCTAATACGGCGCAGGAGCCTGTCTGCGACAAGCGATGCCGGCAATTAAAAGAGGATGAGAACAAGAGAAACTCGAACTTTTGCGCACATTGTTGGGGTGTCGGATCCTCGGATAATAAGCAATCGTCAAAGGCGGTTGATAAGTCGAACCAGCCCATTGTTTCGGCAATCAGCGAAATTGCAGGCGTAGTTAAAAATCTTCTTTGGGTTAAAGACTACTCAAGGGCAAATGATCAACATCTACTCTCTAGCTGTGAAGGAGGTGCGTTAGGTGCGTGTGAAGAATTGACTCATCGACGTGAGTTGCGCGGTGAAGTCAAATTCAGCATGGCCGGACAACTTTCTAATCTGGCAGAGAATTCGGCAAATGCGGTACCAGTTGAGGCGATAGCGGCTCGCGTATTTAAAGAGGGGGTCGGCTACGCGTTTCGCCCTTCAGAGAACACATACTATCATTACACCGATAAGGCCGGTGCTGAGGCGATCCAAGAGGCCGGCATGATATTGCCAAATGCTCGACGCCAGGTGTTTTTAACTAGAGAGCAGCTGACTCCAGAGCAAGCTAATTCCGTGTTGTTCTTGGGGCGGGGGGGAGATAAAGGTACCTATGTGATAGAGGTTCGTGTAAGAGACGGGGCTGTCATTGTTCCAGGTAAGAATGGCAATGAATATATTCACAATGGACCCATCCGAAATGGCAGGCAGGCGGATTTGGAGGTAAAACAAAATGGATTCTAAGAGTTTTGTAGTTCTTGATTATTATGAGCTTATCGCTCTGCAAAGGGTTTTTAGAGAAGCAAAATTTTGCCTTAAGGCTAGTGACGAAGATATTAGCGCGAGTCCTATTGTGGCGAAGTTGTTTGAAAGAGCGCTTGATGTATTAATTGACGTTGAAGTCGGTCGAAAAGGACCAGCTGCAGCTGAGGATTGGAGTAAGTGGAAAAAAATAGACCCTTCCCGTGAAGAATGGATGGTAGCTCACGAACGTGCGACTAAAGAGCGTGATTGGCAATTGTGGAGTTATTCAGATAAGCTTGAATACGTTAGAGTTTTATTTTCTCCATTCGAAATTTCCGAGCAACTTGCCGAGGAATTTATTATTTCTATCGGATTGTGATACGAGGATCTTTTTCCTTTGACTACCAAAGTGGGATAGTTTAATTCGGCAAACAGTGGCGGTTTCCTTGGATGGCTGAAAAGTGTATATGCCAGCGGTGGGGGTAACGCTTCAGAATTTCAGCAAGGCGGTGCGTACGAAGTCAATCAAATGGGTGATCCGGTTAATCCGAATCACCCAGGGGTTGGTGCGACACAGGTTGCCACTGGAGCTGTATTGGTTGGTGGGGTTTGAATCGCCACGAGTTCACTAGACGCTCGCGAGCCGCTCAAAATACTGCTTTTCGTAGTTGACCGAGGACAGCTTGTTGTTGAAGCCATGTCGGCGCTTCGGATTGTAGAACATCTCGATGTAGTCGAAGATC